>NZ_JADQDD010000147.1 GCF_019263595.1 Pseudonocardia sp. KRD291 | reverse complement strand
TCATGATCGGGCCATGAGGACGACCGCGGCGGTGCTCTGGGAACCCGGTGGCAAGTGGGAGGTCGAGGAGGTCGAGCTCGACGGCCCGCGGGCGGGCGAGGTTCTCGTCGAGCTGACGGCATCCGGTCTCTGCCACTCCGACGAGCACATGGTGACCGGGGACCTGCCGGTCGCGTACCCGATGGTCGGCGGCCACGAGGGCGCCGGGCGGGTCACCGAGATCGGGCCCGGGGTGACCGAGGTGGCCGTCGGCGACCCGGTCGTGATGACGTTCCTGCCCAGCTGCGGGCGCTGCCAGTACTGCGCCCGCGGGTGGCCGAACCTGTGCAACGACGGCGCCGGGGCCACCCTGGGTCCGCAGCTGGACGGCACCTACCGGTTCCACGCGCGGGGAGAGGACGTCGGCCAGATGTGCCTGCTCGGCACGTTCGCCCGGCACACCGTCGTCCCGGTGAAGTCCGTCGTGAAGATCGACGAGGGGTTCCCGCTGGACCTCGCCGCGCTCGTCGGCTGCGGGGTGACGACCGGGTTCGGCTCGGCCGTGCGCTCCGCGGATCTGCGCGCAGGCGACTCGGCCGTGGTGATCGGCGTCGGCGGGATCGGCGCGAACGCGGTCCAGGGCGCCCGGGTCGCCGGGTGCCGCTACGTCGTCGCCGTCGACCCCGTCGAGTTCAAGCGCGAGCAGGCCCTGACCCTCGGAGCCACGCACACGGCCGCGAGCATCGACGAGGCGTGGGAGGTCGTGTCCGGGCTGACCCGCGGGCAGCTGGCCGACGCCGCGATCCTGTGCACCGGCGTGGCCGAGGGCACCGACCTGCAGCCGGCGCTGCAGCTCGTCGGTAAGGGCGGACGGGTCGTGGTCACCGCGCTCGGGCACGCCGAGGAGGACACGGCGTCGCTGTCGCTGCTCGAGCTCACGCTCTACGAGAAGCAGATCCGCGGTGCCCTGTTCGGCAGCTCCGCCGCCCAGCACGACGTGCCGCGGCTGCTGGAGATGCACAACCTCGGGCAGCTCAAGCTCCGCGAGCTGATCACCAAGGAGTACACCCTCGAACAGGTGAACGAGGGTTACGAGGACATGCGCGCCGGGCGCAACATCCGGGGCCTCATCCGGTACTAGAGAGATCGACGCGCACCACCACCGACGGCAAAGGAGCCAGGACGTGACGGCGACGAAGCGGACGATCGAGCACGGCAAGCGGAACGGGTTCGCGAGCCTGTCCGGGGGCGGGCTGAAGCAGGACTCGTTCCCGCTGCGCCTGTTCTCCAAGGGCAACGCGAAGCACTGGAACCCGGCCGACATCGACTTCAGCCAGGACGCGGCCGACTTCGCCGCGATGACCGACGACGAGCGCTGGCAGTGCTGCGCGCTCGCCGCCCAGTTCCTGGCCGGCGAGGAGTCGGTGACCCAGGACCTGCAGCCGTTCGTGGCCGCGATGGCCGCCGAGGGCCGCTTCGCCGACGAGATGTACCTGACCCAGTTCGTGTTCGAGGAGGCCAAGCACACCCAGGCCTTCCGGCTGTGGTTCGACGCGATCGGCATGACCGACGATCTTCACGAGTACATCGAGCACAGCGACGCCTACATGGAGATCTTCACCAAGGCGCTGCCGGAGAGCCTCTACGCGCTCGGCGACGACCCGTCGCCGCGCAACCAGGTCCGCGCCTCGGTGACCTACAACCACATCGTCGAGGGCACGCTCGCGCTGACCGGCTACTTCGCCTGGCACAAGATCTGCGCCGAGCGCGGCATCCTGCCCGGGCTGCAGAAGGTCATCAAGCACATCGGTGACGACGAGCGCCGCCACATGGCGTGGGGCACGTTCACCTGCCGGCGCCACGTCGCCGCCGACGACAGCCTCTACGACGTCGTCGACGAGCGGATGCAGGAGCTGATGGTGCCCGCGATGGGCGTCGTCACCGGCACCGTGGACCGGTTCCCGGAGGGCCAGGTGCCGTTCGCGATCGACATCAACGAGCTGGCCGAGTACGCGATGGACAAGCTCGGACGGCGGCTCGGCGCGATCGAGTCCGCCCGCGGGGCGGACCTGTTCGTGATAGACGTCGACGCCGAGCCCGAGCAGCTCGAGGAGCAGTTCCACGCCGAGGACCAGCGCGAGCTGGTCGCCGCCGCGGCGGGCTGAGCCCGGCCTCCCGGTGGCCCGGAGCCGGCCCGGGCGTCACGAGCCCGTCGCCGGGACGGTCACCGGGAGGCGCTTGATGCCGTTGATGAAGTTGCCGGCCAGGTACTCGGGCTCTCCGACGGCCAGGTCCGGCACCCGGGTGAGCAGCTCGCCGAACAGCGAGTTCAGCTGCATCCGCGCCAGGTGGCTGCCCAGGCAGAAGTGCGGCCCGCCGCCACCGAACCCGATCTGCGGGTTCGGGTCGCGGGAGATGTCGAAGACTTCCGGGGCGTCGAACGCCTGCTCGTCGCGATTGCCGGAGTGGTAGAAGAGCACCACCTTCTCGCCCTCGGCGATCCTCTGGCCGCGGATCTCGCCGTCGCGGCGCGCGGTACGCCGGAAGGTCAGCACCGGGCTGGCCCAGCGGACGAACTCCTCGACCGCGCCGGCGATCCGGCCGTCGAAGTCCTCGACCAACCTCCGGCGCTGCTCCGGGTTGCGGGCCAGGGCCAGGACCGCGTGGCTGGCGGTCTGGCGGGTGGTGTCGTTGCCGGCCACGCAGAGCAGCACGAAGAACGCCGCGATCTCCTCGTCGGTGAGCGCGACGCCGTCGACCTCGGCCTGCACCAGCGCCGTCATCAGGTCGTCGGCCGGTTCCTCGCGGCGCGCCGCGGAGAGCGCGAACGACGCGGTGTGCAGGGTCATCAGGGCGTCGAGCAGCACGCCCATCGGGTCGCCGTCGCCGACGTAGTCCGGGTCGTTCCAGCCGACCATCGCGTTCGCGGCGTCCGCGACCTCCTGCCGCCGCTCCTCCGGGATGCCGATCATCTGCGAGATCGTCCACATCGGGAGCCGGGCGGAGACCGCGGTGACGAAGTCGGTCTCGCCGGGGGCGGCCAGCAGGTCGTCGACGATGATCCGGGCCTGCTCGCGGATCTGCTCCTCGATCCGGCGGACCCGCCTCGGCGTGAACACCGAGCTGATCACCCGCCGCGACCTGTTGTGCCGCGGGGCGTCCATCGCGAGGATCGAGTGCGCGGCCTCGAGGACGTCCTCGGGCACGTCCTCGAGCATCACCCCGCCGTACTCCTGACCGGATCCGAACGTCTCCGCGTCGCGGCTCACGGCCACGATGTCGGCGTGCGTGACGATCGCCCAGAACCCGGGGTCGTCGGGGTTCGGCAGCAGCTCGGTCTCGGCCGGGCGGTGCCAGGACAGCGGACGGTCGCGGCGCAGCTCGGCGAAAGAGCGCTCGCGCTCGTCGGGCGGCCGGGCCCAGAACGCGAAGCTGGAGATGTCGATCGGGTCGTGCGGGCGCTCCGCGGAGGGGGTCATGCGACGACCAGGTCGTCGCGCCCGTCGGCCTGCAGGCGTGCGACGTAGACCGGGAACAGGCGCTTCGAGAGCGGGGCGAGCTGGAGCAGCTTGGTGATCGTGCCGTCCACCTTCACCTTGCCCTTGGCCATGGCGAACGTGAGGTTGACCTTGCCCTGCCAGTAGGCGTTGGCGGTCTCGGTGGACATCGTCATCGTGGACGTGGCATCGGGGGCGCCCGGGTCGGAGCCCCTCCAGACCTTCCCGCCTGCCAGGTCGATGATCAGTGCGCTGTCCGGTTCGGTGCACTGCTGGCGCAGCACCAGACCGGTCGCCCGGAGCTTCGGCTCCAGCTCGGGGTCCGCCAGCGCGGTCTCGAAGATGCCGCCGATGTAGCGGTACAGCTCGTCCTCGTCCGAGAACCCGGCCACGTCACCCTCCACGTCGATCGATGCGGGCTTGCGTCCGAAAAATAACATACCTTACGTTACTGTCAATGCTCCGCAGGGCGCGGCTGTCCTCGCGGTCGGCCCCGGCGGGCAGACTGGTCGGGCGGGAACCGCACGACGGGTGCCGTACGACGACCTGAACGAGCCTTCCGCGCCGATCGCGCGGGAGCCGGGGGAGAGTGGTGGGCAGTGCCCAGGAGATCCGGTCGCCAGATCGCTGCCGAGCAGTACTTCGCCGCGGCGATGACGATCCTCGCGCGGGACGGGGCGGCCGGCCTGAAGATCGGCCCGCTGTGCCGGGCACTGGGTGTGACCAGCGGGTCGTTCTACCACCACTTCGGCAGCTGGGCCGGTTTCGTGCGCGCCCTGCTGCAGCACTGGGAGGCCGAGCAGACGTCCAGGGTGGTCGAGATGGCGCGGGCCACGGCCGACCCGGTCGAGCGGATGGAGGTGCTCAAGCGGCTGACCGTCGAGCTCCCGCACGACTCCGAGGCCGCGATCCGGGCCTGGTCGGCGATGGATACCGAGGTCGGACGCTCGCAGCGGCGCGTCGACGCCCAGCGGCGGATGGCGGTGGAGCAGGTCATCGTCGGAGTCGTCCCGGACCGGGACGTCGCGGCGCGGCTCGCGGTGCTCGGGCTCTCGATCCTGGCCGGGTTCCAGCAGACCTGCTCGCCCCGCGATCCGGCGCTGCTGCGCGCGCTGTTCGACGACTACCAGGCCATGATCGCGCAGCACTCCGGAGCGGGGCTGCCCGGATCGGCGTGACGCCTCCGATCGGGTGGTCCCGCTCCGTGCGCCGATGTGGGCCCGAGGACCCCGCGAGCAGATCGTGACCGTCCGCACGGCGGAACCGCCTGGTCGGTACGGCCCAATGACGTCCGGGTGGTGCCTACTCCGTGTCGTCACTCTCCGACGTTCCGTGACCATAACGTATCACATGGTTTGGTATCGAACGCGCTCTTTCGCGTACCTGGAAGTAACCGAGGCGCGGCCCGGTCGTTGACCGGATCAGCACCGGTGGGGACGTCGGCGGGCCCACCGGCCCGGACATGCCCGGTGGCCAGGCGGTGCGATGACTTCGGAGCAGGCGCAAGGAGGCGGCGGGTGACCGGTGTCGAGGTGAAGGTCGAGGGACTCTCGAAGTCCTTCGGGCGGGCCAACATCTGGTCCGACGTGACCCTGACGCTGCCTCCGGGTGAGGTCTCGGTGCTGCTCGGCCCGTCGGGTACGGGCAAGTCGGTGTTCCTGAAGACCCTGATCGGGCTGCTCAAGCCGGAGAAGGGGTCGATCATGATCAACGACACCGACCTGGTGACCTGCGGCGAGTCGAGGCTCTACGAGCTGCGCAAGTTGTTCGGGGTGCTGTTCCAGGACGGCGCGCTGTTCGGGTCGATGAACCTCTTCGACAACATCGCGTTCCCGCTGCGCGAGCACACGAAGAAGTCGGAGTCGGCGATCCGCGACATCGTCGCGGAGAAGATGGACCTGGTCGGCCTGGCCGGCGACGAGGGCAAGCTGCCCGGGGAGATCTCCGGCGGGATGCGCAAGCGGGCCGGACTGGCCCGCGCGCTGGTGCTGGACCCGGAGATCATCCTGTTCGACGAGCCGGACTCGGGTCTGGACCCGGTGCGGACGGCGTACCTGAACCAGCTCATCGTGGACCTGAACGCGCAGACGGACTCGACGTTCCTGATCGTCACCCACGACATCAACACCGCGCAGACGCTGCCGGACAACATCGGGATGCTCTACCGCAAGCACCTGGCCATGTTCGGCCCGCGGGAGGTGCTGCTGACCTCCGAGGAGCCGGTGGTGGCCCAGTTCCTCAACGGGCGCCGGCAGGGACCGATCGGGATGTCGGAGGAGAAGGACACCGCGCAGGCCGAGAAGGAGATGGCCGAGGCCGGCGAGCTGGCCGGCCTGCCGGAGATGAAGGACCAGATCGAGCCCTCGCCCGGGGTGCCCGACCGGGCGGCCGTGCACCGCCGCCGGGAGCGCGTCGAGGCGATGATGCACGAGCTGCCCCAGCCCGCCCAGGACGCGATCCGCCGCTCCTACGCCAACAGCGACGGCGGTGACGGCTCCGCGTGGGCGGGTCCGGAGAGCCGGGAGCGCGAGCAGGTGACCGTCGTGGCCGGTGGCGCGCCCGGCCCGGAGGCGTCCGAGCAGACCCAGGTCGTGCCCTCGCAGTCCGACGCCCCGACCGAGGCGGTCCCGACCGAGGCGTCCCCGACGGAGGCCCCGACCGAGGCGGCCGCGACCGAGGCCCCGACCGAGGCCGGCGCCCGGCCGGACCCGGACGAGCGGCCCACCGACGTGCACCCGCGGGTCACCGACGACGGCGAGCCCACGGCGCCCCCGGCCGCGGAGGCCGAGCAGGGCCGGGGCCGGCACTCGTTCCGGATCTTCGGCGGTCGCAGGGGTCAGGACTCGTGACCTCGCCCAGCCCGATCGCCCGGGCGCTGACCCCGGTCGGAAAGCTGTTCGGCCTCGGCGCCGACATCATGCGCCAGGCGTTCCGCCCGCCGTTCCAGCTGCGCGAGTACATCGAGCAGACGTGGTTCGTCACCAAGGTCTCGGCACTGCCGACGGCGCTGTTCACGATCCCGTTCGGTGCGACGATCGCCCTGCTGCTCGGTGAGCTCACCCGGCAGTTCGGCGCGCAGTCCCAGACCGGCGCCGGCTCGGTGCTCGCGATCGTGCAGCAGGCCGCGCCGATCGTCACCGCGCTGCTGATCTCCGGTGCGGGCGGCAGTGCGGTCTGCGCCGATCTCGGCGCGCGCACGATCCGCGAGGAGATCTCGGCGATGGAGGTGCTCGGCATCTCGCCGATCCAACGCCTCGTCGTGCCGCGGGTGCTGGCCATGGCCACCACGGCCGTCGTGCTCAACGGCCTCGCCACGGTCGTCGGCGTCGGCGGCGGCTACTTCTTCAACGTGATCATCCAGGGTGGGACGCCGGGCGCCTACATCGCCAGCTTCTCCGCGATCGCGCAGGTCTCGGACATCGTCGTCAGCGAGCTGAAGGCGTTCCTGTTCGGTCTCACCGCCGGCATCGTCGCGGCCTACCGCGGGCTCAACCCCCCGCCCGGCGCCAAGGGGGTCGGCGACGCGGTCAACCAGTCCGTCGTCATCTCCTTCGTCCTCGTGTTCATGCTCAACCTGGTGCTGACCGCTCTGTACCTCGAGCTCGTGCCGCCGAAGGGGCTGTAGACCAGTGGCCATCTCGTCCTCGCCCCTGGGCGCGCGCGTACGGCGCGGGCTGCAGGCGCCGCTCGACCAGCTCGAGGAGCTGGGCGACCAGCTCTCGCTCTACATCCGCTCGATCCTGTGGATCCCGCGCACGGTCACCCGCTACGGCAAGGAGGTGGCGCGGCTGCTGGCCGAGGTCTCCTTCGGCTCCGGCGCACTGATCGTCATCCTCGGCACCGCGGGCGTGATGGCGTCGCTGTCGCTGTTCGTCGGGTCGCTGGTCGGCCTGCAGGGCTTCCGCGCCCTGGACTCGCTCGGTGTCGAGGCCTTCACCGGCTTCATCACCGCCTACTTCAACACCCGCGACATCGCCCCGCTGGTCGCCGCCTCGGCGCTGACCGCGACGCTCGGTGCCGGGTTCACCGCCCAGCTCGGCGCGATGCGGATCTCCGAGGAGATCGACGCGCTCGAGGTCATGGCCGTGCCCAGCGTCCCCTACCTGGTCACCACCCGGGTGATCGCCGGGATCATCGCGGTCGTCCCGATCTACACGATCGGCCTGCTGGCCAGCTTCGCCGCCTCCCGGCTGAACGTGACACTGATCAACGGGCTACCCGGCGGCACCTACGACCACTACTTCGACCTGTTCCTACCGGTCAAGGACGTCCTCTTCTCCTATCTCAAAGTGATCATCTTCTCCGCGGTGATCATCCTGATCCACTGCCACTACGGGTACCGGGCCAAGGGCGGGCCGGCCGGCGTGGGGATCGCGGTCGGCCGCGCGGTGCGGCTCTCGATCGTGAGCACCGCGATCCTGGACTTCTTCCTGACCCTGGTCATGTTCGGCACCGAGACCTCGGTGCGGGTCGCGGGATGAGGTCGCCGCGGAAGGTCCTCCAGGGTCTGGTGTTCGTCGTGGTCATCGTCGGCCTGCTCGGCCTGTCGGTGGCGCAGTACAACGGGGTGTTCAAGGCTGGTGTCCCGGTGACGCTGCAGGTCGACCGGACCGGCACGCAGCTGCAGGAGCGGGGCGACGTCAAGGTCCGCGGCCTGATCGTCGGCTCGATCGAGTCGGTCGCCTCGAACGGCCCCACCGCGACCGTCCAGATGATGATGAACCCGGACATGATCGACCAGATCCCGTCGAACGTCACCGCCCGGCTGCTGCCCAAGACGCTGTTCGGCGAGAAGTTCGTGTCCCTGGTTCCGCCGCCTGCTCCGTCGGGCCAGGCGCTCGCCGCGGGCGAGGTGATCGGGGAGGACCGCAGCCAGTCCGCCCGCGAGGTCGAGCGCGTGCTCGACGACCTGCTTCCGCTGCTGCAGGCGGTCCGCCCGGACCAGCTCGCGACCACCCTGGGCTCGCTGTCCTCGGCGCTGCAGGGCCGCGGTGACCAGCTGGGCACGACCCTCGAGCAGCTGAACACGCTGACCAAGGGCCTGAACCCGGCGGTGCCGGACCTGCAGGAGGACATCAGCCAGCTGGCCGACTTCTCGCAGAACCTCTCCGAGGCCGCGCCGGACCTGCTGGACGCGACCGACAACCTGACCACGACCCTGCGCACGGTGGTCGAGCAGCGGGACGGCCTGCGGGACACCTTCCGCTCGGTCACCGCCGCGTCGGACGACCTGCGGGCCTTCCTCGACGCCAACGGCGACAACATCATCGGTCTGGCCGCGTCCAGCCGCCCGACGCTGGAGACGCTGGCCCGGTACTCGCCGGAGTTCCCCTGCCTGACCAGCCAGCTGGTGGACCTCATCCCGAAGATCAACGACGCGATCCACCCGAACGAGGACCCGGGCATCCACATCACGCTCGAGATCGTCGCGAACAAGGGCAAGTACCTGCCGAACCAGGACGAGCCCCGCTACGCCGACGACCGCGGCCCGCGGTGCTACCCGATCCCGGTCCCGGACGGCACCCAGTACGCGCCGGACGGCCCGTTCCGGGACGGCTCGGTGCCCCAGCCGGCGCCGAAGGGGCAGCCGATGGGCAACCCGGAGGACTTCGGGGTGGACACGTTCGGCACCTACGACGGCACGAACACGTTCGGCATGGTCCAGGACCAGAGTGCGCAGAACGGGGCCGGCCCGCTTCCGGTGCTCCCGCAGCTGCCCGGTGGCCTGTCACTGCCCACGATCGCGCCGAGCTCCTACGACCCGAAGGCGGACATGGGCGTCGGCAACTCGCCCGGCGAGCAGCAGGTGGTCTCCCAGCTCCTGGCCGTGCAGCGCGGTGACTCGCCGTCGGCGGTCCCGGGCTGGAGCACGATGATGGTCGCGCCGATGATGCGCGGTGCGGAGGTGAAGCTCTCGTGAGCCGCCTCCCGCTCGGTGCGCTGATCAAGTTCCTCGTCTTCGCGGTCGTCACGGCCCTGCTGACGACGGTGCTCGGCCTGACCATCGCGAACTCGCGCGGCGGTGACACCGTCGACTACACCGCCAAGTTCGTCGACGCGACCGGCCTCCTGGCCGGGGACGACGTGCGGATCGCCGGCGTCGTCGTCGGCACCGTGTCCGACATCGAGATCGTCGACCAGCGGGTTGCCCTGGTGACCTTCACCGTCGACTCCGGCCAGCAGCTGCCCGCCACGGTGGACGCCACCATCAAGTACCGGAACCTGATCGGCCAGCGCTACGTGTCGCTGGACCAGGGCGTCGGCCCGACCGGGGACCTCCTGCCCGCCGGTGGGCAGATCCCGCTGGAGCGCACGCGCCCGGCCCTGAACCTGACCGTGCTGTTCAACGGGTTCCAGCCGCTGTTCCAGGGGCTGGACCCGGAGCAGATCAACAAGCTCTCGATGGAGATCGTGCAGGTGCTGCAGGGCGAGGGCGGGACCGTGCAGAGCCTGCTGGCCAGCACGGCGTCACTGACCAACAGCATCGCCGACCGCGACCAGGTGATCGGCCAGGTGATCACGAACCTGAACCAGGTGCTGCAGACGGTCAACGAGAACGACCAGGGCCTCAACGAGCTGATCAGCTCGCTGCAGGCGCTGGTGTCCGGGCTGGCGCAGGACCGCGAGCCGATCGGCAACGCGATCGCGTCGATCGGGACGCTCACCGACGTCACCGGGGACTTCCTGCAGGAGGCCCGCCCGCCGCTCAAGGACGACATCCGCAACCTGGGCGACCTGGCCACCCAGCTCGACCAGGGGCAGCCGGCCGTGGAGCGGTTCCTGCAGTTCGCGCCCTACAAGCTGAACAAGATCGGACGGGTCGGCAGCTACGGCGGCTGGTTCCAGTTCTACCTGTGCCAGGTGGGCGGCCAGGTCGGGGTGAACGAGGTGCCGGGCCTGCCCGGCTTCTCGATCCCGAAGATCCCGTTCAACCTGCCCAAGGACGATGCGCCCCGGTGCGGCAGCGACCCGGACCAGGACGGCCTCAGCGCCGCGAACGGCGACCTGCCGGGCGGGTCCGGGACGGCACCGGACAGCCGGGCCGCAGGGTCCCGTGGTCCCGACGGGCAGGCCACGCCCGCCGAGCCGACGACGTCGTCGCTGGACGGGCTGGTGGGCTCCCCGCTCCCGACCTCCCCGCTGCCGACCTCCGAGCCCGGCCGCGAGACCGACTCGAGCCAGAACCCGGTCGCGCCGCTGCTGCCCGAGATCGGAGGCAACTGATGGCCCGGCCCGGCGAGAAGCGCCCGGTGCTGCTGGCGACGATCGGGATCGTGCTGATCCTCGCCGTCACCCTGGCGGCGTTCAACTTCAAGGCGCTGTTCGGAGGCGGCTCGACCTACTACGCCGAGTTCACCGAGGCGGCCGGTCTGCAGGCCGACGACCAGGTGACGGTGGCCGGCGTCGAGGCAGGCCGCGTGCAGAGCGTCGAGCTCGAGGGCGACCACGTGCTGGTCACCTTCACCGTGACCGACGCCTGGGTCGGCAACCGGACGACGGGCTCGATCGAGATCCGCACCCTGCTCGGCTCGAAGTTCCTCGCCCTGGACCCGCGCGGTGACGGTGAGCAGGACCCGGACCAGGTCATCACGAAGGACCGGACGAAGTCCCCGTTCGACGTGGTGGAGGCCTTCAACGGGCTGTCCGGGACGATCGACCAGCTCGACACCGGGCAGCTCGCGACGAGCCTGACCACGCTGGCCGACACGTTCCGCAACACCGCACCCGAGGTGCGCGGGTCGCTGGACGGGCTCTCCCGCCTGTCCCAGACGATCTCGAGCCGGGACGCGCAGCTCAAGTCGCTGCTGGCCGGCACCCGGCAGCTGTCCACGACGCTGGCCGACCGGCGCGGCGACGTGGTGGAACTGATCAACGACGGCAACCTGCTGCTCGGTGAGCTGCAGCGGCGCAAGGACGCGATCGCCGCCCTGCTGGACGGGGTGACGAAGCTGTCGATCCAGCTCCGCGGGCTGGTCGCCGACAACCAGGCGCAGCTGCGTCCCACGCTGGAGACCCTGGACAAGGTGCTCGCGGTGCTCGAGCGCAACCGGGACAACCTGGGTGAGCTGCTCGACAAGGAAGCGGTGTTCGTCCGCGTGTTCGGCAACGCCCTCGGCAGCGGTCGCTGGTTCGACAACTACATCTGCGGCCTGCTCCCGCCCCCCATCGGCCCGATCGGCGGTGACTGCTGATGACCACCACCTGGGCCGCCGACCGGCGGCAGCTGCAGCTCACGGCGCTGATCGCGATCGTCGCGGTCGCCGTCGCGGCCGGGGTCTGGCTGGTGACCTCCGGGTCCGGCCGCCAGATCACGGCCTACTTCACCAACACCTCGGCCCTGTACCCGGACAACGACGTGCGGATGCTCGGCGTGCCGATCGGGCAGATCGACACGATCACCCCCGAGGGCGACCAGGTCCGGGTCGACATGACCATCTCCGACGACGACGTCCAGCTCCCGGCCGACGTCAAGGCGGCGATCGTCTCGCCGAGCCTGGTCACCGGCCGGTACGTGCAGCTCACCCCGGCCTACACCGGGGGACCGGTGTGGCAGGGCGAGCCGGTCCCGGTCGAGCGCACCGCGGTGCCGCTCGGGGTCGACGACCTCACCCGCACCGCGACCGAGCTGTCCCGGGCGCTGGGCCCGCAGGGCGCCAACTCGGCCGGAGCGGTGTCCGACGCGCTGAACGTCGGCGCGCAGAACCTCGACGGCAACGGCCGCGCCCTCAACGACACCATCCGCAACCTCGGCGGCCTCGGCGCGACGCTGAACGGGTCCTCGAAGGACCTGTTCGGCACCATCACCGAGCTGCAGAAGTTCGTGGCCACGATCAAGGAGAACGACCCCGGCGTGCGCGAGCTCAACGGCAAGCTCGCCGACGTCACCGGCTTCCTCGCCTCGCAGCGCACCGAGCTCGGCGACTCGCTGCGCGAGCTCTCCTTCGCCCTCGGCGACGTGGCGGGCTTCGTGCAGGACAACCGGGCCACGCTCAAGTCGAACGTGGACAAGCTGTCCTCGGTGAGCCAGGAGGTCGTGGACCACCAGAAGGCGCTGGCCGAGATCACCGACGTCGCCCCGGCAGCACTGGGGAACCTGGCCAACATCTACAACGGCTCGTCGGAGACGCTCGACACCCGGGTCAACTTCAACGAGCTCTCGCAGCCCATCCCCGCGCTGGTCTGCCAGTTCGCGCAGTCCCAGCTCGACGGGGACGGTAACCCGATCCCGCTCCCGCTGAACCTCGGCAACGCCTGCCAGACGGTCCTGTCGGGCCTCGGAGCCGGTGTCCTGCCCAACCCGCTCGCCCCGCAGGGCACTGAAGGCGGCCTCCCGGCGTCGCCCGGGCTCCCGGCGCTCCCGCTGAACCCGCTGGCCGGTACCCCGCTGTCGTCGACGGGCGACCCGGCGGCGCCGCTGCTGGCCCCGCTGGGTCAGAACGCACCGGCGCCCGCACCGGCGCCCGGCCCGTCGACCGCGACCCCCGCGCCGACGACGTCGGCACCCGCGTCACCGACGCGGGAACCGTCCGGCGGCGGTCTCTTCGGCGGACTCCTCGGAGGCGGATCATGATGCGGCGCTGTGCCCGTCTGGTGGCCCTGCTGACGGTCGTCGGTGTGAGCGCGACCGGCTGCGGTGCGCTCTCCGGCGGCCTTCGCGGGGTGCCCCTGCCCGGTGGCGCCTCGCTCGGCGACGACCCGTACCCGGTGCAGATCGAGTTCCCGGACGTCGTCGACCTGGTCCCGCAGTCGCTGGTCCGGGTCGGGGACGTCCCGGTCGGCTCGGTGGAGAGCATCACGGTCGAGCCGAAGAGCTGGAACGCCGTGGTGACCGTCCTGGTCAACCGCAGCGTCACGCTCCCGTCGAACGCCGAGGCCAAGGTGCGGACCACCTCGCTGCTGGGGGAGAAGTTCGTCGAGCTCGCCACCCCGGCGAGCCCGGCCCCCGGGGTGCTGGCCGAGACCGGGAAGATCGGGCTGCAGAACGCAGGCCGGGCGGCGGAGGTCGAGGAGGTCCTCGGCGCGCTGTCGATGCTGCTCAACGGTGGCGGCGTGGCGCAGATCAAGACGATCTCGACGGAGCTGAACAAGGCGCTGTCGGGCCGCGAGCCGCAGGTGCGTGAGCTGCTGGACAACGTGAACCAGCTGGTCGGCGCCCTGGACTCGCGCAAGGAGGACATCAACCGTGCGCTGGACGGGCTGAACCAGCTCTCCGCGACGCTGGTCGCCCGGCGCCCGGCGATCGAGAACGCACTGCAGAACCTCAGCCCCGGCCTGCGCGAGCTGGAGTCCCAGCGCACGCAGCTGGTGAACATGCTCCGCGCACTGGACCGGCTCTCCGGCGTGGCCACCGACGTGGTCAACCGCAGCCGCGAGGACGTGCTGGCCGACCTGGAGAGCCTGCGCCCGGTGCTGCGCAACCTGGCGGACTCGGGACAGGACCTGCCGGACTCGCTGCAGCTGCTGCTCACGATCCCGTTCACCGACGCCGCGACCGACGCCGTGGCCGGTGACTACGCCAACCTGTACGTGACGGCGGACCTGGATCTGGGCGTGATCCTGAACAACATCCTGGCCAGCAACCAGACCCCGCTGGCGAACAACCCGCTGACCCAGCAGCTGCCGCCGAACGCGCGGCTGCTCGCGCCGCTGCTCGGCGCGGACGGTCAGCCGGCGCCGGTCCCGGGCGTCCCGGACAGCGTCGCGCCGCCGGCCCCCGCGCCGGCTCCCGGCGCCCCGGCCCCGGCCGCGCCGGGCGCGTCGAGCGCCCCGGCGCCGACGCCCGGCCCGACCGCGACCCCCACGCCCAGCCGTGACAGCGGTGGCGGCGGCCTGCTCGGCGGACTGCTCGGAGGTGGCTCGTGATCTCGAGGACGGTACGGCTCCAGCTCCTCGCGCTGGTGCTGGTCGCGATCGTCGGCGTCGGCTACACCGGGTTCCGCTACGGCGGGCTGGACGAGATCTTCGGTGCGACGACGTACCCGGTCACCGTGCAGCTGGCCGACTCCGGCGGCATCTTCTCCGGCGCCGACGTCACCTACCGCGGCGTCAGCGTCGGCCGGGTCGGTCCGCTGACGCTGACCGACAAGGGCGTGGACGTCCAGCTCGACATCGACAACTCGGCGCCGACGATCCCGTCGGACACCTCCGCCGAGGTCCGGAACCTCTCCGCGATCGGCGAGCAGTACGTCGACCTGCTGCCCGGCCCGGAGGGCGGCCCGACGCTGGCCGCCGGGTCGGTCGTGCCGGTGAACCGGACGACGACCCCGGTCGGCGTCGAGGACCTGGTCGTGAACCTCGACGACTTCGTCAGGACCGTCCCGCTGGACTCGCTGCGCACGGTCGTCGACGAGCTGGGCAACGGGTTCGCCGGCACCGCACAGCCGCTGCAGCAGCTGCTCGACACCACGGGCCAGTTCAGCCAGGCCGGCATCGACGCGCTGCCCCAGACCACGGCCCTGATCCGGGACGCCCGCCCGGTACTGACCACCCAGAACGAGATCGCCCCGCAGTTCAAGGAGTTCAGCGCGAGCCTGGCCCAGGTCACCGAGCAACTCAAGCAGTCCGATCCGGACCTGCGCCGGGTCATCCAGAACGCGCCCCGGGCGGGAGACCAGCTCAGCGGTCTGCTGCGGGAGAGCGGGCCCGGTCTGGGGGAGTCGGTGGCCAACCTGCGCGACGTCGCCGAGGTGCTCGAGCCGCGCCAGGCGGCGCTCAAACAGCTCCTGGTCACCTATCCCGGTCTGGTCGCCATCGCGCCGAAGGTGGTGCCCGGCGACGGCACGGCCCACCTGGGTCTGGCCCTCAACATCAACAACCCGCCGGTGTGCACCCGCGGCTACGACACGACCACGCGGCGCAGTGCGCAGGACGTCTCGGAGGTGCCGGTGAACTCGGCGGCCTTCTGCGGCGAGCCACCCGGAAGCCC
>NZ_JADQDD010000146.1 GCF_019263595.1 Pseudonocardia sp. KRD291 | reverse complement strand
CCGGAGCCCCGATCGAGAGCGACGAGCACTCGCTCACCGTCGGCCCGGACGGCCCGATCCTGCTCCAGGACGCCTACCTGATCGAGCAGATGGCGCAGTTCAACCGGGAGCGGATCCCGGAGCGTCAGCCGCACGCCAAGGGCAGCGGAGCGTTCGGCCGGTTCGAGGTGACCAACCCCGAGATCGCGAAGTACACGCGGGCGGCGCTGTTCCAGCCGGGCGCGAAGACCGAGATGGTGGCCCGCTTCTCCACCGTGGCCGGCGAGCGCGGCAGCCCGGACACCTGGCGCGACCCGCGCGGGTTCGCGCTGAAGTTCTACACGTCCGAGGGCAACTACGACATGGTCGGGAACAACACCCCGGTCTTCTTCGTGAAGGACCCGATGAAGTTCCAGCACTTCATCCGGTCCCAGAAGCGCCTGGCGGCGAACAACCTGCGTGACCACGACATGCAGTGGGACTTCTGGACCCTCTCGCCGGAGTCCGCGCACCAGGTGGCCTGGCTGATGGGCGACCGCGGGATCCCGCGCACCTGGCGGCACATGAACGGCTACAGCTCCCACACCTACATGTGGATCAACGCCGAGGGCGTGCGGAGCTGGGTCAAGTACACGTTCAAGACCGACCAGGGCCAGGAGTACTTCACCCAGCACGAGGCCGACCAGATGGCCGCGGCGGACACCGACTACCACACCCGTGACCTGTGGGAGCACATCCGCGACGGCGAGTACCCGACCTGGACGCTCCACGTTCAGATCATGCCGTACGAGGACGCCGCGAACTACCGGTTCAACCCGTTCGACCTGACCAAGGTGTGGCCGCACGCGGACTACCCGCTGATCGAGGTCGGGAAGATGACGCTGGACCGCAACCCGACCGACTACCACGCCGAGATCGAGCAGGCCGCCTTCCAGCCGAACAACCTGGTGCCCGGCATCGGGCCGAGCCCGGACCGGATGCTGCTGGCCCGGCTGTTCTCCTACGCCGACTCGCACCGGCACCGGGTCGGCACGAACTACCAGCAGCTCCCGGTGAACGCGCCGAAGGTCCCGGTGCACAGCTACTCCAAGGACGGGGCCATGCGGTACGTGAACGTCACGGACCCCGTCTACGCGCCGAACTCCAAGGGCGGCCCGGCCGCCGACACCCAGAACCACGGCACCCCGCCGAGCTGGCACACCGACGGCGACATCACCCGGGCGGCCTACGTCTCGCACGCCGAGGACGACGACTGGGGCCAGCCGGGCACGCTCGTGCGCGAGGTGATGGACGAGCAGGCCCGTGAGCGGCTGGTCGACAACGTCGTGGGGCACCTGCTCAACGGCGTCACCGAGCCGGTCCTGCAGCGCGCGTTCGAGTACTGGCGCAACATCGACAAGAACATCGGTGACCGGATCGCCTCCGGCGTCGAGTCGAAGAAGAGCGAGAAGGACCCGAAGGCCGCCGAGCAGGGCAACCCGGCCCGGGAGAGCATGCAGAGCAAGGCCTGACCGCCGCCGCGGCCGTCGACGACGGCCGTGGTGCGGCGACGCGGACAGCGGCGACGGCGGCCCGGTGGGTGGCCGTCGCCGCTCCGCGCGGGGGTCCGGTCGGTGCGCCGCTGTCCGGATCGCCTCGACCAAGCGAGTGATCTACACCGCGTGTCGTTAGCGGCCCTAACCATGCGGGTAATCGATGACATGCGACGCGACGACGACCAGTGGGACATCACGACGAGCGTGGGCGCGACCGCGCTCGCGGTGGCGGCCGGCCGGGCCGTGGAGACCGAGCGGGCCGACGGCCTGGTGCGCGACCCGTACGCGCAGGCGTTCGTGGACGCGACCGGCACCGAGATGCCCGACCGTCCCTGGAACGACGAGGCGTGGGCGGCCCAGGCGACCTACCTGGGCGTGCGGTCCCGGTTCTTCGACGACTGCCTCTGCGGTGCCGCGCGGGCCGGCGTCGACCAGGTCGTCATCCTGGCCGCGGGTCTGGACACCCGCGCCTTCCGGCTGGACTGGCCGAGCGGGGTGACGGTCTACGAGATCGACCAGTCGGCCGTGCTCGAGTTCAAGGACACGGTCCTCGACCGGGAGGGCGCCGACGCCGCCGCCGGCCGCTCCGTCGTCCCGGTCGACCTGCGCCACGACTGGCCCGCCGCCCTGACCGCCGCCGGGTTCGACCCGTCGTGGCGCACGGTGTGGCTGGCCGAGGGCCTGCTGCCGTACCTGCCCGCCGCGGCCGAGCGCCTGCTGTTCGAGCGGGTGCAGGAGCTCTCCGCGCCGGGGAGCCGGATCGCCGTCGAGCACTTCGGCGGCAGTATCGAGAAGATCACCTCGAGCCCCGAGTTCCGGACCATGTCGCAGCAGGTGATCGGTGCCGACGTCCGCACCCTGTTCTTCGAGGAGGAGCGCGGGTCCTCGCCCGAGGCGTGGCTGTCCGGGCACGGGTGGGCGGTGACCAGCCGGCTCTCCGGGGACCTGGCGCGCGAGTACGGCCGCCCGCTGCCGGCGAGCGTGCAGGACGTGATGGGCGGCGTGGAGCTGCTGCGCGCGGACCTGACGGGCTGAGGTCCCTCCCGTCAGCCGGGATCCCGGCCGGTGTGTCGGCCGCTCCGACGACCACGACGGGGCCGGGCGTGGCACGGTGGCCCCGTGTCCGGAGACGAGACCTGCCCGCACTGCGGCTCGGCGTCCGTCGTCCCGATCGGCCCGGCCCGGCCGTACGCACCGCCGCCCGGTCTCACGGCCGGCGGCGCCGCGGTCGACCAGCCGACGGACGAGCCCGACCGGCGCTGCCTGACCTGCGCGTTCGGCTGGCCGATCAGCGACCCCTACCCACGGTGGCCGCTCTCGACCGACCCCGGATGGCTGAGCCCCGAGGACCTGCGGCGGGCGGCGGGACTGGTCGACGAGCGGGTCGAGGTCACCATCGGGGTGTGCGACGCGGTGCGGGCCGCCGTCGGCGTCGAGGAGCCGCTGGCCGTGTACGCGGACCTGCGGGACTGGCTCGCGCAGCACTACGACGAGGTCCCCGGGGATCCGGTGGGCGCCGGGATGGACCGCCTCGTCGTCCCCGCCGACCGCGGTGACCTCGTACGGCTGCTGGAGTCGGCGAACCGGGTGTGCCGGGCGCTGGAGCTGGTGCGGTCGGCCACGGTGGTCGAGTACGACCGCGACGTCGCCGAGGTCGGGCGCCGGCTCGTCGAGTTCGACCGGATCGAGCTGGAGGCATCCGGCAGGCACACCTCGGGCAGGCAGACCTCGGGCAAGCACACCTCCGGTGAGCACGCCGACCGGCCGGGCGCGGCCGGGGCGGCCAACCTCGACGACCTCGACGACCTCGACGACCTCGACGACCTCGACGACCTCGACGACGAGACGACTCTGGAGGCACTGCTCCGGGCCGGCGCACCGGACGAGCCCGACGCGGTCGAGGGCTCCTGGGAGCCGGTCGTCGACATCGCGACGGCGGTCCTCGCCCGGCACGGGTCGGCGCTGGCCTGGGCCCGCGACGCCTGGCAGGTGCTCGCCCGGGCCGGCCTGACCGGGTTCGACAGCCACGTCGACCGGGCCCGGGTCGCCTGCCGCCTGCTCTGCCTCGACGTGCTGCGCCACGAGTTCGACGTCCGGATGTTCGGCGGCGGTGCCCCCGGCTACTGGACCCCCGACGTCGACGCGCTCCTCGACGCCGGCGACGGGATCGACCCGGTGGTGCTGGGCATGCTGGCCGAGCGCGACGACCTCGGTCTCGATACCGAGGCCGAGGCGGAGTACGAGGAGGGGTGGTGCCGCACCGTCGTCGAGGCCGTGGTGCGCCAGGAGTGTCCCGACGTCGTGTGGGCGCTGCGCGAACACCAGGGCGACGCCGTCGTGTTCGCCTCGCTCTGGGCCGCCGCCCGCGACGACGTGCGCTACCCGCTCTCCGGCGAGGCGGTCGCGTGGATCGTCGACTCCGACCTCTCGGCGGACAAGATGGTCGCCTACGAGTGGGTCGGGGACGGGATGCCGATCGACTGACCGGTCACCGGGCCTCAGACCGGCGGCTGCGGGTCGTACTGGATCCCGCGCCGGACCTCCCGCGCCCGGTCCGCCCCGGCCAGCCGGGCCACCAGGTACAGCGCCATGTCGATCCCGGCCGAGACGCCGGCGGCGGTGATCACGTCGCCGTGGTCGACGAACCGTTCGGCGGGCCGCACCTCGATCGACGGGTCGAGGGAGGCGAGGGTCTCGAGCGAGCCCCAGTGCGTGGTCGCGGACCGGCCCGCGAGCAGCCCGGCGGCGGCGAACACCAGCGAGCCGGTGCACACGCTGGTCATCAGCGGCACCTGCGCGCGTTGCCGTCGGACCCAGTCGAGGTGGTCGGTGTCCTCGAGCTGGGGCCGGGTGCCGGCACCGCCGGGGTGCAGCAGGACCTGCAGCTCGGGGGCGTCGGCGAACGAGTGGTGCGCCTGCACGGTCAGCCCCTTCGCACACCGCACCGGCCCTCCCGTGCGGGACAGGCAGGAGATCTCGTAGCCGTCCTGCGGCCAGTGCTTGGCCCAGAAGGCGAGCACCTCCCACGGACCGATCGCGTCGAGCTCCTCGACGTCGTCGAACAGGACGATCCCGATGTGGTTCATGCCGTTGCCCTCTCGCTGGGGTGCGCCGTCCCGGGGGAGCCGATTCCGGTTCGCCGTCTCTCCAATGGGGTCGTCCGGACGCGGGTCCGAGTTCCCGGGACGAGGTGCCGTTGCGGCCCGGCGGGTGTCGCGTCGGTGGTTCGGTGGAGGGACGGGTGGAACGGGCCTGGTGCCTCCCACTCGCCTGTCACTTGTCGCTCGTCGCCTGTCGAGTGGCGCTACCGCCCGCGCCGGTGGGACGTGCTGAGGTGGGGCGGAACATGGTGGGCTCCGGATGCTGACCCAGGAGTGCGCTGAGTGGTCGCTGACCTGCGACGACAGACCTGTTGTTCGAACATTTGTTCGACTAGAATGGGTCCATGTCCGACGCCCGGATCGCCGCCGCGCACGACCGCCTCATCGAGGCCGTCGAAGACCTGCGCGCGGCCGTCGTCGGGGCGAGTGACACCGGACAGATCTCGGTGCTCATCGCCTGCGAGGCCGCGCGACGCCGGCTCGATCACCTCTCGGTCGGCGTCCTGGCCGCTGCCGAACGCCGCGACGTGTTCACCTCGCGCGGCTACAAGACCAGCACCGCCGCCCTGGCCGACCTCCTCGGCTGGGAACGACACGAGGCCCGCCGCCACACCACTGCCGCGGAGAACGTGGTCGGGAAGACCGCCCTGGACGGCACCGTGCTGCCGCCGCGGCTACCCGCCACCAGCGAGGTGTTCGACGCCGGGCGCACCAGCCTGCGCCACGTCGAGGTCGTGGCGAAGGTCCTCGGGTCCCGCGCCGCCGACCGGCTCACGCCGCAGGTGTGGGCGGCCGCTGAAGCCGAACTCGCCGCCAAGAGCAGCGACTACACGCCCACCGAGCTACAGACGTGGGGAACCGAGCTGATCGAGAAGCTCGACCAGGACGGCCCCGCCCCCGACGACGAGCACCCCGAACCGGAGGTCAACGAGCTGCGCCTGGTGCGCCACCGCAATGGCCCTGGCGGGAAGATCACCGGACGGTTCGACGACGCCGCCATGTTCGACACGATCGCCACGGTCATCGACGCGAAGTCCAAGCCGACCTCGTCGGACGAGACCCGCGAACCCGCCCACCGGCAGGCCGAGGCCTTGGCCGAGGTGTGTGGATTCGCCCTGTCCCACGGGCCCACCGCGCTCGTACCCGCCAGCGGCGGGCGGCGACCGCAGATCTCGGTGATCATCCGGCTCGAGGACCTCGAAGCCCGCGCCCGCAACGGGATGCTCGACTTCGGCGGCCAAACCTCACCCGAGACCCTGCGGATGCTGGCCTGCGACGCCGCCGTCCTCCCGATCGTCCTCAACGGCGAAGGACAACCCCTCGACGTCGGACGCGTCACCCGCTCGATCCCCGACGGACTCCGCCGCGCCGTGATCGCCCGCGACCGCGGGTGCGCCCACCCCGGATGCGACCGGCCGCCGTCGTGGTGCGAGGTCCACCACATCATTCCGTGGGAAGACCTCGGCCACACCAAGATCGACAACCTGGTGATGCTGTGTCGACAGCACCACCGCCTGATCCACCACCCCGGATGGACCGTCCGCATCCGCGACGGACTCCCCGAGTTCCTACCCCCGGCCTGGATCGACCCCACCCGGACACCACGCAGGCAGCCCGGATCGGTGATCGACATCCCGGAGCCGCGACACGACTCGGCACCCGTCGAGGCAGCGAGATGCGACGCCACCTCGGGTGTCCGCGTCGCGAACTTCGACGGCCTCTTCAGCTCGCCGGCCACCTGATCCCACGCCACTGCGCGTCGACGTGAGTCATTGCGGTGATCCGGTAAGCCATCTGCCTGCGCGTTGCTACGGTCCCCGAGGTGTGGGTATCCGACGGCGCCGGCGGGTCCTGAGCCGTCGCGCTTTGCCGCGGGGTCGCGCGGCGAGTTCCGCAGCACCGTCGCCGACGGCATCGGGCAGGATCTCAGCTCCCGCTCAGGGGGCTCGGGCCAGTCTGGAGGGGTGGCCCGGATCGTCGGGGGTCGCAACGGAGAGAAACGGGGGATCCATGACCTGGCTGGACATACTCGTCGTGGTGATCGTCATCGCCGCCGCGATCGGAGGCTTCCGCACGCTGGGAGGCGCAGCCCGCGGAGGACGGCTGCTGGGGCTGCTGGTCGGGGCCGGGATCGGGGCCGCGTTCAGCGGGAACCTGTCCCAGTACGGATCGACCGTGGGATCGGTCTACGTGCTGGTGCTGATCGGGGCGGTGATCGGGCTGCTGCTCGGCATCCTGGTCGGCGGGTTCCTGGGCTCACTCGTGTCTCGGGTGCTGCTCAAGGCGCGGTTGTCGTTCCTCGACCGGCTGGTCGGGGCGCTGACCGGCGCGGCGTCGGCGCTGCTGCTGATCTGGCTGGTGTCCTGGCTCGTCCCGGCCGTCGTAGGGCCCGGGCCGCTGGCTCCGGTCACGTCGATCGGAGACTCACTCGGCGGACGGAGCGTGATCGTCGACTCGGTCGAGCAGGTGCTGCCGGACACCACCGAGACCGTGCGCGTGCTGGTCGGCGAGGTGGCCCCGCCGACCCGGTGACCACCCGGTCGATCGGGCCCGCGAGCCGCCGACTGCGGCCTGCGGCGGCCGCTACACAGGCGGATACGACCGATGTCGTTCTTGCTCGACACACCTCGCCTAGTGTGTGCGAAAGTGCCCACCGCGAGGTCGTCACGGCGTCGTGAGGGGATCGGGGGCGGGATGACGGCAGACGGCAGGGACGCCGCGGAGGCGGTCGTGCTCACCCACGCACGCTCGGCCACCGAGCGGTCGTTGCTGGAGAAGTGGGCGTCCGAGCACCATCCGGGTGCACCGGTCGTCGCCTACGGCGACGGGCCGGCGGCGCCGTCCGGGCTCGAGTCCCGGCTGGGCAGCGACGCCACCCTCGTGGTCCCGGTCCGGATCGCCTGGATCCCGCCGGAGGGCGAGCCCGGCGCGGTCAACCGGGTCACCGAGCTGGTGTCCACGCTGGCGATGCGCCGGGCACCGTGGCGCCTGCACGGGCAGATGGCCCGGCGCGTCCCGGAGTCGGCGCGGATCGTGGCCGGCGAGCCCGCGACCGTCGGTGACCTCGTCTCGCGGTTCGCGGCGCAGGAGGGCGGACGGCCCTCCGAGGACGATGGGCGTTCCGGCGCGTTCGCCCGGTTCGTCGTCCGTCAGGCGACGCTGGCGTGTGACCGCGCGGAGCGGCGGCTGCTCGGCGACCGGTACAAGGTGCCGCGCCGGATGGTCGAGCAGATCACCGCGTCCGCCCGTTTCCGTGCGCTGGCCGAACGTCTCGGCGTCGAGGTGGGCAAGCCGAGCTCCGAGGTGGCTCGGGACCTGGAGTCCTGCCTGCACGAGATGGCCGCCGTGCAGAGCCCGCCGGCGATCGACACGTTCCGCACGCTGATGGGGCCGCTGCACACCAAGGCGTGGGACGTGAAGGTCGACGAGGCCGGGCTGGAGCGGCTGCGCGAGCTGAACAAGGAGCACGCGCTCGTGTTCCTGCCCTCGCACCGTTCCTACTCCGACCCGCTGCTGTTCGCCGAGGTGCTGCACGACCGCGACTTCCCGCGCAACCACGTGCTCGGCGGCAACAACCTGTCGTTCTGGCCGATGGGCGCACTGGGCCGGCGGGCCGGGATCGTGTTCATCCGCCGCACGTTCGGCGGCGACACGATCTACAAGGCCGCGATCCAGGAGTATCTGGGTCATCTGATGGCCAAGCGGTTCAACCTCGAGTGGTACATCGAGGGCGGCCGCAGCCGCACCGGCAAGCTGCGCAGGCCGCGCTACGGGCTGCTGCGCTACCTCGCCGCCGCGCTGGAGGACCGGCCCGAGCTCGACGCCGTCCTGGTGCCGGTCTCGATCGTCTACGACCAGCTGCACGAGGTCGGCGCGATGGCCGCCGAGCAGCGCGGCGGGTCGAAGAAGGCCGAGGGGCTGGGGTGGCTGGCCGGCTACTTCCGCGACCAGCGCCGCCACATCGGCACCGCCCAGGTGCGTTTCGGCGAGCCGTTCTCGCTGCGCGAGTCCCTCGCCGAGTCCGAGCAAGGGTCGGCGCAGCTGGAGAAGGTCGCGTTCCGGGTGTGTGCCGGGATCAACCGGGTCAGCCCGGCGACGGCGACGTCGCTGGTCACGTTCGCGCTGCTCACCGCGCGCGACCGGGCGCTGACGCTGCAGCAGCTCCGCGACGTCGTCGCGCCGCTGGCCGACTACCTGGAGGCCCGCGGCGTGCCGGTGCCGGTCGCCGAGCTGCGGACCCGGCACGGCATGCGGATGACGCTGGACCGGCTCGCCGAGGCCGAGGTCGTCACGATCTACGAGGGCGGCACCGAGCCGGTGTTCTCGATCAGCCGGGGACGCCACCACGTGGCCGCGTTCTACCGCAACGGCGCGCTGCACCACCTGCTCAACCGGGCGCTGACCGAGGTGGCGCTGCTGCGCGCAGGCGACGCCTCCGACGGCGAGGACCTGCTCGAGCTCGGTTGGCGGGAGCTCACGCGCCTGCGCGACCTGCTCAAGTTCGAGTTCTTCTTCTCCGACAAGCGCGAGTTCGCCGCCGAGATCCGCGGCGAGCTGTCCGTGCTGGACCCGCAGTGGCGCCAGAGCCGGGCGCGGCCGGCGGATGCCCGTGCGGCGCTGCGGCAGGCCCCGCTGCTCGTCGCACCCGGCGTGCTGCGCTCGTTCCTGGACGCGCAGCTGGTGGTGGCCGAGCAGCTCCTCGCCCTGGAGACCGACCCGCCCGCCGACCGGGACGAGTTCCTGGAGATCTGCCTGGGCGTCGGCCGGCAGATG
Organism: Pseudonocardia sp. KRD291; assembly: GCF_019263595.1. GTDB lineage: Bacteria > Actinomycetota > Actinomycetes > Mycobacteriales > Pseudonocardiaceae > Pseudonocardia. The sequence goes on along the minus strand of NZ_JADQDD010000146.1, from coordinate 6,140 downwards.
CTGCTGCAGCACCGCCTCGACCGTGCGGACTCCGTGTCGCGCGAGCTCTACGCCACGGCCCTGCGCCTGGCCGACAACCGTGACCTGGTCGAGCCGTCCGGGGGTGACGGGGACGAGAGCAGCGAACGCGGAACGAGAATGGGCTGGGCACCCGTGCAGGAGCGGCGCCGCGCCTGGCGCGACGAGCTGGCCGGGCTGATCGACGACCTGACACGCATCGGGCGCCTGGAGCGGGCGCGACTGGAGGTGGTCCTGGGTGGCCGCGCCGAGAGCAGCGACAGCGCGCCGAGCATCGGCGCCGACCCGACCGGGGGCGCCGACGTCGCGGCCCCCGGGCGCGCCGGCCCGGACCCGGCAGGAGACACCGGTGTCGCAAGCTGAGCGCCTCCGCGCGATCCGCGCGGTCCCGCCGGGCCCGGACACGGTGGCCTACTTCGACTACGACGGCACGATCATCGACGGCTACTCGGCCGGGGCGTTCTACCGCAGGCGCCTGCGCGAGTTCGACGTCGGCGCCGTCGAGCTGCTGCGTACGATCGCGTCCGGCCTGCGCGGCATCCGCACCAACGACGACTTCCGCGAGTTCCTCGCGCTCACCCTGGCCACCTGGCAGGGGCGCACCGAGGCCGAGCTGTTCGACCTGGGCCGGGAGCTGTTCGTCTCCGAGATCGCCGGGCAGCTGCACCAGGAGGCGTGGGAGCTCGTCGCCACGCACAAGGAGTGCGGGCACACCGTCGTCATGGCGTCCTCGGCGACCCGGTTCCAGGTGCAGCCGATGGCCGACGAGCTGGGCGCGGACAAGGTCCTGTGCACCGAGCTGGAGGTGCGTGACGGCGTGCTCACCGGCCGTCCGGAGGGCACGCCGCTGTGGGGCCCGGGCAAGGCCGCCGCCGTGGTCGCCGACGCCGCCGAGCGCGGTGCCGACCTCGAGGGCTGCTTCGCCTACGCCAACGGCACCGAGGACGTCGACTTCCTCTCCGCCGTCGGACACCCGGTCGCGGTCTCGCCCACCGACCTGTTGCGCACCATCGCCACCGAGAAGGGCTGGCCGGTCCTGGACTGCGCGCCGCGCGGCGGGCTGCTCCCGGACGTCTCCGACGTGGCCCGCACCGCCGTGTTCTACGGCGGGATGATCGGCGGGTTCGGCGCCGCGATGGGGGCGGGCCTGCTGCACGGGTCGCGCCGCAAGTTCATCGACATGGCCTGCAGCGTCGGGGCCGACGTCGGGTTCGGGATGGCCGGGATCGACGTCGAGGTGACCGGGGCCGAGCACCTGGTCTCGGCGCGACCGTGTGTCTTCCTGTTCAACCACCAGTCCAAGTTCGACGTGCCGATCCTGATGAAGCTCCTGCGCGGCGGCTTCACCGGCGTCGCGAAGAAGGAGGCGGCGGCGATCCCGCTGTGGGGCCAGCTGTTCCAGGCCGCGGACGTCGCGTTCATCGACCGCGCCGACACCACCAAGGCCAGGGAGGCTCTCGAGCCCGCCGTGCGCACGCTGCGCGAGGACGGGATCTCGCTGGCGATGGCCCCGGAGGGCACGCGCTCTCCGACGCCGAAGCTCGGCCCGTTCAAGAAGGGCGCGTTCCACATCGCCATGCAGGCCGGTGTCCCGGTGGTCCCGATCGTGATCCGCAACGCCGGGGAGATCATGTGGCGGGGTGCGCAGACGCTGCGCCCGGGCACCGTCGAGGTCGCGGTGCTGGAGCCGATCGACACCGCGGGCTGGAGGCGCGAGTCCGTCGCGCAGCACACCGAGGACGTCCGCGACCGGTTCGTCGAGACGCTGGTGCACTGGCCGGTGGAGCGCTGATGTCGTCTCTGGCCTGGGGCACGGCCCGGGAGATGTCGCCGTTCGAGGTCATGATGTGGCGTGCGGAGTCCGACCCGCGGCTGCGGGCGCCGGTGATGGCGCTGGAGATCCTCGACGTCACGCCCGACTGGGACCGGATGGTCGACGCGCACGACTGGGCGTCGCGGATGGTGCCGCGGTTCCGGGAGCGGGTGCGCGACGCGCTCGGCGGGCTGGGCACGCCCTACTGGATCCAGGACGGCGCGTTCGACCTGCACTACCACCTGCGCCGGGTGCGCCTCGCCGGTGACGGCGGCTGGGACGAGCTCGCCGCGGTCGCCGAGCGGGTGATGATGACCCCGTTCGACCGGGAGCGCCCACCGTGGGAGGCGACGCTCGTCGAGGGACTGTCCGGAGGCCGGTCGGCGTACCTGCTCAAGATGCACCACGTGCTCACCGACGGCCTCGGCGCGATCCAGCTGCTGAGCCAGCTGCACTCGCGCCGCCGCGAGCACGACCCGGACAAGCCGCAGCCCGACGCGCCGCAGCCGCAGCGGGTCGACCACGTCGGGGAGGTGGACCGTCTCGTCCGCCGCGAGATGGGGATCGTCCCGGCGGCCGCCCGCGCCACCCGCGACGTGCTGGGCGCGCTGAGCAGGCCGGTCAGCGCCGTCGCCGAGTCCGTGCGCTACCTCGACTCGGCGGTGCGGGTGCTCTCGCCGGCGCCCGGCGGTTCGTCGGAGCTGCTGCGCCCGCGCGGGATGTCCTGGCGGTTCGCCGCGCTGGACGTGAAGTTCGCGGACCTGCGCGCGGCCGGGAAGTCGGTCGGCGGGTCGTTCAACGACACCTACCTCGCCGCGCTGCTCGGCGCGTTCCGCCTCTACCACCTCGAGTCCGGGCACCCGGTCGCTCCGGAGGCGACGCTGCGGGTGTCGGTGCCGGTCTCGGTCCGCCGCTCCGGCGACGGCGACGGCGGGAACCGCTTCGCGCCGGCCCGGATCGGCGGGCCGATGGGGATCGTCGACCCGGCCGAGCGGATCGCCGCGATCTCGGCGCTGATGAAGGCCGCCCGCGCCGAACCGGCGCTGGAGAGCACCGACGTGGTGGCTCCGCTGCTGGCGCGGCTGCCCGGGCCGCTGCTCACGATGGTCGGCGGCGCCACGACGATGGGCAACGACCTGCAGGCCAGCAACGTGCCCGGCCTCCCGTTCGACGCCTACCTGTGCGGGGCCCGGATCGAGCGGGTCTACCCGTTCGCGCCGCTGCCCGGCTGCGCGGCGATGATCACGCTCGTCACGCACGGCGACGTCTGCTGCGTCGGGGCGAACCTGGACGCGACCGCGATCACCGACCGGGCGCTGTTCACCGACTGCCTGGTCCGCGGGTTCTCCGAGGTGCTGGCGCTGAACCCGGGATCGGCGGACCCGGTGCTGCCGCGGTGACCCCGCCGCCTGCCTACCACCGGGGCGGGCGGGGTGAGCCGCTCGTCCTGCTGCACGGCATGACGTCGTCCTGGCGTGCGTGGCGCCCGATCCTGCCGATGCTCGAACGCCACCACGACGTCTACGCGATCACGATGCCCGGACATCTCGGCGGGCGCCCGATGCCCGATGGCGAGCCGGTGACGATCGACGCGATCGTCGACGAGCTGTGCGTGACGCTGGACGAGCTGGGCCTCGACGCCCCGCACGTGGCCGGCAACTCGCTGGGTGGCTGGGTGGCCCTGGAGCTGGCGCGGCGCGGTCGTGCGTCGTCGGTCGTCGCGCTGTCCCCGGCCGGGGCGTGGGCGGTCCCGCTGGACATGTACCGGCTGCTGTCGCTGTTCCGGATCGGTTCGGTGGTCGCCGGATGGGGGCCGATGCAGCGCCTGGCCGCGACCGTCCCGTGCCTGCGCCGGGTCCTGATGCGCTCGATCGCCGAGCACGCCGACCGCTACTCCGGCGACGAGGTCGAGATCCTCTTCGACGACATGGCCGGCTGCACCGTCCTCGGCCCGCTGCTGTCGCGGGCGACGATCGACGGGCCGATCCGGACGTTCCAGGCCGTTCCCTGCCCGGTCCGGATCGCGTGGGCCGGGTCGGACCGGACGATCCCGTTCCGCAGCTACGGCCGTCCGATGCTCGACGCGGTCCCGGACGCGGACTTCGTCGTGCTGCCGGGCGTCGGGCACGTGCCGATGGTGGACAACCCCGAGCTCGTCGCGTGGACGATCCTGCAGCACACCCGCTACGTCTCGGCGCACGCGCCGCGCTCGGGCTAGGACCCGACCAGCGGCGCGTCCGGGTCGATCACGATCGCCCGGGAGCGGAACGCCGAGTCGAGCGTCGCCCACACCCAGCGGGCGAGCTCCTGGGCCAGCTCGTCGAGCGGGAGCGGGTCGGCCGACTCCAGCCAGCGCCCGGTCGCGGCGTCGACCAGCCCGACCGCGCCCGCGGCCAGCGGCTCGGCGACGGCGGCCGGTAGCCCGCCACCGGGGATCTCCTCGCCGAGCAGGCCGACCACGCGGTCGGCGATGCGCTGGCGGACGTCGGTGACCGCGTCGGTCACCCGGGACGCCCGCAGGATGTAGCGGTAGAGGTCGGTGTGCCCGGCCAGCCACTGCACGTGCGCGGCGACAGCGGCGGTGAGCATCTCCCGCGGCGTGCCGCGCGGCGTCCACACCGGCGCCAGTGCCTCCACGTACAGCGTGAGCGCGCGCTCGGCGATCGCGCCCTGCAGGTCGTCCAGGCCGTCGAAGTGGCGGTAGAGGGCGGGGCGGGGGACGCCGGCCGCGGCCGCGATCTGCTCGGTGGTGGCCTCCGCGCCGTGTTCGGCGATCGCCGTCATCGCGGCGTCGACCACCTCCGCGCGCCGCCCGGCCCGCTGCCCGGCCCAGCGCCGGGCACGTCCGTCGGCCGAGGCGGTACTCGATCCGGTCCCGTTCACCCGTCCATCATCCCGGTCGGCGTTGACATCGACGCCGGGGGCGGTCCATGATCCGTCGGTAAGGGGTACACGCTGTACGGGATACATGGTGTTCCGGCACGACCCCGCGTCGGTGCCGATGCCCGTCCCACCGGCGTGTTCTCGACGACGACCGAGGAGACCCGCCCGTGACCGACACCGCTCCCCGTCCCCGCCGCCTGCAGGGCGCCGACGTCGGCATCCCGCCGCGTCAGCTGGACTTCCGGCTCCCGGACGAGCTCGCGCCCTGGGCCTACGCCGACAACGCGACCGCGACGCTGTTCCTGGCCATGCTCTCGGCGATCTTCCCGCCGGGGGAGGACTTCTTCGTGCGCTCGGTCGTCGCCTTCCGCGACCGGGTCACCGACGAGGAGCTGCGCGCCCGGGTCTCCGGCTTCACCGCCCAGGAGGTGATCCACAGCCGCGAGCACGACCGTCTCAACTCCGCCTTCCGCGCCCGCGGGTTCCCGGTCGGCGTGCCGGAGAAGGCCGTCGCCACCGCACTGAAGATCCTGCAGCGGACGTCGCCGCGTCAGCAGCTGGCCTGCACCGCGCTGATGGAGCACTTCACCGCCGTGCTGGCCGAGGACATCCTGGGCTCCGACGAGTTCGGCCGACGCGTGCACGGCGACATCGCCGAGCTGTGGCTCTGGCACGCCCTCGAGGAACTCGAGCACAAGTCGGTCACCTACGAGGTGTACGAGGTGATCGGGACCGATCAGAAGGAGCGGGACCGGTCGGTGCCGCTGGTGCTGTCCACCGTCGGGGTCGCGGCCCTGTTCGGCTGGGGGTACCTGCTGGTCCAGCAGGGGATCTGGCGCCGCCCGTCGGATCTGCGCGAGGGATGGCGGCTGATGTTCGGACCCGGGCAGTTCATGCGCAGGGTGCTGACCCGGATGCCGGTGTTCAACCACCCGCGCTTCCACCCGAACCGCCACGACACCCGCGCGCTGGAGAAGCAGTGGCGGGAGATCCTGTTCGGGGAGGACGGCTCGCTCACCGAGCAACTGCGCCGCCCCTCGCGCGGCTGAGGAGCCACCTCGCCGCCGGGCGTCACGACGCCGGGCGGCCGATCAGGACGGTCCAGCGTCCGGGGCCGGCCGGGGCGAGTACGACCAGCGGGCCGTCGGTCGCCGCCGCCCGTGCCGTCGGGGCGACGGTGGAGGTGCGGACGGTCCACCGCGTCGTGGTGCCGTCGGCGAGGGTCAGGGTGACCGTCGAGCCGGGTGCGGCGGTGGTCGGCGCGGCGAGCCGGAGGACCTGCCGGTCCCGGCCGTTCCAGATGCCGGGGCGGGCGGGGAGACCTGCGGCGTCCCGGGGTACGGCGGCGACCTCGGTCGTGCGGCCGCCGAGGGTGATCGACCGGGCTGCGGCAGGCGGGACCGATGTGGACGTGGAGGTGTCCGGG
>NZ_JADQDD010000145.1 GCF_019263595.1 Pseudonocardia sp. KRD291 | reverse complement strand
ACCGGCTCGCGTCCGCGGTCCGTTACGTCGAGCACCTCGCGGGGTCGGGTGTCGAACGCGGGCTGATCGGTCCCCGGGAGAACGACCGGCTCTGGGACAGGCATGTGCTGAACTCCGCCGTTCTGGGGGAACTCGTCCCCGAGGGGGCGAAGGTCGTGGACGTGGGTTCGGGAGCGGGCCTTCCCGGGATACCGTTGGCTCTGGCCCGCCCGGATCTGCGGATCGTTCTCGTGGAGCCGCTCGCGCGGCGGGTGGACTGGCTGGACGAGGTCATCGAGGATCTGGGTCTGTCGATCGCCGTCGAACGGGGTCGGGCCGAGGAGTCCGCCGTTCTGCGACGATGGGAGGGAGCCGACGTGGTGACCGCACGCGCCGTCGGGCCGCTGGCCCGGCTCACCGGTCTCTGCCTGCCTCTCGTCCGTCACGGCGGGAGCATGCTGGCGCTCAAGGGTGCCTCGGTGGCCGAGGAGATCGAGCGGGACCGTGCTGCGGTCCGCACGCTCGGTGGTGGCGAACCGCGGGTCCTGGAGTGCGGCGCCGGGGTGGTCGACCCACCGACGACGGTGGTCGCGATCGAGCGGACATCGGTGAAGAGTCGATCGAAACCGGGCGTCGCCGGCCGGAACCGGAGGAAGGAGCAGCGACGATGAGTAGGCTACGAAATCGGCTGTTCCACGTGAAACATCGGAGAGAGGGCCTGGCGTGAGCCTCGGTTGGACCCCGATCGCAGAGGAGGCGGAGCGGGCCGCCCGCGTCCTGCATCCGGACAAGCACGGGATGCCGCGGCCGACCTCGCGGCGGATCCTCACCGTGGCGAACCAGAAGGGCGGCGTCGGGAAGACGACCAGCACCGTCAACCTGGCCGCGGCGCTGGCCATGCACGGCATCCGCGTCCTGGTGATCGACCTGGACCCGCAGGGCAACGCCAGCACCGCGCTCGGTGTCGAGCACCGCACCGGAACGCCGTCGGTCTATGAGGTGATGCTCGGCGAGATCCCGCTGCGGGAGGCGGCGGCACAGAGCTCCGCATCGCCCAACCTGCTCTGCGTGCCGGCGACGATCGACCTGGCCGGTGCCGAGATCGAACTCGTCAGCATGGTGGCCCGGGAGGCGCGCCTGTCCCAGGCGCTGACCGACGAGGCGCTGGCCGAGCTCGACGTGGACTACGTCCTGATCGACTGCCCGCCGTCGCTGGGCCTGCTGACGGTCAACGCGCTCGTCGCGGCGGCGGAGGTGCTGATCCCGATCCAGTGCGAGTACTACGCGCTGGAAGGGCTCGGTCAGCTGCTGAGCAACATCGACCTCGTGCGGTCGCACCTGAACACGTCGCTGCACGTCTCCACGATCCTGCTGACGATGTACGACGGCCGGACCAAGCTGGCCGACCAGGTGACCTCCGAGGTACGCCAGCACTTCGGACCGACCGCACTGCGCACGGTGATCCCGCGCAGCGTGAAGGTCTCCGAGGCGCCCGGCTACAGCCAGACCGTCCTCGACTACGACCCCGGCTCCCGCGGGGCGATGAGCTATGTCGACGCGGCCCGCGAGATCGCCGAGTACGGTGCCAACCTCCGGGCCGACCCCGGTCGCACGAACGGACGGTAGAGCCGATGGCCGAACGCAAGGGGGGCCTCGGTCGCGGCCTGGCGGCCCTGATCCCGACCGGCCCGGTCGCCGAGCCCGGCGCCCCGTCCCGCCCCGGGGTCGGCGGCTCCGCGTCACTGGACCATCCGGCCTCGTCCGGGACCACTCCCCTGTCGGAGGACCGCTCGGCCGTGGACGCGCCGTCGGTGGTGGACGGCGGCGCGGAGTACCGGGAGATCCCGCTCGCGCGGATCGTGCCCAACCCGAAGCAGCCACGCACCCAGTTCGACGACGAGCACCTCGCCGAGCTCGAGCACTCGATCCGTGAGTTCGGCCTGTTGCAGCCGATCGTGGTCCGGTGGAACGGCCGGGACTACGAACTGATCATGGGCGAGCGCCGGTGGCGTGCCGCGCAGCGCGCCGGCCTGGAGGTGCTGCCCGCCATCGTCCGGCACACCGCCGACGACGCGATGCTGCGCGACGCACTCCTGGAGAACATCCACCGGGTTCAGCTGAACCCCCTCGAAGAGGCGGCGGCCTACGAGCAGCTGCTCGAGGAGTTCGGGGTGACCCACCACGAGCTCGCGGACCGGATCGGTCGTAGCCGTCCGGTCGTCACGAACATGATCCGTCTCCTGCGCCTGCCGGTGACGGTGCAGCGGCGCGTCGCGGCCGGGGTGCTCAGTGCCGGACATGCCCGCGCCCTGCTCGGGCTCGAGGACGCAGGTCGGCAGGAGGACCTCGCGACGCGGATCGTCGCCGAGGGACTGTCGGTCCGGGCGACCGAGGAGGCCGTCGTGCTGGCCCGTCAGGAAGGTCCCGCGAAGGAGCGGCCGAAGCGGCGGGTGACCGAGACCCCGGCCGAGATCACCGACGTGGCGAACCGGATGTCGGACGCCTTCGACACCCAGGTGCGGGTCGAGGTCGGCAAGCGCAAGGGACGCATCGTCGTCGAGTTCGGCTCGGTCGAGGACCTCGAGCGCATCGCCTCGATCATGGGTGTGCAGGGACGCGACTGACCGCTCCCCCGGCGTGTTTCACGTGAAACCACGCCGTGCATCGGCCTCTGCGTCACCGTCGATCCCGGTCCGGCCGTGCTCGTCGCGGCTACGCCCGCCTCTCCGTTCGAGCGCAACACGATGACTGATGCGGCCGTCAGAACGTGCCCCTCGATCGGCTTCGCCGCCACGGGGGACCCGGAGCGGGCACGCCTGGCGGATCGTGGGTGGACGCGGCACACCATCTCGCCGGCGTCGTCGAGGGAGGCACCGGCTCCGTGGATCGGGCCGGCCGGTGCAGACACAGTGTGTCGCTCGCCCCCGGTGGCGGCCGGCCCGCACGGACCGAGGCGCCGCCCCTCCCCCGCGCCGGGATTGCTCACGCGACGTCGACGACCGCCTGGTATCACAGGGTGGAGACGCAACCAGGTGTTCCGCCGTCTCTCGGGTCGGCGTCCTCGTGCGGAGCGGTCGGATCGCGACGCAGGGGTGAAGCCGACGCCTACGTCCCGCGACGGTGCGCCCGTCCGGATGTCGTCGATCCGAACGCGATCCACACGCGGCGATCGAGTCGAGCAACCGTCCTCGGACCGTCGTGCGGTGCGGCGTTGTGGCTCGCTCGTCGCGTGGTTGCAGGTTCGTGGGAGTGCTCGGCGGTTCGTTCGGGGCGATCCCCGACGGGCAGCGGCTCTCAGTCGCTCTCTGCGTGGTCGCTGCCTCGGTGCGGTGATGTCCCGAAATGAGGCCTAATCTGCTCAGCGGCGATCTGAGGGCGCCCTGTACCGGCCGTGGACCGGCGAGTTTCACCTACCCGGGTAGGTGGGGCGCGGTCGTCCGGGATGCACCTGGTTGGCCCTGAACGAGCCGTGGAGGGGTCGTCGATCGGCGGCAGACGCCTGATCCGAGCCGTACGGCCGGACTGCGGTCCGCAGGCGCTCGATCCTTGTCGGGCGCCGCCTGCGGGCCGTGCGGGCGCCGGACAGGGCGATCGACCGCTCGGGGACGCCCCGCAGCGCAGTGTTTCACGTGAAACACGGCCCGGCGCCGACATCGGCGTGCATCGCGTACCGGCCTGTTTCACGTGAAACACGTCAGGCGCGGTCGGCCGCCCGCTCGATCAGCGCGCGGTAGACACCGGCCAGGTCCTCGCCCGCGGCCGCGACGGCGGTCGGCAGGAGGGAGGTGTCGGTCAGACCCGGCGACACGTTCATCTCCAGGATCTGGACCCGACCGTCGTCGGTGACGATCGCGTCCATGCGGGAGACGTCGCGCAGGCCGAGAAGGTCGTGCGCGCGCAGTGCGGTCTCCCGCAGGTTCGTCAGTGTCGGCTCCGGCAGCCGGGCCGGGCAGTGGAACGAGGCGGCGCCGGGGGTGTAGCGGGAGGTGTAGTCGTAGAACCCGGACGGCACCTCGACCTCGACCGGCGGCAGCGCGCGCGGCTCGTCACCGTCGTGCACGACCGAGACCGCGACCTCGGTACCCCGCACGTGGCGTTCGGCCAGCACGGTGTCGGCGTAGGCCAGGCAGCTCACCATCGCGGACGGGAGGTCGGCCGCCTCCTGCACCATCTGCACCCCCAGCGCCGACCCGCCCTGGTCCGGCTTGAGTACCAGGGGAAGTCCGAGCCGCTCCACGATGGCGTCCAGGACGCCCTTCGCGCCCAGCTCACGGAACGTCGAGTGCGGAAGGGCGACCCAGTCCGGGGTGCTCAGGCCGGCGCGGACGAGCTCGGCCTTCACGCCCGGCTTGTCCCACGAACGACGGCAGGCGCGCGACGGCGTCCCGACGAACGGGATCCCGAGCAGCTCCAGCACGGCCTGGACGGCCCCGTTCTCCCCCTCGCCACCGTGCAGCGCGATCGCCACGGCGTCCGGGCGGTCGTCGCGCAGGCGCTCGAGCAGCGAGCCGTCGACGTCCCACTCGCGGACCTCCACGCCGACGGCTCGCAACGCCCCGCTGAGACGTCGCCCTGATCGCAGCGACACCTCTCGCTCGTGGGACAGGCCTCCGGCCAGGACGGCAACGTTTCGATCGGTCACCGGGGCATTGTCCTCTCTTCCCCGATCCCGCGTCCGTGCGGGACCGGCGAAGGTCGGAGGGGAGGACTCAGGTGGTGTCGGGCGACGGGCTCTGCGGCCCGCGCGTCAGTTCCGTGCGCGCCGACGTACCGAACGTGCGGACGACGTCGAGCTCGGCCTCCAGTACGGCGGCGAGCCGGCGGACGCCCTCGGTGATCCGCTCCGGGGTCGGGTAGCAGAACGAGAGACGCAGCTGGCGGCTGCCGAACCCGTCCGCGTAGAAGCCGGTCCCGGACGCGTAGGCGACGCGCGCGGTCACCGCGCGCGGCAGCATCGCCTTGGTGTCCACGCCCTCGGGCACGGTCAGCCACACGAAGAAGCCGCCGTCCGGGACGTTCCAGCTGCAGCCCTCCGGCAGGTAGGTCTCCAGGGCGGAGAGCATCGCGTCCCGGCGCTCGCGGTAGTTCTCGGTGAACGTCTTCACCTGGCTGCGCCAGTCGTGGTGGGACAGGTACCGGGACACCAACATCTGCGTGAAGCTCGGCGGGCACAGCGTCGCGGACTCGGCGGCGAGCACCAGCCGGTCCCGGACCAGCGGCGGGACCAGCGCCCAGCCGACCCGCAGGCCGGAGGCGAACGTCTTCGAGAACGACCCCAGGTAGATGACGTCCGGGTCGATCGAGCGCAGCGCCGGGTACACCTCCCCGGTGAAGCCCAGCAGTCCGTACGGGTTGTCCTCGATGACCATCACGCCGAAGTCCCGGCAGATGTCGAGGATCCGCGGCCGCCGCTCGACGGCCAGCGTCACGCCGGCGGGGTTGTGGAAGTTCGGGATCGTGTACAGGAACTTCGGGGTGATCCCCTGCGCGGCCAGCGTCCGCAGGGCCTCACGCAGGCGCTCCGGGACGAGGCCGTGCTCGTCCATCGCGACGTGCACGACGCGTGCCTGGTAGGCGGCGAAGCTGCCCAGCGCGCCGACGTAGGACGGCCCCTCGGCCAGCACGACGTCGCCCGGGTCGATGAAGATCCGGGTGAGCAGGTCGAGCGCCATCTGCGAGCCGACGGTGACGACGACGTCGTTCGGGTCGCCCTCCACCCCCTCCTCGCGCATGACGTCGCAGATCTGCTCGCGCAGCACCGGCACGCCCTGGGCGGAGCCGTACTGCAGCGCCGTCAGGCCGTCCTCGGTGACGAGGTCGGCCACCTCGGACGAGAGCGACTGCAGCGGGAGTGCGGCGAGGTTCGGCATCCCGCCGGCCAGCGAGACGACCTCGGGCCGGCTGGCGACCGCGAACAACGCCCGGATCTCCGAGGCCGTCATGGCGGCGGTCCGGGCGGCGAAGCGCTCGGTCGGTGCCGATACCCGGTCCGGCCGGTTCCGGCGGGGAGCTGCCGCCGCTGCCGCCGCGGTCACCGGGAGGTCGGTGGACTGCTGCGGGCGATCGGGCGACGACATGGCGCTCCCCTGGAAGGCGGTGGGTCGGACCGCCCGAGTGTAACCGGGTCAGGTGATCATCCTGCCCTTCGTCGTGGGTCACACACCTCTGGCAGCACGCGGGGTGCGCCGGGAGCTGGATCGAATTAGGCTGCGGTCGGTCGGCGGGGGTCCCCCGAACGCGACTCGACAGCGCGACTCGACGGCCGGAGGTTCCCGTGTCCTGGCATGTGGCCCCGCTCAATCTGGACAATCTGGGTGAGCTGCCCAAGCGCTGCCGGAACTGCGTCTACTGGGAACTCTCCTCGCGGGGCGCCGAGCAGGCCGACGAGTACGGCACGACGGACCTCGAGAAGGAGGCCTGGCTCTCCGAGGTGCTCCTGGAGTGGGGTTCCTGCGGCCGGATCGTGCACATGGGCGGGGTCCCCGCCGGCTACGTGATCTACGCGCCGCCGTCGGCCGTGCCGCGGGCGACGGAGATGCCGACCGGTCCGGTGAGCGCCGACGCGGTCCTGCTGACCACGATGCAGATCATGCCGGAGTTCTCCGGTGAGGGTCTCGGGCGGATGCTCGCCCAGGCCGTCGTGAAGGACCTGACCCGCCGCGGCGTCAAGGCCGTCGAGGTGTTCGGCGACGCCCGCCCGGGCACCGAGGCCGACTGTGTCGTCCCGGCCGAGTTCCTGCGCGCCGTCGGCTTCAAGACCGTACGCCCGCACCACCGGTGGCCCCGGCTACGGATGGAGCTCCGCTCCGGTCTGGAGTGGAAGCAGGGCGTCGAGGCGGCGCTCGAACAGCTGTTCAACACCGTGACGATCCCGGTGCAGGTCCCGGCGCCGGTCGAGCGCCGGACCCCGGTCCGAGTAGGACAGTGCTGATCCGGTGAAGGGCTCAGCGACGATCTGAGGGCGCCCTGAGAGGGTCTCTGACCGGCTGTCACGACGTGCCCGGCCGGAGGGGCCGGGCGAGGGTCGGGCGGGCCTAGATGGCCCTGATCTGGTCCCTGCCGAACTCGCGCGCCAGCACGTCGGAGAACGTGAAGGTGCCGGTGGGCTGGTCGTCCTGACCGAGCAGGTACAGCCGCTTGACGGCCACCAGCACGCCCTCGGCGACGATGTCGCGGAACTCCGGGTCGAGCAGCCTGCGCCGGTCGCCCAGGTGCGTCAGGTAGCCGACCTCGATCCGCACGGCGGGCATCCGGGTCCGGCGCACGAGCTCCCAGGTGCACGGCTGGCTACGGCAGTCGAGCATCGGGGTGCGGGTGAGCAGCTCCCGCTGGATCAGACCGGCCAGCGCCTCGCCGACCGTCGACGTCGTGCCGGAGCCGTTGCCGAAGTGGTAGGTCGCCAGACCCTCCGCGTGCATGCTGCGGTTCGCGTCGGTGTGCAGCGAGACGACGAGGTCGGCGCCGACGTCGTTGGCGAACTGGGCGCGCTCGACGTCGGTCGGGCAGGTGGTCTCCTGCCGGGACAGCAACGCCTCCATGCCGGTGGCCGACATCCGACCGGCGATCCGGCGGGCCATGTCCCACATCAGGTCGGCCTCGTTCACGCCGGCGATCTCGACGCCGCGGTCCGGGCCGCCGTGACCCGGGTCGATCACGATCCGCTTGCCGCGCATCCGCGGGCCGGCCCGGCGCAGCAGCTCCTGCTCGCGCAGCAGGCTGGGGCGTCCACCGGTGACCTTGCGCCCGAGACGGCGGAACGCCCGCAGCGTCTCCGGGCCGCACACGCCGTCCGGGGTCATGCCGTAGTCGCGCTGGAAGCGGCACAGCGCCTGCTCGGTCTGCTGGTCGAACATGCCGTTCGGCCGGCCCACGTTGTAGCCGAGCTCGAGGAGCCGCTCCTGCAACATGGCGACGTCGTCACCGCTGGTCGGGCTGGACAGGGTGAACGAGAGCATCCGGTCCCCGAGGGTCCACCCGGCCTCGCGCAGCGCGCGGTAGGTGTCCGGGCCGACGATCCCGTCGGTGATCAGGCCACGACCCTGCTGGAAGACGCGGACCGCATGGTCCACGTCGGCGTCGAAGTACCCACGCGACTGTGGCGTGTCGACCAGCAGGCCGAGCTGCCCCAGCTTCTCCCGGATCTCTTCCACGGCCGGACCGGAGTCCCCGCGCCGGAGCAGCTGCATGCACCCCTCGCTCGATGTCGGTGGCGCCGGGTCGGCGCGTCGTTCCTGCCGGCGACGGCGGTCGATTCGTCCGTCAGCCGGGGACCATTGTGCCCTGCCCGCGCACGAACGAGGCACAGCGGGGCGAACACGCGCGTGTCCCGGCCGTGATCAGCCGGGACACGCAGCGTGACCGCACATCTACGCGCGGTGAGATCGAGCTCAGCCGATGTGGTCGGCCAGGTCCGCGAGCAGCGCGGCCTTCGGCTTGGCCCCCACGATCTGCTTCACCGGCTTGCCGCCGGAGAACAGGATCATGGTCGGTACCGACATCACCTGGTAGTCGCGGGCGACCTCCGGGTTGGCGTCGATGTCGAGCTTGGCCACGGTGAGCTTCTCGGAGTTCTCGCCCGCGATCTCGTCGAGGACCGGGGCGACCATCTTGCAGGGGCCGCACCAGGTGGCCCAGAAGTCCACCAGAACTGCCTTGTCGCTGTTCAGGACGTCATCGCTGAACGAGCTCGTGGTGACGTCGATCGTGTTTCCGGCCATCGGCCTTCTCCTTCGGTGCGGTGTGTGGAGTCCTGGGGGAGATCAGTGGAGGGTGGATCAGTGGACGGTCTCGGCGACCTTCTCGGCCTCGGTCGCGCCGTAGCCGCCGCCCGCCATCTCGGCGTCGACCGAGCCGGCGGCGAGCCAGCGCTCGGCGTCGATCGCGGCCGCGCAGCCGGACCCGGCCGCGGTGATCGCCTGCCGGTAGGTGTGGTCGACCAGGTCGCCGCAGGCGAACACGCCGTCGACGTTCGTGCGGGTCCCGGGCGCGTCGACGGTCACGTAGCCCTCGTCGTCGGTCGCGACCTGACCGGTCACCAGCGCGCTGCGCGGGTCGTGCCCGATCGCGACGAACATGCCGGTGACGTCGAGCGTGTCGGTCTCGCCGGTGACGGTGTCACGCAGCTGCAGGGACCGGACCGCGCCCTCGCCGGTGACCTCGGTGACCGTGGCGTTGGTCCGCCAGCGCATCTTCGGGTCGTTCTGCGCGCGCTCGAGCATGATCTTCGAGGCCCGGAAGTCGTCGCGCCGGTGGATGATCGTGACGGTCTCGGCGAACTTGGTGAGGAACGTGGCCTCCTCCATCGCGGAGTCCCCGCCGCCGATCACGGCGATGTGCTGGTCGCGGAAGAAGAACCCGTCGCAGGTCGCGCACGAGCTGACGCCGCGGCCGAGCAGCTCCTGCTCACCGGGCACGTACAGGTAGCGCGGGGCGGCACCCATGGCCAGGACGACCGCGCGGGCACGGAACGTCTCCTTGCCGACCACGACCTCCTTGACGGCGCCGTCGAGCTTCACCGAGTCGACGTCCTGGGGTCGCAGGTCCGCGCCGAAACGCTTCGCCTGGCCGCGCATCTGCTCCATCAGGTCCGGGCCCATGATCCCGTCGGTGAAGCCCGGGTAGTTCTCCACCTCGGTCGTCGTCATCAGGGCGCCGCCGAACTGGCTGCCCTCGAACACGATCGGCTCGAGCTGGGCGCGCGCGGCGTAGACCGCTGCGGTGTACCCGGCCGGACCCGACCCGATGATGATCAGGTTGTGCACCGTGTCGGTGGTCACGGGTCGCATTCCTCCCCTGCGGACGTCCGGCGCACTGCGCCGGGCTGTCGGTCGTCGCGGCGCTGTGGCCCGGGTAGTTCCCCGTCCTCCGCCGCTGAACCCTTCAACGCGATCCTAGGCAACTTCCATTCCGGCGGGTGCTCGCGTGCGGGTCGACCGGCCCGGGGCGCGGTGTCCCCCGGGGTCAGCGGCCGGCGGTCGTCGAGGCCAGCAGCCGGCCGCTCGCCGGCCCGCACCCGGCGTCGACGACGACGAACCGGAACCGTCCGAGGACCCCGGTGCCCAGGACCAGGAGCGTGCCGGGCTCCCCGCGCACCGTGTACGGCCGCCCGCCGAGCAGGGGCGCCCCGGCGTCCGCTGCCCCGGCCGCGGTCAGACAGGACCGGCGCCGGACCGGGTCGGTGAGCGCCCCGGCGTCGGGCGCCCCCAGTGCGTCGGCGCCGGCGGCCCGCAGGTCGCTCTCCTCGCTCGCGACGCGGGGCGCGGCCGGCGCACCGACCGTCACCGCGACCGCCGCGACGCCGGCGACCACGGCCGCCGCCAGCCCGGCGAACAGGGCGGGCCGCAGGCGCCGGGCCGGGGTGCGGTCCCCCGCGGCGACCGCCAGCGCGGCGCCGATCCGGGTCGTGACGTCGGCGGGCATGGGGGGCGCGCCGAGGGCGGCGAGCTCGGCGCGCATGCGGTCGAGGTCGCCCGGCGCGGGAGCGCCGGCGGTGTCGTGGTCCGGTCGGTGGCTCACCGTCGTCCCTCCTGTGCCTCCGCGAGCAGTGCGACGAGCCGTGCGCGGCCCCGCGCGGATCGGCTCTTCACCGTTCCGGGCGGGATCTCGAGGATCGCGGCCGCCTCTGCGACCGGGTATCCCAGCGCGTCCACCAGCACGACGGCCGCGCGCTGCTCGGGCGCCAGCAGCGCCAGCGCACCGTCGAGGGCGAGCCGGCTGGTCACGGCCGTCGAGAGATCCGGTCCCCGCCCCGGCCGGTCGAACGGCCCGTCGCCGGTGACCGGGTCACGGCGCGCGCGGCGCATCCGGTTCATGCACTTGTTGACGAGAATGCGGTGCAGCCAGGTCCCGACCTCGGCGTCACCACGGTAGCTGCGCGTCCGCAGCGCGGAGAGGAACGCCTCCTGGACGGCGTCCTCGGCGTCGGCACGGTCGCCGAGGGTCCGGAACGCGACGGCCCAGAGACGGTCCCGGTAGCGCCGGAACAGCTCGTCGAACGCACCGGTGACCCCGGCCAGGTGGTCGGCGAGCAGCTCCCGGTCGGAGCCGATCGAGGTGGTCACGGGCGCACGGTAGGCAGCGTGACGGCCCGGCCGTGGCCGAACGGGACCGATCGGTCACCGTCGTGAACGCCGGCCGGTACCGGCCGGGACGCCGACCGGCTACCGGACGGCCCGGTCGAACGTGACGTCGTCGAGCTGGGTGACGTTCGTGGTGCCGCCACCGCCCAGCTTCGTGATCCACAGCAGCAGGTGCTGGGTCGGCTGGCTGTCGGTCAGCGGGACCACGGTCTCGCCCTGCTGCAGGGTCACGGTGGTGACCGGGATGGTCTCGGAGAACTCGGTGTCCGCGGTCGGAGCGGACCGGACCTCGATCACGGAGCCCGCGCTGGGCGAGTCGATCCGCAGCTGGGAGAGCTGCTCGGCGGAGACGAACGACGCCATGACGCCCACCCCCGGCTTGAGCGCAGGGAACGGCTGCAGGTACTGCTGGGTCTTCCAGCTGGTCGCCGGGTTGCCGTCGGTCACGGCGGAGACGTCGTCGGCGTTGTCGCCGTCGCCGGTCGGGTCGAACACGCCCACCGCCACGTTGGTCACCGGCGACTGCGCGGCCGGCGCCGTGCCCACGGCCGCGGGGGCCTGAGCGGCGACCGGTGGGGCGTTGACGACGATCGGCGCCGGCCCCCCGCCCGCCCCGAACAGGGAACCGAGCTGCACGCCCAGGTACCCGAGCACGAGCAGCACGCAGACCGCCAGCACGGACAGGCCGATCATCAGGTTGCGCCGGCGTACCGGGTCCCGGCGGGTGTCGGCGACGCGGTCCTCGTCCTGCCAGACGTCGTCCGGCTCGGCCGGGGCACCGTCGTGCACCGGCGGGAACAGGGCCGCCTCCTCGTCCTCGGCCAGCACCTCGGTGAGCAACCGGTGCACCGCCGCCGCGGTGTGCACGCGCCCGAGCCCCTCGCTCTGGCCCAGCGCGCCGGTGCACAGCGTGTCCAGCTCCAGCGGGACGCCCGGACGCAGGGCCGATGCGGAACGCAGGGCACCCGACGGCGTCCGCTCGGCCGAGACCAGCTCGGCGCGGGCGGCGTCGGCGACCGACAGCGGCCAGCGCCGGGTCAGCAGCGTGTAGAGGACCGCACCCAGGCCGCGGACGTCGTCCGCGGCGGTGAGCGAGGGCCGGGGCAGCAGGAACGCGAGCTGGGCCCGCCCGTCCGGCGTGATCCGCACCCGCTGCGGGTGGTCGCAGCCCAGGACCAGACCCTGCTGGTGGGCCTCCATCGCGGCGGCGGCCAGTGGCTCCAGGATCCGGGCGGCGCGCAGGGCGCGCACCGGGCCCGCCGCGACGACCTCGGACAGGCTCCGGCCGGGCACCCATTCGGCGACGGCAGCACCGAGCACGTCGTCGGGCAGGCCGTGGCTGCCCGGTGCGAGCACGTCGAGCAGGCGTGCGCTGCCGGCGTGCTCGAAGCACCCGGACCGCAGCGCGCGCACGACCATGTCCCCGGCGCGGGCGGCGCCCTCGGGGTCGTCCGAGCGGTCGTCGACGGGCAGGCGGCGCAGCACCGTGATCGCGACGGGGCGGCGCAGGACGGTGTCCTCGGCGCGCCAGAACTCGGCGCCCGCACCCAGGTCCGAGCCGACCCGTTGGAGCAGCCGGTAGCGGTCGGTCAGGGTCGAGCCGGACGTCGTGCCGACGACGTCGCGGGCAGCCGGGATGCGTTCGGTCGGCCGGGCCTGCTCGGGCACCCGGGGGGTCGGACGGGGCCGACGCGTCTCCGCAGATTCGGCTACGGAGCCGTCATCGGTGTCGACGGTGCGGGTCGGCGGCTCGCCGACCTGGTCACCCGTCGTCTCCACCTGCTCGTCGGCGGTCGCGTCGGGACCGGCAACCGGTGGAACCGGCTCCTCCGACGGGTCGAGCCGACCGAGTGGGGCAGGGCGCTGTTCCGTCTGCCCGCTCAACGGCCTCGACCTCCCACGTCGTCCGGGGTCCCGCCAACCGCTCAAGACTACGTCACCCCTGCCCTTCCGGACGAGCCGGAAGTGAGGTCGGGCGCGCCGCGGCGGGACGTGGCGTCCACCACGTCGGACTGATCGCCACGTCAGCGGTGGCTGCGCCGGGCAGACGTCGCCCGGGGGCGGACGGAGGCCGTGCTGCGGTGAGCGGTCTCACGGTCGTGTCCGGAAGTCGTCGGGCCCGCGCCGGCCCGCGGGGCCGGGGTCGCCGCTGCGCGGTGCCCCGCCCGGCTCCGGCGGTCGTGGCATCTGCGGGCCCGGCGGGGGCCCGTCGCGACGGATCGGCGTCGTCCGGCGGTTCGGGTCCGCGTCGCCGCCCGGGAACCCGGGCGCGGGCGGCGTCGGCCTGCGCGCCCCGATCGGGGCGGCGCCGGTCGGGACGGGAGCGCGGCGCGGCGGTGCGGCGGCACCCCGGGCGGTCGCCGGGTCCGGCGGGCCGCCGTCCGGACCGCCACCACCGGAGCCGTCCGGCCCGGAGCCGCCACTCGGACCCGGCCCCTGGCCCGGTCGGATCCGGCGCAGCACCCGTCGCGCCACGAGCACCACCAGCACGGCCCCGGCGACCGCGGTCAGCCAGACCGTGACCGTCCCGTAGACGGTGGAGCGCACGCGCAGCCGGGTGTCCGGGCCGAGCGTCGCGCCGTCCGGTGTGCGCAGCCCGGCGTCCACGCTGAACTGCCCGGCGCGGGTGACCTTCGCACTGACCCGGACCTGGACCCGTCCCAGCGGCGGGACGGCCTGCGCCGGGATCGGCGCCACCCGCAACCCGGACGTGCTGGACAGCACGATGCGCACGTTCATCGTCACCGGGAGCCCGTTCGCCACGGTGAGCAGCAGCGGGGCGTCGCTCGTCCCGAGCGAGTAGGGGCTCGGTGGTTCCAGCACCCGGACCGAGCCGCGCAGCCCCTCGATGCGCGAGGCGACCACATCGGCCTCGCGCTCGGCCAGGTCGGGACGCCCGCGCCAGGCCGTGGACACCGCCCGCAGGATGCCGAGGCGCAGCGGGTCGAACACCTCGGCCGGGGTGGCCCCGACACCGGTCCGGGCCTCGGCCGCGGCACGGAGCTCGCCGATCGACCGGTCCTGCTCGGTGACCGCGGCCACCGCGTCCGCGGAGATCTCCCGGCCGCCGGCCTGCACCGGGTAGTAGAGCCGCGCGGTGCCCGTGTCGGCCACCGGCCCGCTGGTGGTCACCGCGGCGAGACCGGTCGGGGCCAGCCTGCCCTCGCCGATCAGCGACGCGGCCGCGGAGAGCAGGGCCGCCCCGGCGGCGCCGTCGGCGCCCCAGCGGTGCGGTGGCGCGACGACCAGGGGGCCCGTACCCGGCCCGGTCTCGGACCGGAAGGCCAGTGCACCGACCAGGTCCTGGCTGCTCATCGGCCCGGCGCCACCGGCGGGTACCTCCGGGTTCTGCCCGCGGGTCCCGTCGCGGCCGACCGGTCCGGTCGCGGCCTCGGTGAGCAGCGGGTCGGTGATCACCGCCCGGGTCCCGTCCTCGGCGCCGGCGATCGGGACGACGCCCGCGGTCCGGGCGGCGTCGGTCCCGCCCAGCCCGTCGGCGGAGAGCAGTACCGACGACGGGCCGTTCAGCGCGGCCAGGGTCGGCTCGTCGAGCACCCCGCCCGCCGGCCAGACCGCGCCGTCGAGGACGGTCGTGCCCAGGTCCCGGGCGAGGTTCGCCCGCCCCTGCTCGACCGCGGCCCGCGCCAGGTCGGCCCCGCCGCCGCGGACCAGCGCCACCAGGTCGGCGTCCGAGCTCGGCAGCGCCAGCACGCAGCTGCCGCGGGCGGTGGCGGAGAGGTCGTCGAGCCACCGTCCGGCGGCGTCGGCGCCGCGGCCCGGCACGGTCGCCCCTCCGGCACCGGTGGAGACCTCGTAGCCCCGGCGCATGGCGTTGGCCGTGGCCACCAGCTCGGGGTTGACGGCCACGCAGGTCGCGGCGCGTACCGGGGAGCCGGTCGGTGCCTGCGCGGCCAGCGCATCGAGAAGCCCGCGCAGCCGGCCGCCCGGTCCGAACGAGGCGGCCAGGTCGTCGTCGGTCAGGACCGGTACCTGGCCGGGGACCGGCGGGATCCGGTGCGGCGTGTCGGCGATCGGGTAGAGCATCGTGAACGGTGTCGCGGTCTGCGGCTCGGCCCGGGGCGCCCCGGGGAGCCCGGAGACCGGCAGCAGCATGCGGGCCGCGGCGACCCGGGAGCGTTCGCCGCCGGTGGAACCGTTCA
This sequence comes from Pseudonocardia sp. KRD291, assembly GCF_019263595.1. Taxonomy (GTDB): domain Bacteria; phylum Actinomycetota; class Actinomycetes; order Mycobacteriales; family Pseudonocardiaceae; genus Pseudonocardia. The sequence continues at coordinate 321 of NZ_JADQDD010000145.1, read as the reverse complement.
CGTTGATCAGCAGCGGGTAGGTGCCGGTGGAGGCCAGGGCGAGCGTCCGGGCCGGGTCACCGGTCAGCGGGACGGCGTAACGGAACGGCAGGGACGCGCCCGGGGCCAGCGTCCCGAGGTCGGCGAAGACCGGGGTGATGTCGTCGACTCCGCCCTCGCCGTCGAGCGCGCTGCGCAGCGCTGCCTCGCCGGCGACCGCCGGTCCGCGCTGCACCCGGACCCCGAGCGACTCGACGGGGGTGGTGCCGGTGTTGGTGACGGTCCCGGTCACGACGAGCTCGGGTGGACCGGCGCCGGTCACCACGCGCGGGGTCATGGCGG
>NZ_JADQDD010000144.1 GCF_019263595.1 Pseudonocardia sp. KRD291 | reverse complement strand
CCCACCTCGCTGACCAGCAGCCGCGCCGCGTCGGGCAGGCGTTCACGCAGGCGGTCGGCGAGGTCCTCGGCCCGGTCCGGCGCCCCGAGATGGTGCACCGCGAGCTGCGCACCCTCCCCCGCCGCCTCGACGGCGAGCTCCACCAGCCGCTGCACCGCGCGGCCGGTCGTGCGGACCTTCTCCAGTGCGGTGATCCGGCCCTCGGTCAGGTGCAGGAGCGGCTTCACCGACAGCGCCGTACCGAACAGCGCCGCCGCCGCACCGATCCGTCCCCCGCGGCGCAGACGGTCCAGGTTCTCCACGCTGAACAGCACCCGGCACCGGGCGGCGACCCCGGCCGCGGCGTCCTCGACGGCCGCGCCGGGCAGTCCGGCACGCGCCGCGTCGCAGGCGGCGAGCACGGCGTAGCCCAGCCCCATCGCGACCGCGCGGGAGTCGACCACCCGCACCCGCGACGGGTCGACCTCCTCGGCGGCGATCCGGGCGGCGTCCCAGGTGCCGGACAGCTCCCGGGACAGGTGCACCGACACGATCTCCCGCGCCCCGCCGTCGAGCAGCGCGCGGTAGGTGCCGGCGAACGCGGCCGGGCTGGGCCGCGAGGTCTGGACCTCGAGGTTGCGGTCGGCAAGGGCCGCGACGAGCTCGGCCGGGGTGATGTCGATCCCGTCCCGGCCGACCCGGTCGCCGACGCGCACCTCGAGCGCGACGGTGTGCACCCCGTGGCTCTCGGCGACGCCGGGCGGGAGATCGGAGGTCGAGTCGGTCACCACCACCACCGACGGATCCGCGGCGGTGGAGGATGTCGGCACGGCGCCGGACATTACGGCACGAACATCGCCGCGAGGTCTCGCTGCGCACTGCGGTAGCGCCCGTGCGCGTCGTCGTACACACCGCGCGTCGACGGGTCGGGCGTGAACTCGCGCTCGACCCGCACCATCCGGGCGGTCAGCTCACCCACCGACGCGCCGTCGCCGACCGCCAGACCGGCCAGCAGCGCCGCGCCGAGGACCCCCGCGTCGCGTTCCGCGGTGCGGCGCAGCGGGCGGTCCAGCACGTCGGCCTTGATCTGGCACCACAGGTCGCTCGCGGACCCGCCGCCGCACACCGCGAGCGACCCCGCCGGTGTCCCCGCCGCCCGTTCGAGCACGTCGAGCACGTGCCGGGCGGCGTGTGCGACGCCCTCCATCCCGGCCCGGGCCAGCTCGGCCGGGCCGGTGTCGAACGTGGCACCGAGCCAGTGCGCGCGCAGGTGCGGGTCCCACACCGGCGCCCGCTCCCCGGAGAGCTGCGGCAGGAACAGCACCCCGCCGGAGCCGGGCCCGGCCCGCGCCGCCGCGGCCAGTGCGGCGGTCAGGTCGAGGCCGAGCATCCGGGCGGCCCAGGCCAGGGCGTCGCCGCCGGCCTGGGTGGGTCCGGCGTGCACGTGCAGGCCCCGCCAGCCCGGGAACGTGACGATCCCGGGCGCACCGCCGCCCGGCGCCGCGGCCATGGCCAGCACCTCGGACGTGCCGGCCACGTCGATCGCGTCGCCGGGGGCCGCGATCCCCCCGCCGAGCAGGCTCGACCAGGCGTCCATCGTCCCGTGCACGACCGGCACACCCGCCGGGAGCCCGCCCGCTCCGGTCGTCTCGCCGAGGACCGCGGCCGGGTCACCGAGCGGCGCGAGCCGGCCGGTCAGTCCCGGGACCACGACGTCGAGCCAGGCCGGGTAGGCGCCGCCGGTGTCGACCAGCCCGATCGAGGAGATCGGGTCCGCCGACGCGACGCCGGTCAGCCTCAGCAGCAGCTGGTCCTTGGGCGCCAGCAACCACCGGGCCCGCTCCCAGACGTCGGGCGCGTTCGCCGCCAGCCAGGCTGCGCGGGCGGCGGGGTGCGTGGGGTCGACGGTGCCCAGCCTGCCCCGGACGGCGGCCCGCGTGGCATCGTCGAGGCGACCGGTGAGCCCCGCCGCGACGTCCGCGCACCGCCGGTCCTGCCAGGTGATCGCGGGGTGCAGCGCGGCGCCGTCGGCGTCGGTGACCACGTGGGTGTTGACCTGGCTGCAGACCCCGACGCCGTCCAGGCCGCGCAGCGCACCGGCCGCGTCCAGCTCGGCGACCACGCCGCCCAGCCCGTCCCACCAGTCGGCCGGGTCCTGCTCGGCCCACCCCGGCGCCGGGCGGCGGGTGGTGTGCCGCCGCGCCGCGCCGGCCACCCGGGTGCCGTCGTCGCGGTAGACCGCCGCCTTGACCGACGTCGTGCCCAGGTCGATGCCGAGCAGCGTCACCGCGGGACCGCCAGCACCGGTCGCAGGGTGTCGGCCAGGGCCTCCCCGACGCGCCGGTGGGCCTCCCAGCCCCAGTGCATCCCGTCGGCGTTGCCGTGCCCGCCGAGCACGTGGTCCGAGACCAGCGCCGCGGTGTCGAGCAGGCCCACCCCGTGCGCCGCCGCCCACTCCCGGGTCGCGCGCTCGGCGGCCGCGCGGTGCGGGTGCGCACCGCCGTAGGCGAGGGCCCGGTGCACCGCGGGCAGCAACGTCAGCACCGGCAGCTCCGGTCGCAGCGCGTGCACCGCGGCGCGGCAGCGTTCGAGGTAGGCCACGGTCAGGCGGGCCGGCAACGTCGCAGGGCCCCCGCCGGGCAGCGCCGCGGCGAACGCCCGGGACAGCCCCGGCTGCGCGCGCTGGTAGCCGCGGCGCACCACCCGTCGCAACGGCTCGGGGCGCACCGCCGGGAGCAGCTCGCGCACCGACGTCGGCAGCGGTGAGGGCAGCGAGTCCATCCCGCCGGTGCCCAGGACCAGCGCGTCGACCCGCGGCAGCAGCGCCCAGATCCGGGGGTCGTCGGCGAGCGCGTGCCAGGCGTGCCGGGCGGTCCACCCGCTGCGCGCGACGAGCTCGGCGCGCCCGCGCAGGGACGCGGCGGCGACGTTGGGCCACAACCGCGGCTCGTCGGCGGGCTCGGGACGGTCCGGGCCGTGGAAGGCGAGCGAGTCCCCGAGAACGAGGACCAACGGCCCCTTACTAGACACCGATGTTGTACCCCGACAACCGCCAACGGGGGTGGTCGTCGCGGCGGGCGACGACGGCCCACTTGGCGTTGCCCATCCCGCCGATCACCGGCCAGGCCGAGCGCGGCAGGTCCAGCAGCCCGCAGACCAGCCCGGCGATCAGCCCGCCGTGCGCGACGAGCAGCACCGTCCGCTCGGTCTCGTCGCCGGCGAACTCCTCGTCCAGCTCGGCGACCACCGGCATCGACCGGGCCACCACGTGCACCCGGGACTCCCCGCCGGGCGGGGCCCACGCCGGGTCCGCACGCCAGGCCGCGATCGCGCCCGGGTCGTCGGCCTCGACCTCGGCCACGGTGGCGCCCTGCCAGTCGCCCAGGTGCGTCTCGCGCAGGCGGGGGTCGACCGACACCGGCATCCCGGCGGCCGCGGCGACGGCCAGCGCCGTCTCGTGGGCCCGGGACAGGTCGGAGCTGACGATCCGGACGAACTCGTCGTCGGCCAGGCGCGGCGCGACGGCCGCGGCCTGCTCCTGGCCCCGCTCGGTGAGCTTGGTGTCCAGGTGGCCCTGCAGCCGTCCGACGAGGTTGTAGTCGGTCTGTCCGTGGCGCAGCAGCACGACCCGGCGCAGGGTCACCCGTCCCCTTCCGGGCCGGGCTCCGACGGGCCGTCGGCCGACGCGGTCAGCGCGGCCTCCGGGACCTCGATCCGCGGGCAGTCCTTCCACAGCCGGTCCAGGCCGTAGAAGCTGCGCTCGTCGGAGTGCTGCACGTGCACCACGACGTCGGTGAAGTCGAGCAGCACCCAGCGCCCCTCGCGGGCGCCCTCGCGCCGCGTCGGCTTGGCGCCGAGCTCGCGCAGTTTCTCCTCGACCGCGTCGACGATCGACTGCACCTGACGCTCGTTGGGCGCCGAGGCGAGCACGAAGCAGTCGGTGATGACCAGCTGCTCGGACACGTCGAGCACGACGACGTCCACGGCCTTCTTGTCGGCCGCCGCGGCCACCGCCGCCTTCGCGAGCTCGACCGCCTCCGGTGTCGCCGTCACACGCCTCACGTCTTTCCGCTGTACTCGGTGCGGGCCGGATCGCCCGCAGGGTCACAGTGTCTCAGCCCTGGTCGGGCGACCTGCCGGTGGTCGGTGCCGCCGACGTCGCATCGCCGGTGCGCTCGGACCGCAGCGCCCGCTTGAGCACCTTCCCCGCCGGGGACACCGGCAGCTCCTCGCGCCGCAGCTCGACACCGCGCGGCACCTTGTAGCGGGCCAGACGCTCCGACGCGTGGGCGAGCACGTCGTCCCCGGTCAGCGACGAGCCCTCGGAGAGCTGCACGACGGCGTGCACGGCCTCGCCCCACACCTCGTGCGGCACACCGAACACGGCCACCCGCGCCACGCCCGGCAGCGTCGAGATCGCGTTCTCCACCTCCACCGAGTACACGTTCTCCCCGCCGGAGACGATCATGTCCTTCACCCGGTCGACGACCCAGAGGTAGCCGCGGTCGTCGAGCCGCCCGACGTCGCCGGAGTGGTACCAGCCGTCCTCGAGCACCGCGGCGGTCGCCTCCGGCTGTCCGCGGTACTCCCGCAGCACGCTGCCGCAGCGCAGCCAGATCTCCCCGGTCCCGCCCGCGGGCAGCGACGAGCCGGCCCCGTCCCGGATCGTCAGCTCCACCCCGGACAGCGCGCGCCCGGCCGAGCTGAGCAGCGACGGGTCGCCGTGGCGGTGGTCGTCGTCGTCGAGCATGGTGACGGTGCCGCAGGACTCGGTCATGCCGTAGGACTGGTTGATCCGGCACTCCCGGGGCAGCACGTCGATCAGCCGGTTGAGCAGGCCGAGCGGCATCGGGGCGGTGCCGTAGCCGAGGAAGCGCAGCGAACGCAGCCGCTCCGGTGCGAAGTCCGGGTGCTCGAGCATCTGCACCGCCATCGTCGGGACGATCGACAGCGCGCCGATCTCCTCGCGCTCGATCACCTCCAGCGCCGCGCCCGGGTCCCACCGCGGCGCCACGACCACCCCCGCCCCGGCCAGGTGCACCTTGACCAGCGGCATCAGCGCCGCGACGTGGTACATCGGCACTACCTGCAGGAACGTCCAGTCCCGGGTCGGGGCCATCACCTCGACCGAGCGGTGCCGGTTGAGCATCACCGCGCGCTGGTCGAGCACGACGCCGCGGGGCAGGCCGGTGGTGCCGCCGGTGTAGAGCAGCATCGCCGGGTCGTCCTCCCGGGGCGGCTCGGGCATCCGCTCCTCGGCGCCGTCGAGCAGCGCGTCCAGGGTGAGGTCGTGCGGGACGTCGGTATCGATACTCGTTCCGCCTGCGCTCCTCTCGGTGCCAGCGCCCACCAGGACCACCTGCCTCAGCGACGGCAGGTCGGCCCGCACCTCGTCGACCATCTCCGCGAACGGCGCCGAGACGAACAGCACCGAGGAACCCGCGTCACGCAGGGTGTGGCGCAGCTCGTCGCGGCCGATCCGGGCGTTGAGGCTGGTGAACACGCCGGCGCCGCAGAGCCCGGCGTGCCACAGGTCGGCGTAGACGGCGCGGTTGTCCAGCAGCGCGGAGTACCGGTCGCCGGGCGCCACGTCCAGGCGGTCCCGCAGCGCGCCGCTCAGACGGGCGACGGCGCCGCGGTGCTCGGCGAACGTGCGCCGCAGGCCGGTGCCGAGGTCGGTCAGCGCGACGCGGTCCCCCGCCCACCGCGCGACCCGCTCGAACTCGCGTGCGAACACCAGCTCGTCCACGTCGATCACACTGTCACGCTCACGTTACTGCGCGCATCGATCGTCTCGGGATAGGTTTCGCGGGCAACGCCCGATGGTCGAAGGAGATCGAGATGGCCCTGGCCCCGGACCTGGTGGGCACTCAGAGCGAGCCGGTGAGTTTCGCCTGGGGTCGCGACGACGTGCTGCTCTACGCTCTGGCCGTCGGCGCCGGTCAGGAGGACCCGACCGACGAGCTGGCACTGACCACGGAGAACACCGAGGGCGTCCGGACGGTGGTGCTGCCGACCTACGCCAACATCATCACCCGCGGCGCCCGCCCCGACCTCGGCGACTACGACAAGGCGAGGCTCGTGCACGCCGAGCAGTCGTTCCTGGTGCACCGCCCGATCCCGGTCGAGGGACGCGCCCGGGTCACCGCGACCGTCACCGACGTGTTCGACAAGGGCAAGGGCGCGCTGGTGCGCACCGAGTCCCGGGCCGTGGACGTCGAGACCGGCGCGCCGCTGGTGACCACCGCGCAGACCGTGTTCATCTCCGGCGAGGGCGGCTTCGGCGGCCCGCGCGGCGAGTCGACACCGTCACCGGTCCCGGACCGGGCACCGGACCACGAGATCACCTACCGGACCCGACCGGAGCAGGCGCTGCTCTACCGGCTCACCGGGGACCGCAACCCGCTGCACACCGACCCCGCCTTCGCCGCGCGCGGCGGCTTCGACCGGCCGATCCTGCACGGCATGTGCACCTACGGGTTCACCGCCCGCGCGCTGCTGCGCACCGTCTGCGACGGGGATCCCACCCGCCTGCTCGGCATGGACGCCCGGTTCACCAGGCCGGTGCTGCCCGGTGACGAGCTGACCGTCGCCGTCTGGCGCGAGGCCGACACCGCGTACTTCCGCACCACCAGCGGCGACGCCGTGGTGCTCGACCGCGGCACCCTGACCCTCGGACCGGCCTGAACTCCCTGCTCGGACATCGCGATCGAAGGGACTACACCGCTGTGGGACTGCTCGACGGGAAGACCGCCATCGTCACCGGCGGCGCGCGCGGGATCGGCGCCTCGGTGTCGCGGCGCCTGGCCTCCGAGGGCGCCGCGGTCGTCGTCAACGACCTGGGCGGCGCCCCGGACGGCAGCGGGAGCGACCTGTCCGCGGCCGAGGACCTGGCGCGGGAGATCCGCGACGGCGGCGGGCGCGCCGTCGCCGACGGCGGGGACGTCTCCGACTCCGCGACCGGCACCGCCCTCGTCGAGAAGGCCGTCTCCGAGTTCGGCGGCCTGGACATCCTGGTCAACTCGGCCGGGGTGCTCCGCGACCGGATGATCTTCAACATGTCCGACGAGGAGTGGGACACCGTGATCCGCGTGCACCTGCGCGGGCACTTCGTCCTCAGCCGGGCCGCGGCCGCGCACTTCCGCGCCCGGCGCAATCCCGAGGCCCACTACCGGATCATCAACTTCGGCTCGCACTCCGGCCTGGAGGGCTCTCCCGGGCAGGCCAACTACGCCGCCGCCAAGATGGGCATCGTCGGCCTGACCTACTCCCTGGCCCAGGGACTGGCCCGCTACGGCGTCACCGCGAACGCGATCGCCCCGGCCGCCGCGACCCGGCTGGTGGCCACCGTCGACCCGGCCAAGCGCGCGATCCAGGACCGCCCGGCCGACGACGACCCCAGCCGCAGCCCGGACAACATCGCCGAACTGGCCCTGTACCTGGCCAGCGAACGCTCGGACTGGCTCACCGGGCGGGTGCTCGGCTCGGTCGGGTTCACCGTCGGCGTCTACCAGAACCCCACCGTGATCGGCGAGGCCCGCAGCGACGGCCCGTGGTCGTTCGACGACCTGGCCGCGCAGATGGAGAGCAACGTCCGCCCGCAGGCCGACGGGCTGCCCCCGTCGCTGTTCGCCGACCAGGCGTCACGGAACAAGTAGGGCCACGGTGGTCGAGTACCCCACCACCCACGCGCTGCGGCGGCCCGACCACCCCGCGGTGATCGACGTCCGGGACGGCGCAACGTTGACCTACCGCCGCCTCGAGGAGCGGTCCCGGGCGCTCGCGCACGCGTTGTGGGGGTGGGGGCTGCGGCCGGGCGACCACGTCGCGCTGGCGATGGCGAACCGGGCCGAGTTCTTCGAGTTCTGCTGGGCCGCGCACCGGATCGGGCTCTACTACACCGCGGTCAACACCCACCTCGCCCCGGACGAGGCGCGCTACGTCGTGAACGACTGCGGCGCGACCGCCCTGGTCGTCGACTCCTCGCTACCCGAGCTGGCCGACGCACTGCAGTCCGGTGTGGACGCCGTCGCGCACCGGATCGTGATCGGGTCGTCGCGGGCGGGGCACGAGGACTACGAGACGCTGGCGGGCGCCGTTACCGGTCGGCTGGAGCACGAGGGTGAGGGCGAGAAGATGCTCTACACCTCGGGAACCACCGGGGCCCCCAAGGGCGTCGCGCGACCGCTGACCGACGGCCCGCCGGGCTCGGTCTTCGTGATCCGCCCGCTGATACTCGGCATGGGCTTCGACGAGCACACGGTGCTGATGAACGCAGGCCCGCTCTACCACTCCGCGCCGCTGGGCTACGGGTTCGGCGTGCACCGCCTCGGCGGCACGGTGCTGATCTCCGGGCGGTTCGACGCCGAGCAGTGCCTGGCGTCGATGCAGCGCCACCGGGCCACCCACGGCCTGTTCGTCCCGACCCACTTCGTGCGGATGCTGCGCGTGCCGGACAAGGAGCTCTACGACCTGTCGTCGCTGGTCACGGCTGCGCACGGGGCGGCTCCGTGCCCGCCGACGGTGAAGCGGGAGATGATCGACTGGTGGGGCCCGGTGCTCGTCGAGTACTACGCGGGCACCGAGGGCGCGGGCATGACGATGCTGGACTCGAGCGAGTGGCTCACGCACCCGGGATCGGTCGGACGGCCGGTGTCGGGCGGGGTGCACATCGTCGACGAGACGACCGGCGAGGAGCTCCCGACCGGCGGGACCGGCGCGGTGTACTTCTCCGGCGGCGTGCGGTTCCGCTACCACGGCGACGACGCCAAGACCGCGGGCGCGTACGGCCCGAACGGCTGGAGCACGCTCGGCGACATCGGCCGTCTCGACGCCGACGGCTACCTGTACCTGTCCGACCGCAAGTCGTTCACGGTGATCAGCGGCGGGGTCAACATCTACCCGCAGGAGGCCGAGAACGTCCTGATCGGACACCCGCTGGTCGGCGACGTGGCCGCGTTCGGCGTCCCGGACGACGACCTCGGGGAGGTGCTGATCGCCGTCGTCGAACCGGTCGAGGGCGCCGACGTCGGCCCGGGCTCCGGCGCCGAGATCATGGCCTGGTGCTCCGCGCGGCTGAGCCGGCAGAAGTGCCCGCGCCGGATCGAGTTCCGCGACCGTCTCCCCCGCGCCGAGAACGGCAAGCTCTACAAGCGGCTCCTGCGCGACGAGTACACCCGTGGGGTCAGCTCCGGGTGACGCGGTCCCGCTCGCCGGTGAGCGCGCGCAGGCCGTCGACCACCAGGCGCATCTGGTCCGCACCCGCCCCGCACCGGGTGGCGGCGTCGGCGGCGAGTACGCCGTCGGCCGCGTGGCGGGTGGCGCGGGCACGGTCCTGCGAGCGCGGGTCCGCGGACAGGTGTGTGACGGCGTCGGCGATGCCGTCGAGGACGTCGGCGGCCTCGGGTCCGAGCCGGCCGGTGCTGGCGGCCCGGCTCAGCGCGGTGACGTCGACGGCGAAAGTGACCAGTCGTGCGGCGAGCGCGTCCATCCGCCGCTGCTCCGCGGTCTCCCGGCGCCCCCGGACCGACCAGCGGCCGAGGAACCGCGCCGATCCCCGGGTCGAGTCGAGCGTGGCCAGCGCATCCACGGCCGTCCGTTCGGCCTCGCCGTCGTGGTCGCGGCCCCCGTCCTCGGGAGCGCGCAACGACTCGGCACCGGCCCGCAGCGCGGCGGCGCACGCATTCAGCACCCGTCCGACGGCGTCCGCGAGCAGCCGGCACGGGCTCGGGGTGAACAGCACCAGCGTGAACACCAGCGCCACCGCCGCACCGAGCAGCGCCGCCGACAGCCGTCCCGTGGCCGTCGCCGGCTGGTGCATCACGATCACCAGGACGGCCCCGACGCCGCTCTGGATCAGCGGCAGCGCGTCGGTGTAGAGCAGCGACATCAGCAGCATCGCGACCCCGGCCGCGACGAGCACCTCCAGCGGGTCCGGCCACCCGAACAGTGCCACGACCTCGCCGACCACGACGCCCACCGAGACACCGAGCACGATGTGCAGCGCCCGCCCGGCCCGCGCCCCGACGCTGCCCATCAGCACCACGATCGCCGAGATCGGGGCGAAGAACGTCTGCGGCTGGCGCAGCAGGGCGCTCGCCAGCAGCCAGGCGACCCCGGCCGCGACGGCGGCCAGCAGCACCGGCGCCGCGCTCGTCCGTCCGCGGGCGAGGGCTCCGTCCAGGGCCGTCCTGAGGTGGTGTCCGGTCATCGCCGCGTCCCGACCGATGCCGTTGGCGTCCCGTCCATGACGGGTCACTACCCGATCCGAGGCCGGTCGAACCGGCACGCGACCGGGGTCCACACCACCGGGTTCAGGAGGTCGCGGCGCCCGTCGAGTACTCGGGACGACGGGCCGGCGGCTCGCCCGGGTAGGCGTGGCCGCCGCCGTAGGCGAGCACCGCCAGCGCGTCCAGGGCCGCGATCTGCGGGTAGGGCCGGCCCGGGTCGTCGCGGAACGCCCACCGGTGGTCGAGGTCGCGGAAGCCGACGGCGCGGTGCCGCGTCGTCGCGAGGTAGCGCGGGTTGTCCCGCACGAACCGGGCGAACGCGTTGCGCAGCTCCGGGTGCCGCGGCAGCTCGCCGGCGACGAAGTGCAGCACGTCGGAACCGATCTCGTGCACGTACTCGCCGCACAGCTGCACCACGAACGGCGCGATCCACGGCTCCCGGCAGGTCACCAGTTCGCGCAGCGCCCGCTGCCGGGTCCCGGCCCGGTCGCTGCGGGTCATCCACGCCGACAGCACGGCCTGGCGACGCGGGCTCAGCCGCGCGGCGAACGGCGTCGACGGCCACGGGAACGAGACCCGGTACGGCACCTGGACCAGCTCGCCGTCGACGTGCAGCTCGTGGTCGGCGACGCCGCCGTTGGTGTCCTGGACGAGCTGCGGCGAGACGAAGCCCCAGGGCGCGAGCGCACCCATGGCGACATGCGCGTCCCGGCGCACGACCTGCGGTACCGCTCGTAGGAGCAGGCCGGCGAAGGCCGGCGTCACGAACTCGGGCACGAGCTACGGTAGCCCGAACAGTCCAGTCACTTATCACCTACGGTCACATCTCACCGGCGGTGACCACCCGATCAGTCCAGGGTGATGGACGGTCGGGTACCTGGTTCACACTGGCCGCATGGCCCACGACCCCGCCGACGTCCCGGCGGACCCGTCCAATGCCGACCAGCTGAGGAGCTGGGACGGCGACGGCGGCGCGTACTGGGCCGAGCACGCGACCCGCTACGACGAGGGCGTCGCGGCCTACCGGCCACACTTCTGCACCGCCGCGGCGATCGGACACGCCGACGCGGTGCTCGACATCGGCTGCGGCGCGGGGCAGACGACCCGTGACGCGGCGCGCGCGGCAGCCGGCGGGTCGGCGCTCGGGGTGGACCTGTCCGCCCGCCTGCTCGAGCTCGCCCGCAGGCTCGCCGAGCGCGACGGTCTGCACAACGCCGCGTTCCGCCGGGCCGACGCGCAGAACCACCCGTTCGACGCGGGCTCGTTCGACGTCGCGATCAGCCGGACCGGCGCGATGTTCTTCGGCGACCCGGCCGCCGCGTTCGCGAACGTCGCCCGCGCCCTGCGCCCGGACGGCCGCCTGGTGCTGATGACCTGGCAGCCGCTGGCCCGCCAGGAGTGGCTGCGCAGCTACTTCGGCGCGCTGGCCGCAGGCCGCGACGTCGCGCCGCCGCCCTCCGGGGCGCCGGGCCCGTTCGCGCTCGACGAGCCCGGCCACGTGCGCGACCTGCTCGGACGGTCCGGGTTCACCGGCGTCGCGCTGACCGGGGTGGACGAGCCGATGTACGTCGGTCCGGACGCCGACGACGCGACGCGGTTCATCCTGGGCCAGTTCGCCGGGCTGCTCGACGGGCTCGGCGACGACGACCGGGCACGGGCCACCGACGAGCTCCACCACGTGATGTCGGCCCACCTCACCGACCGCGGGGTGCTCTTCGACTCCGCGGTCTGGCTGGTCGAAACCCGGCGGGCCTGACCCGACGTCGAACTCAGGCCATCTGCACCGCGGTGCCGAAGGCCGGGCGGGGCAGCCGGTCGAACCACGGGTCCTGCCCCGGGTGGCCGATGTTGACCACGAGGATCGAGCGCCAGGTGCTGTCGGCGAAGAACTCCCCGTCGACCCCTGCCTTGTCGAAACCGGCCATCGGGCCGGCGACCAGTCCCGCGGCACGGACGCCGAGGATGAAGTACCCGGCCTGCAGCGCCGAGCCGAACTGCCACATCGGCTCGCGCGCGGACTCGTCCTCGAACGCGTCCTTGAGCTCGGGCCGGAACGGCAGCAGCGTGGGGATGAGGTCGTGGAACCGGGTGTCGGCGGCCAGGACGGCGACCGCGGGCGCCGAGGCCGTCTTGGCCTGGTTGCCCTCGCTCATGTGGCCGACCAGGCGCTGCTTCGCCTCGTCGGTGCGCACGTAGAGCACGCGCAGCGGGTTGGTGTTGGCCGCGGTCGGGCCCCACTTGCTGAGCTCCCAGATCGAACGCAGCGTCGCGTCGTCGACGGGCTCGGAGCTGAACGAGTTGGCGGTGCGCGCCTCGGTGAACAGCAACGCCTGGGCGTCCGCCCCGAGAGCGAGGCGCGGGTCCGCGTCGATGGTGGCGCGGTCGGTGTCGACGGACACGATGAGCTCCCTGTGCGATCGGGCCGCTCGAGCGAGCAGCTTCTAAAAAAGAAGCTACTACTCACCGCGAAGTCACGAAACGGCCGGGTGCGTGATCGCGGGCACACGAACCCGGCCCCGTCGACGCACGCCGGAAGAGGACGGACCGGGCGTAACCTGACCCCATGGTCGCCCGTCCGGACTCCGTCCCGGCCCCTGGCGCCGGCGGGCACACCGCCTGCGACGGGGCGCTGGCGCACGCGTTCGGGTTCCTGGGCAAGCGCTGGAACGGGATCCTCATCGGCACGCTCATGCACGGCCCGGCGAGCTTCTCCGGGCTCCGCCGCGCCGTCCCGGGGATCAGCGAGTCGGTGCTGGCCTCACGGCTCACCGAGCTGAGCACCGCCGGTCTGATCACCCGCGAGGTCTGCCCGGGCCCGCCGGTCACCGTCGTCTACTCGCTGACCGACAGCGGGCAGGCACTCGTCCCGGTGCTCTCCGACCTCGCCGCGTGGTCGCGCGACCACCTGACCGCCGCCTGCGAGCGGGTCGGTGACCCGAACGGCGACGCGCCCGACGCGAGCGCCCCGACGGATCCGGCGCCGGGCGATGAGTTCGGGGCCCGGCGCCGGTCGGAAGGTGCATGACCCCGCGCCTCGTCTACTCCGTGATCGTCTCCCTGGACGGCTACCACAGCGACCGCGACGGCAGCTTCGCCTGGGCCGAGCCGGACGAGGAGGTGCACGCGTTCGTCAACGAGCGCGAGCGGGGCGCCACCACCTACCTCTACGGGCGGCGGATGTACGAGATGATGACCGCCTGGGAGACCGACCCGGAGCTGACCGGGACACCCGGCCCGACCGCCGACTTCGCCGCCATCTGGCAGGCCGCGGACAAGATCGTCTACTCGACGACGCTGGACGCGGTGAGCACCTCCCGGACCCGGCTGGAGCGGGAGTTCGACCCGGACGCCGTCCGGGGGGTGATCGCGTCCGCGGGCGGTGACGTCGGGATCGGCGGGCCCGGTCTCGCCGCGCACGCGCTGCGGGCCGGGCTGGTCGACGAGCTCGACGTCTACCTGTGCCCGGTCGTCGTCGGCGGTGGGAGCCCGTACCTGCCCGCCGACGTGCACCTGGACCTGCGGCTGCGCGAGGGGCGCCGCTTCGCCGGCGGGGTCGTGTACCTGCGCTACGACGTCGCCCGGGACTGAGCGCGACCGGAGGTCCGGCGGCCCACCCATGCGGTGCGGGTACCGCGGACCGCGAGATCGTCGCGGACCAGCACCGACTCCGGCCCGTCCGCGGCCACGAGACGGTCGAGCAGGGCGAGGTCGTCGGGGCCCAGCCGGTCCGACAACGCGACGCGCAGGCGGCCCAGGAACGCCAGCGCGTAGCGCCGGGCGCTGTCCGGCAGCGGTGCCACGTCGATCGTGAACCGGCGGCGCGTGACCTCGAACCCGACCCGCTCCAGCAGCGGCTGGTAGTCCGGGTGCGCGTTCCAGCCGGCGTCGGCCATCACGGCGCGGGCCCGGTCCTCGAGCCCGGTCCCGCCGTCGTCGGTCAGGAAGCGCGGCTGGTCGTCCATCTCGACCGCGACCACCACCCCGTCCGGCGCCAGCGCGGCGTGGACGTCGCGCAGCACCCGTTCCGGGTCGGCGAGGTGGTGCAGCGTCGAGACCGTCCACACGAGATCGGGCGTCGCGGTGTCGGGCCAGCGCGCGTCGACGTCGGCGAGCTCGGCGCGCACCCGCCCGTCCAGACCGAGCTCACGGGCCTTGGCCCGCACCCGGTCGAGCATGGGCTCCGACGCGTCCAGCGCGACGATCGACGCGTCCGGGAAGCGACGGGCCAGCGCGGCCGTGCCGGTGCCCGTCCCGGGGCCGAGGTCGACGATCGTGCCGGGCTGCGGCGCGAACCCGGCGGTCCACGCGGTGACCTCGTCGAGGTATCCGGCGAGCACCTCGCCGTCGAGGTCGATCATGTCGGCCAGCGCCGCGTCGTCGAAGACGCCGTGCTGGTGGTCGTGGGCGTGCGCATGGGCGTGGGCGTGGTTCGCGGTCATGACACGACATTAGGACGTGACCTGCGTAGTGCGCATACACTCTTGCTCATGACGCAAGAAGTCGCCGTGGACGCGGTCGTCCGCCAGCGGATCCGTGGTCTGCGACTGTCCCGCGGCTGGTCGCTGGACTCGCTGGCCGCGCGCTGCCACCTGAGCCCGTCCACGTTGAGCCGGCTCGAGACCGGTCACCGCAGGATGGCCCTCGACCAGCTGGTCCCGATCGCCCGCGCCCTGGGCACCACGATCGACCAGCTCGTCGAGCCGGTCGACGACGGGGACGTGGTGATCCGCCCGGAGCCGGCGCGCACGCCGGGCATGACGGTGTGGGTGCTCTCGCGCGACCGCGCGCTGCACGGCGCGACCGTGGCGAAGATGCGGATCAGCCCGGACCGTCCGGTCGACCCGGACGACCTGCCGGTGCACCCGGGCCGGGAGTGGTTCACCGTGCTGTCCGGCGTCGCCCGCCTGTACCTGGGGGAACGACGGCTGACCGTCCGCCCGGGCGAGGCCGCCGAGTTCTCGACGATGGTGCCGCACTTCATCGGCGCCGAGGGCGGGCCGGTGGAGCTCCTGACGATGTTCGACCAGGACGGCGAGCGCGCCCACCTGCACGACGCGGTGTAGCTCGGCGACCGTGCGCCGCCGGCCCGAGCGCGCAGGCTCAGCGGCGGCGGGTCGCGAGGACGCAGAACTCGTTGCCCTCCGGGTCGACGAGCACGACCCAGCTCTCGTCGCCCTGGCCGACGTCGGCGTGCCGGGCACCCAGCTCGAGCAGGCGGCGGACCTCGTCGTCCTGCTCCCGGTCGACGGGGTTGACGTCGAGGTGAAGCCGGTTCTTGACGGTCCTGGCCTCCGGCACGCGCGCGAACGTCAGCGTTGGCGGCACCGGGCCGGGGCGG
>NZ_JADQDD010000143.1 GCF_019263595.1 Pseudonocardia sp. KRD291 | reverse complement strand
CGTCGGTGAGATCCCCGACCGCGTCGGTGAACCGGGGGCCCGGGGCGCCGTCGCCGGAGATCCGCCGGCGCAGCGAGACACGCTGTCCGACCAGGGCCGCGAGCCGGTCGTCGAACCGCTGCGATGAGACCAACTGAGGCACACCTCTCTCCCGCCCCTGCGGGGTACGCGGGTTAACCTGCGGGTAGTCGTAGTTGACCGGACACCTCACCACCACATTTCCGGGGGTGTTCGCAACCCGAGTGGAGGACCACCGAAGTGACCTACGTGATCGCCGAGCCCTGCGTCGACCTGCTCGACAAGGCGTGCATCGAGGAATGCCCGGTGGACTGTATCTACGAGGGCGGGCGGATGCTCTACATCCACCCCGACGAGTGCGTGGACTGCGGCGCGTGCGAGCCGGTCTGCCCGGTCGAGGCCATCTACTACGAGGACGACGTCCCCGAGCAGTGGGCGGCCTACACCAAGGCCAACGTCGACTTCTTCGACGAGCTGGGCTCGCCCGGCGGCGCCTCGAAGGTCGGCAAGGTCGAGAAGGACGTCGAGCCGGCCGCCAGC
The DNA here is from genome assembly GCF_019263595.1 of Pseudonocardia sp. KRD291. Taxonomy (GTDB): domain Bacteria; phylum Actinomycetota; class Actinomycetes; order Mycobacteriales; family Pseudonocardiaceae; genus Pseudonocardia. Next base: position 15,013 of record NZ_JADQDD010000143.1, on the reverse strand, counting down.
CTGCCGCCGCAGTCGCACGACGAGTGAGCCCCGGATCGCTGTGAGCCGGAGACCTCTGCCGGACTTTCCCTGGGACTCCCTCGGGGCCGCACGCGAGCTGGCCACCGCCCACCCGGACGGGCTGGTGGACCTCTCCGTCGGCACCCCGGTCGACCCGGTCCCGGACGTCGTGCGCGACGCCCTGTGCGGGCCCGCCTCGACCGAGCCGGGGTACCCGACCACGCACGGTCCCGCCGAGCTGCGCGAGGCCGTCGTGGCCTCGCTGGAGCGGCGGTTCGGCGTGCGCGGGGTCGACCCGTCCGCGGTGCTGCCGACGATCGGCTCCAAGGAGATGGTGGCGTGGCTGCCGACTCTGCTGGGCCTCGAGCCCGGCGACGGCGTCGTCATCCCCGAGCTCGCCTACCCGACCTACGAGGTGGGCGCCCGGCTGGCCGGGCTCGACCACATCCGCTCCGACGGCCTGACCGCGGCCGGCCCGGGCCGGGTGCGTCTGGTCTGGTTGAACTCGCCGTCCAACCCGACCGGGCGGGTGCTCCCGGTCGAGCACCTGCGCAAGGTCGTGACGTGGGCGCGCGAGCGCGGCGCCGTCGTCGCCTCCGACGAGTGCTACCTCGGGCTGCCCGGGGCCGCGGACCCGTCGCCGCTCTCGGTGCTGCACCCGGACGTCTGCGACGGCGACCACACCGGCCTGCTGGCCGTGCACTCGCTGTCCAAGGTGTCGAACCTGGCCGGCTACCGGGCCGGGTTCGTCACCGGTGACCCGAGCCTGGTCGCGGCGTTGCTGGAGGTGCGCAAGCACGCCGGCATGATCGTCCCCCGGCCGGTGCAGGCGGCGTTGGCGGCCGCCGTGTCCGACGACGCGCACGTCGCCGTGCAGGCCGCGCGCTACGAGGCGCGCCGGGCCCGCCTGCGTGCCGGGCTGGAGTCGTTCGGCCTGAAGATCGAACACTCGGCCGCCGGGCTCTACCTGTGGGCCACCGACGGCGGCAACGGCCGCGAGACGGTGGGCCGCCTGGCCGAGCGCGGGATCCTCGTCGCCCCGGGCGAGTTCTACGGCCCGGCCGGGGCGTCGCACGTGCGGGTCGCGCTGACCGCCTCCGACGAGCGGATCGACACGGCCGCGGACCGCCTCGGCGCGCCGTGAGCCGGCGGGCTTCCGGCCCGCCGGGTCCCGCCGCGACGGCCCGGACGGTCCCGCCGCGGGTGCCGCCGTGGCTGGTCCTGCTCGGTGTCCTGGCCCTGGCCGTGAACCTGCGTGCCGCGCTGGCCGGATACCCGCCGCTGCTGCAGACCGCCCGTGCCGAGCTGGGCGTCACCGCGGGTGCCGCCGGGCTGGTGCAGGCAGGGGCGGTGCTGATGATGTCGCTGGGGTCGTTCACCGCGTCCCCGTTGGCCGCGCGCCTCGGCCGGGAACGCCTCCTCGGCTGCTCCGTCGCCCTGATCGCGCTGGGCAGCCTGCTGCGCGCGGTGGCGACGCTGCCGGCGCTGGTCGGCGGCAGCGTTCTCGTCGGGTTCGGCATCGGGACCGCGGGCGTCCTGCTCACCGGCGTGGTCAAGGAGTACCTGCCCGAGCGTGCCGGTGCGGTGAGCGGCGCCTACGTCGTGTCGATGATGGTCGGGGCGACGGTCTCGTCGGCGGTCGCGGTGCCGCTCGCGGTCGCGCTCGGCGGCTGGTCGTTCTCGCTCGCGGTGTGGGCCGTCCCGGCGGTCCTGGCGCTCGGGGTGTGGGTGCCGGTCGCCGCGCGGATCGGCCGTTCCGGACCGTCGCCGGACGCGCCCGCGTCCGTACCCGGCCCGGAGACGGCCGGGTCTCGGGCCCGACCGTGGCAGGACCCGTTCGCCCGCCGCGTCGCGTGCTACCTCGCCGGGTCGTCGGGCATCTTCTACGGCTGGCTGACCTGGCTGGCCCCGCTCTACGAGTCCTACGGCTGGAGCCCGCAGCGTGCCGGCCTGCTGCTGTCGGTGTGGAGCATCGCCCAGATCCCGGCCGCACTCGTGATGCCGGCCGTCGCCGAGCGTCGACGGCGCTGGCGGTTCTGGGCCTCGCTGACCGTCCTCAGCGGCACGGCGGGCACGCTCGGGACACTGCTGCTGCCGGGCGCGACGACGATCGCGCCGTGGGTGTGGGCGGTGCTGATCGGCATCGGTGTCGGGGCGGGCTTCCCGCTCGGCCTGGCCGTGATCGCCTGGCGCACCCCGGACGCGGCCCGCAGCGCGGCGGTCAGCGGCTTCGCCCTCGGCATCGGCTACCTCGCCGCGGGCCTCGGCCCGCTGGTGATGGGCCTGCTGATCGACCTCACCGGCGGCTTCCCGGCCGCGGTCGTGCTGCTGCTGGCGTCCGCGCTGCTGCAGGCCGGGGCGATCTGGAGGATCGGCGACCGGCCGGTCACCGGCACCCCGACCACCGGGACCCCGGCTACAGGAACACCGGCTACAGGGACCCCGCCCGCTCGGTGAGCTTCTGCCAGGCCGCCCACCACTGCTGCCGAAGGTCCTCGGCGCGGGCACGCTCGCGCTCGACCAGCCGCCCGCCGACGAACACGACGTGCGCGTCCGGGGCGTCGCCCAGGTCGTCGAGCAGACGCCGGATCCGGTGCTCGGCCACGCAGGCGTCCTGGTGGTCGCCGAGCACCTCCTGCAGCTGTGCCGACGCCGCGAGCGTCTTGCGGATCCGCTTGGCCGCCTTGGTGCGGCGGCCCTTCTCGTCGCGCATCGCCGGCTCGACCAGCTCGCCGGTGTAGCGTAGCCGCTTGGTGCGGATCCGGAGGTCGTGCAGCGTCATGTCCGGCGGGTCCTCGCCCGCGCGGCGCACCGCCTTGTCGAGCTTGCGCGCCTCGGCCCGGACCAGGTCGACCAGCTCCGGGCGGGCGAGCTCGTCGGGGGGCTCCGGCAGCGGCTCGCCCACCGCGGCCTCGAGCCGCCGCAGCAGTGCCGCGTAGCGCTCCTGGTCCAGCGCGGCGACCATCGTGATCCGGGCGTCGGCGCGCTCCTGTTCGAGGTGCGCCACGAGCCGGTCGCCCGCCGCACGCTCCGCCGCGGGCAGCTCGGTGATCTCGCCGCGCAACCGGGCGATCATCACGTCGAGGTCCCGGACCGGGCCCAGTACCCGGCCGAGCCACCCCAGCTCGGCGCGCAGCGAGTCCGCCCACCGGGCGTCGAGCAGCGTGCGCGCCGCCTTGAGCGCCGCCCGCATCCGGCGCACCGACACCCGCATCTGGTGCAGGTCCTCGATGTCGACCCCGGCGCGGGTGCCCGGGTCGTGCAGCAACAGCGACCGCAGCCGCTTGTCCAGCAGGACCCGGACGTGGTGCACGGCCGGTGCCCCGGAGTCGGCCACGACCGCGTCCGGGAGCTCCTCCAGGCGGAGCAGGCCGCTCTGCGAGGAGGCCGCGTCGACGGAGGGATCGGGCGCGTCGCCCGTCGCGGAGCTGGTCCCGGGCGAGGAGTTGGTCACGGCCGTCCTAGTTCGCGTGCAGAGCGGAGTTGAGGGCGATGCCGTCGCCGGAGCGGGGCAGCACCTCGACGGTGCCGGTGACCGAGTTGCGGCGCAGCAGCAGGCCGTCCTGGCCGGAGAACGTCCCGGCCTTCGCGGTCGAGCCGTCCGGCAGCGTCACCTTGGTGCCTGCGGTGACGTAGAGCCCGGCCTCGACGACGCAGTCGTCGCCGAGCGAGATCCCGATCCCGGCGTTGGCGCCGAGCAGGCAGCGCCGCCCGATCGAGATGACCTCCTTGCCGCCGCCGGAGAGCGTGCCCATGACCGAGGCGCTGCCGCCCAGGTCGGACCCGTCCCCGACGACCACACCCGCCGAGATCCGGCCCTCGACCATCGACGCGCCGAGCGTGCCGGCGTTGAAGTTCACGAAGCCCTCGTGCATGACGGTGGTGCCCTCGGCCAGGTGCGCGCCCAGCCGGACCCGGTCGGCGTCACCGATCCGGATCCCGGTCGGCAGCACGTAGTCGACCATCCGCGGGAACTTGTCCACGTGGGTGACGGTGACCGGCCCGCGGCGGCGCAGCTTCGCCCGGACCAGCTCGAAGCCCGGCACCGCGCACGGCCCGTGGTCGGTCCACACGACGTTCGCCAGCAGCCCGAACTGACCTTCCAGGTTCGCCTGGTGCGGGGCGATCAGCCGGTGGCTGAGCAGGTGCAGGCGCAGGTACACGTCGGTGGCGTCGGCGGGCGGCTCGGCCAGCGAGGTGATCTCGGTCCGGACCACCCGGGTGCTCACGCCCCGGTCGTCGTCGGTGCCGGTCAGCGCCTCCAGATCGGCGGTCGGGTCCGCGGCGGCCTGCTGCGCCCCGGCCAGCTGCGGGGCCGGGTACCAGACGTCGAGAACGGTGCCCTCGGAGGTGACGGTGGCCAGGCCGGTGCCGGAAGCGCCCTCACGGCGGTACTCGGTGCTCACGGTCGCCGAAACTACCTGCTGCGCGGCCGCCGGACCCGGCCGGGCGCGCCGCCCGCGCCGTCACCGGCGACCCCGCCGCATCCACTGCTCGACGGTGGGCGGGGGCGGGACGTGCCGGAACTGGGCGACCCGCACCTCCCACTGGCTCCGCGCCCGCTCGACATCCCGCTTCGCCTTGTCCCGATGGCATGTCTCGGGCGGGCGGGCCAACCCGTAGAGCGACCCCCACCAGTCGTACGGTCCCGGGTCGACGATCGTGTCCAGGTGTGACGGGTACCGCTTGCCCGCCCGTCGCGAAGGTCGTCGTCCGGCGGGTCCTGCATCGGAACGACCACCCGGCCGTCACGGTCCACCGCAACGAGTTCCAGGTCGGCCTCGAGGAGCAACCTGCTCACCACGTTCAGGCTCGGGACGAGCTTCCCGGACTCGATCCGGCCGATGGTCGAGCGCGCCAGTCCGGTGCGGGCCGCCATCTCCCGCTGGCTGGTGTCGGCCCGTCGGCGCACCGCGCGGCACAGGCCCGCCGGATCCGGGTAGGCGACGAGCTGCTCGCCCGGGCGCGATTCGGCCGGTTCCGGCTGCTGCACGGATTCCGTCCCGCGGGCCGGATCGGGCGGCGGTCGGTGCACGTCGTCGGTCATGGGAACCAGGGTGCGGTGGCAGCGAGGGCGTGAACGGAGCAGTCGCGAACCTGTGGACAACGGATCCAGGTTGTGGATGGCCGACGAGCCCGCGTGAGCCGTCCCCGCTCACGACGACTCCGGTGCCGGGCCGATCCCGGCACGCGCTTTGCAATGCACACCCCGGTGCGTCCGGGACCGCCCGGCCGTCGCCGACCGGCCCGCCCAGGTCGGCCCAGCCCGGCCCGCAGGGTCTAGCCCGGCCCGGTTCGGCCCGGCCGGTTCGCCCCGGCCCAGCTCAGACCGGCTCGGTTCGGCCAGGCCCCTCGTCACCAGCACGCGTTCGGCAGGAAGCCGAGCCCCGTGCCAGGTGAGATGACGACAGTGGCCCTCCGATCGCCGGCAGCGGACCACTGTCGTCATCTCACCCGTCGGATCCGGGGGCACGCCGCGCGGCCCGGGGCCACGGCCGGCCGAGCCGGTACGCCGGACGCACGGGGGTGTGCACTGCAAAGCGCGGTGCAGCGAGGGGCCGACCCGCCCGGGCGCTGCGCGGGCCGGCCCCGGCGCGTGTCCGCCCGGACCCAGGGCCGGCCGGCAGGAACGCAGGGGCGGCCGGCAGGAACGCAGGGGCGGCCGGCAGGAACGCAGGGGCGGCCGGCAGGAACCCGGGGTCGGCCCGTCCTGGAATCGAGCGTCCGTCGCCGGTCGGTAGCGTCGGGGGTGTGACGAGCACGCTTCCCGAGCTGGACCTGACGAGCGACCCGGTGGCGTTGACCGCGGCCCTGGTGGACGTGGCGAGCGTGTCCGGCGAGGAGCGCGTGCTCGCCGACGCGCTGGAGCGGGCGTTGCGGGCGCAGGCGCCACACCTGGAGGTCCTGCGCTCCGGGGACGCGGTGCTGGCGCGGACGAACCTGGGCCGGGAACGGCGGGTGCTACTGGCCGGGCACCTGGACACCGTGCCGATCGCGGACAACGTGCCGAGCCGGCGCGCGGACGGAGTGATCCACGGCTGTGGGACCTCCGACATGAAGGCCGGCGACGCCGTCATCGCGCACCTGGCCGCGACCCTCACCGCTCCGCGTGTCGACCTGACCTGCGTGTTCTACGACTGCGAGGAGGTCGAGGACGTACGCAACGGGCTCGGCCGGATCGAGCGCGAGCACCCGGACTGGCTCGTCGCCGACCTCGCGGTGCTCGGGGAGCCGACCGACGGCGCGCTGGAGGCCGGCTGCCAGGGGACGTTGCGGGTGGAGGTCCGCACCTCCGGGCGCCGGGCGCACTCGGCGCGGTCGTGGCTCGGCGACAACGCGATCCACCACGCGGGAGACGTGCTGGCGCGGCTGCAGGCCTACACCCCGCGCGACGTCGACATCGACGGATGCGTCTACAAGGAGGGGCTGCAGGCGGTGCGGGTCGCCGGCGGCGTCGCGGGCAACGTGGTGCCCGACGAGTGCGTGGTCACGGTCAACTTCCGGTTCGCCCCGGACCGCAGCACCGATGCGGCGCTCGCCCACGTCCGTGACGTGTTCGACGGGTTCGACCTGACCGTCACCGACCTGTCCGCGGCCGCGCTGCCCGGGCTGTCGGCCCCGGCCGCGGCGGAGTTCGTGGCGGCCACGGGGGCGGTGCCGCGGGCCAAGTACGGCTGGACCGACGTGTCCCGGTTCGCCGCGCTGGGCATCCCGGCGGTCAACTACGGCCCCGGCGACCCGAACCTCGCGCACACCCGGGAGGAACACGTCGCCGAGGCCGCCGTCACGCGGTGTGCGGACGTCCTGCGCCGGTACCTGGGCCCCGGTACCTGAGCGCCGGTACCTGAGCGCCGGTACCTGAGCGCCGGCGGGCCGGTGAGCGGGCCTCACTACGCTGGCGCCCATGACGCAGGAGAACCACCCGGCCGAGAAGCTGCGGGGGCCGGTCGTGCTCCGCCGCGAGCACCGCAACGAGGCCACCACCACCGACCAGCGTCTGCTCGACTCCCGCGGCCCCAGCGACTGGGTGCACACGGACCCGTGGCGGGTGCTGCGGATCCAGGCCGAGTTCGTCGAGGGGTTCGGCATGCTCGCCGAGATGCCCCGCGCGGCAACGGTGTTCGGGTCGGCACGCACGCCGGTCGGGTCCGAGGAGTACGAGGTCGGCCGTGAGCTGGGCGCGCGGCTGGCCGGCGCCGGCTTCGCGGTGATCACCGGCGGCGGGCCGGGGGTGATGGAGGCGGCGAACCGCGGATGCTCCGAGGCCGGCGGCCTCTCCGTCGGACTCGGCATCGAGCTGCCGTTCGAGCAGGGCCTCAACCCCTGGGTCGACCAGGGCATCAACTTCCGCTACTTCTTCACCCGCAAGACCATGTTCGTGAAGTACTCGCAGGCCTTCATCTGCCTGCCCGGCGGCTTCGGCACCCTCGACGAGCTGTTCGAGGCGCTGGTCCTGGTGCAGACCAAGAAGGTCACCAAGTTCCCGGTCGTGCTGCTGGGCAAGGACTACTGGGGCGGGCTCTACGACTGGGTCGCCAAGACCATGGTCGGCGAGGGCAAGATCAGCAAGAAGGACCTGGACCTGCTGCACCTCACCGACGACATCGACGACGCCGTCGACGTCGTGCACGAGGCGTACCACGCGTGGGAGGAAACGCATTGAGCACTCCGGACGGCGGCTTCGCGGTCTGCGTCTACTGCGCATCGTCCGACGGTGTCGCGCCGCACTACCTCGAGCTCGCCGACGCGGTCGGGCGCGGGATCGCCGCGCGCGGATGGACGCTGGTCTCCGGCGGCGGCAAGAGGTCGATGATGGGCGCGGTCGCGGGCGGCGCCCGGGCCGGTGGCGGGTGGACGGTCGGGATCATCCCGCGGTCGATGGTCGAGCGGGAGTGGGCCGACACCGACGCCGACGAGCTCGTCGTCACCGAGAGCATGCGCGAGCGCAAGGAGCGGATGGAGGACCGCGCGGACGCGTTCCTGACCCTGCCCGGCGGCATCGGGACCTGCGAGGAGCTGTTCGAGGTGTGGACCGCCGGCACGCTCGACCTGCACACCAAGCCGCTGGTGCTGCTCGACCCGGACGGGCACTGGACCGGGCTGCTGGACTGGGTCGCCGGGCTGACCGCGCGCGGGTTCGCCGGGCCCGGACCGATGCAGCGCCTGAGCGTGGTCACCGGCGTGACGGCCGCGCTGGACGCCTGCGCGCCGGCCGCCGTCACCCGCGGGTGACGCGCCGCCGGGGCGGCCCACGCTGTCGGTCCCGCGTGATGTGATGACGGGATGGGGACCGCGCTGATCTACGTGCTCGTCCTGGCGGTCGTCGCCGCGGTGGTGTTCGTGGCGGCCGCCGCCGTGTTCGGCCGGGGGGAGGAGCTGGCGCCGCTCGCGCCGGACGCCACGCCGACCCGGTTGCCGGCCGTCGAGGTGCAGGGCGCGGACGTGCGGAGCCTGCGTTTCCAGCAGGTCGTGCGCGGATACCGGATGGTGGAGGTCGACTGGGCGCTGGACCGCCTGGCCGGCGAGCTGGACCGGGTCCAGGCCGACCGCCGCGAGCTGGTCGCGCACGTGACCCGGCTGGAGACGACGATCGCGCGGATGCGCACCGAAGGGGGCCGAGATGACGAACTCGGGCACGGGCCGTGAGGAGCTGACCGTCCCGGTCGACGTCGGCGTGCCGGCCGAGGTGCTGTGGCAGGTCGTCACCGACTGGCCCGGCCAGTCGGACTGGATGCTGGGCACCCGGGTCGAGCTCACCGGCGGTGACGGGCGCTCGGTCGGGTCGACGTTGCGCGCCGTGACCGGCCTGGGCCCGTTCGGTATCGCGGACCCCATGGAGATCACCGAGTGGACCGAGGAACCGGGCGGCCCGCGCCGCGCGGTCGTCACCCACACCGGCCACGTCGTGCAGGGCGACGGCGTGTTCGCCGTCGTCGAGCTCGGGCCGCGGCGCAGCCGGTTCCTCTGGACCGAGCTGCTCGACCTGCCGCTGGGTGCGCTCGGACGGGCCGGCTGGCCGCTGGTCCGCCCGGCGTTCCGCGCCGGCGTCGCGAGCTCGCTGCGCACGATGGCCCGCCGGACCGAGGAGCGCTACCGGGCCGACGAGCGCAGGGCCGGCGAGCGCAGGCGGGCGGGGGACGGGTGACCGCGGCGGGGCAGCGGGACGCGGGCCCCTACGACCCGCACGACGGGCGCGGGCGCTGCGAGTGGGCGGGCTCCGCCCCGGACTACGTCGCCTACCACGACGAGGAGTGGGGCAACCCGCTGCGCGGCGTCGCCGCGATGTACGAGCGGCTGAGCCTGGAGGCGTTCCAGTCCGGGCTGTCCTGGATCGTCATCCTGCGCAAGCGACCGGCGTTCCGGGAGGCGTTCGCCGGGTTCGACCCGGAGAGGGTCGCCCGCTTCGGCGACGACGACCGGGCTCGCCTGCTCGCCGACGCCGGCATCGTGCGGAACCGGCTCAAGATCGACGCGGCGATCGGCAACGCGCGCGCGGTGCTCGACCTCGACACCCCGCTCGACGAGCTGTTGTGGTCGTTCGCGCCGGACCCGGCCGGCCGGACCCGTCCCGCGACCCTGGCCGACGTCCCGGCCGTCACGCCCGAGTCCACGGCGATGGCCAAGGAGCTCAAACGGCGCGGGCTGCGCTTCGTCGGCCCGACCACGTGCTACGCGCTGATGCAGGCGACCGGTCTGGTCGACGACCACGTGGCGCACTGCTGGCGCGCCGACGGAGCGTGACCGTCTCCGTGGACGTGATCGAACCTGTGCCCGTGATCGCCATCGGGGTGCGTCCGAGCCGTTGCGCTGCGTGAACGCTGCCGAGTCGTGATCGCCTCGGTTGCACCACGCCACGGGCGATGGGGGACAATGGAGCCACCGGCGACCGACGCGTTCCCCGAGACGCGCGGCCGCGGGACCGACACTGTCACACCACGGAGGAAACGAGACATGGCCGCGATGAAGCCCCGCACCGGCGACGGCCCCCTGGAAGTGACCAAAGAGGGCCGGGGCATCGTGATGCGGGTCCCGCTCGAGGGTGGTGGACGTCTCGTGGTCGAGATGACCCCCGAAGAGGCGACGAACCTCGGCGAGGCCCTGAACGCCACCTGCGGCTGACCCCGCGCGGGCCGGGCGGGAGCGTCAGAGCCGGTCGTAGACCTCCACCGTGCGGCGGGCCATCTCGGCCCAGGCGAACTCCGCCACCGCGCGCTCCCGCCCCCGTTCGCCCATCCGGGCCGCCCGGTCCGGATCCGCCACCAGCTCGTTGATCGCCGCGGCCAGGTCGGACTCGAACCGCGCGGTGTCGCCCGCGTCGTAGTGCGCGAGAAGCCCGGTGTCGCCGTCCGCGACGACCTCCGGGATGCCGCCCACGTCGGAGGCGACGACGGCCGTCCCGCACGCCATCGCCTCCAGGTTCACGATCCCGAGCGGCTCGTAGACCGACGGGCACACGAACACCGTCGCCGCCGAGAGGAGAGCACGGACCTCCGCGGTCTCCAGCATCCGGCGCACCCAGACGACCCCGGACCGGGTCGCGGACAGCTCGGCGACCGCCCGCTCGATCTCCGCCTCGAGCGCAGGGGTGTCCGGCGCGCCCGCACACAGCACGATCTGCGCCTCCGGCGACACCCGGTGCGCGGCGGCGACCAGGTGCCCGAGGCCCTTCTGCCGGGTGATCCGCCCGACGAACACCACGGACGGGCGGTCCGGGTCCACCCCGGCCGCGCGGACGGCGTCGAGGTTCTCGTCGGGGCGGTAGAACGCGGTGTCGATCCCGTTGTGCACCACGTGCACCCGTTCCGGGTCGACGTCGGGGTAGGCGGCCAGGACGTCGCGGCGCATGCCGTGCGACACCGCGATCACCGCGTCCGCGGCCTCGTAGGCGGTGCGCTCCACCCAGGACGAGACCCGGTAGCCGCCGCCGAGCTGCTCGGCCTTCCACGGACGCAGCGGCTCCAGCGAGTGCGCGGTCACTACGTGCGGGCGCCCGTGCAGCAGCTTGCCCACGTGCCCGGCCATGTTCGCGTACCAGGTGTGCGAGTGCAGGACGTCGCAGCCGTCCAGCGCGGCGGCCATCGTCAGGTCGACGCCGAGCGTCGTCAACGCCGCGTTCGCCCCGTCGAGCTCGGCCGGCACCGGGTGCACCGTCACGCCGTCGCGGGCCGGGGCGCCCTGCCGGGAGGGCGGGGCGTCGCCGAAGCAGTGGACGTCGACGTCGACGAGCTCTCGCAGGGCCGGGACCAGGTACCCGACGTGCACCCCCGCCCCGCCGTAGACGTCAGGTGGGTACTCCCGGGTCAACAGGCCGACGCGCACGTCCGGGACGGTAACGCGTGCGCCCCCGGCGGGACAGGCCGCCCGTACAGGTGGCCGGCAGGTTGCGGGTGATCGACATGCCTCGTCCGCCGCTGGCCGGGAGGCGGGTGTGGCACTAGGGTTTCCAGGGGTCGTGGAGGTCCTCCTGGAAGGGCCTCGCCTCGCGGCCGGTATTCCAGAGCGGGGGGTTGCGATGACCGCAATGAGCGGGGTGCGCCCGTCGTCGGCGTCGGGCCGGCTCTCGGCGAACGTGCTCGGGATCGTGCTCGCCGGCGGGGAGGGCAAGCGGCTCTGGCCGATGACCGCGGACCGGGCGAAGCCGGGGGTGCCGTTCGGCGGGAACTACCGCCTGATCGACTTCGTGCTGTCCAACCTGGTCAACGCGGGCCTGGACCGGATCTGCGTGCTGACCCAGTACAAGTCGCACTCGCTGGACCGCCACATCTCCACCACCTGGCGTCTGTCCAGCGTGCTGGACCAGTACATCACCACCGTCCCGGCCCAGCAGCGGCTCGGACGCCGCTGGTACACCGGCAGCGCGGACGCGATCTTCCAGAGCCTGAACCTGGTCTACGACGACCAGCCGGACTACATCGCCGTGTTCGGTGCCGACCACGTGTACCGGATGGACCCGGCGCAGATGATCTCCCAGCACATCGAGAGCGGCGCCGGCGTGACCGTCGCCGGGATCCGGGTGCCCCGCGCCGAGGCGAAGGCGTTCGGCTGCATCGCCTCCGACGAGTCGGGGAAGATCACCGACTTCGTGGAGAAGCCGTCCGACCCGCCCGCCGTGCCGGACGACCCCGAGGTCACGTTCGCCTCGATGGGCAACTACGTGTTCTCCACCCAGGCGCTGCTCGACGCGCTGCGCGCCGACGCCGAGAACAACGACTCCGACCACGACATGGGCGGCGACATCATCCCGGCGCTGGTGGGTCAGGGCGCCGCGCACGTCTACGACTTCGCCGACAACCTGGTGCCCGGGGCGACCGAGCGCGACGCCGGCTACTGGCGCGACGTCGGGACGATCGACGCCTACTACGACGCGCACACCGACCTGGTCTCGGTGCACCCGATCTTCAATCTCTACAACCAGCGCTGGCCGATCCGCACCGCGACCCCGGCGCTGCCGCCGGCGAAGTTCGTCGAGGGCGGCATCGCCCAGGACTCCATCGTCGGTGCCGGCACGATCATCTCCGGGGCGATCGTGCGCCGGTCGGTGATCAGCCCGAACGTGATGGTGCAGGGCGGGGCCGAGGTCTCGGACTCGGTGGTGCTGCCGGGCGCCCGGATCGGGCGGGGGGCGGTGGTGCGGCGCGCGATCCTGGACAAGAACGTCGTGGTGCCGCCCGGCGCGCTGATCGGGGTGGACCTGAACAACGACCGGGCCCGCTACACGGTCAGCCCCGGTGGGGTCGTCGTCCTCGGCAAGGGCGTCACGGCCCAGTAGGTCTGCCCGGTGGAGCGCTACCGGCGGACCGCGCAGAGGATCCCGTCGGACACCGGGAGCAGTGCGGAGAGCAGCCGCTCGTCGTCGCGGACCTGGTCGGTGACCTCGCGCAGCGCCGCGGTGCCGGGACCGTCGTCGGCGGGCTCGCCCGCCACCCGGCCGCCGTCGAACACGCCCTCGAGGACCAGCACCCCGCCCGGGCGCAGCAGCCGGATCGCCTCGGCGAGGTAGCCGGGGTACTCCCCGGGCACGGCGTCGGCGACGACCAGGTCGTACCCGCCGTCGGTGAGGCGGGGGAGCACCTCCAGCGCCATCCCGTTGATCAACCGCAGCCGGGACGGGCCGAACCCGGCGGCCAGGAACGACGCGCGCGCCGTCCGTTGCAGCTCCGGGTCCACGTCGATCGAGGTCAGGGTCCCGTCGGAGGCCATCCCACGCATCAGGTAGAGCCCGCTCACCCCGGCCCCGGTGCCGACCTCGACCACGGCACGCGCGGAGACCGTCGCGGCCAGGACGGCCAGCGCTGCGCCGCCGGCCGGGCTGATCGGCGACGCGCCGGCCGCCACGCCCGCCGCCCGTGCGCGGGCCAGGCCCTCGTCCTCGGCGAGGTAGGCCTCGGCGGCCTGCGCCGCGGGAGTGGTCATGCGCAGAGATTAACCGGGTCGGAGTAGCGCAGGGGCGTACACACCACGAAGGCCGGATGATTCGCGGCACCTCCTACGCGGTACCCGGTCGCCGCGGGTGATGCGCCATTGCACATCTCGCTCGTGATTCACAGGGTTCTCTCAGACGGGTTTCACATGTTCCTCATGCCGCCGGGGCAGGCTGATGCCATGCCCGATCAACGATCCACCGCCGGCGCCTCCACGGGAACGGGCGCCACGAGCACCCTCCCGGGTGAGGGCGCGGACTGGACCCCGCCCAGCTGGGACGAGATCGTCCGGGCGCACGCCGACCGGGTCTACCGCCTCGCCTACCGCCTGAGCGGCAACCCGTACGACGCCGAGGACCTCACCCAGGAGACGTTCATCCGGGTGTTCCGTTCGCTGGCCTCCTACAAGCCCGGCACGTTCGAGGGCTGGCTGCACCGGATCACCACGAACCTGTTCCTGGACATGGTCCGTCGCCGCGCCCGCCTGCGCATGGAGGGCCTGCCCGACGACACCGACCGCCTGCCCGGCGGTGGGCCGGAGCCCGAGGACGTGTTCTCGGCGACCCACCTCGACCCGTACCTGCAGGCCGCCCTGGACGAGCTGCCCCCGGACTTCCGGGTCGCGGTCGTGCTCTGCGACGTGGAGGGCCTGTCCTACGAGGAGATCGGCGCGACGCTCGGGGTCAAGCTCGGCACCGTGCGCAGCCGGATCCACCGCGGCCGCACGGCGCTGCGGGCCTCCCTGGAGCGGCACCGCGCCGCCGACGTGGCAGGAACGGGCCCGTCGGTGGCAGAGTTGGTGTCGTGACCGAACACCGACGGTTCCAGGTGATCGCCCCGGACTGGGGTGAGGCCCACCTCACCCCGGAGGCGGTCGTCGCCTACGTCGACGGGGAGCTCGCGGCGGGTCCGGACGGGCGCGCACGCCGGCACCTGCAGCACTGCGCGGACTGCGCGGGCGAGGTCGTCGACCAGCGCAAAGCGCGTTCGGAGCTGCGCTGTGCCGACGCCCCCACGCTCCCGACGTCGCTGATGTCGTCACTGTGCTCGATCCCGCAGGACACCGAGCTGCCCCCGCCGCCCGCGGGCCTGTCGATGACCGCGGACGGCGAGATGGTCTCGGTCCTTCGCCCCGCGCCGGCCGGACGGCGCTCGCGCCGCCGCCGGATCGGCACCGGCGCCGCCGTGTCCGGCCTCGCCATCGGCGCGCTCGCCTTCGGCCTGCCCGCCTCCGGAATCACCGCCGCCACGCCCGGTGGAGGTACCGCGTCGTTCACCGGAGCCACCCCGGTCGCCCGGTTCGCACCCGCTCCGCGCGAGCAGCAGCGCCGGCCCACGGCCGCGCCGGCCGCCTCGGCGTCGGCCACGGCGCCTCCCACGCCCACCTCCACGTCGTCCACATCCACATCGGCCCCGCCGTCCCGGGTTCCGGCCGGGCAGGTGCGGCCGACGATGCAGAACGTGTCCCTGCCGCCGTCGCCCTGAGCGCGCGACGGTCCGGCGGCGCGCGCCCGGACCGGCTGCCGGCGCACCCGCGAACGCGGACTTCACCGCCGGCAGGGCAGGCTGGGACCGTGCGTCGTCCGTCCCTG
>NZ_JADQDD010000142.1 GCF_019263595.1 Pseudonocardia sp. KRD291 | reverse complement strand
CGACCTCCTCGGGGACGAAGCCCGGCCCGCGGCGCGACAGCGACAGCGCGCGGTAGTGCTCGCGGGACTCGACGGGGCCACCCCGGACCAACGGCAGCGCACCGGCGCTCTCCAGGGTGTCGAGCATGGTCCGGAAGATCGGGTCGAGCGGCATGAACGGACGTTATCCCGGGCCGCCCCGGGTGCGGAAGCCATATTGTTCTAGTACATTGCAAACAATGGTGCTACGGGCCGAGGAGGAACCGATGTCCGATCCGACCGTCCGCACCACACGTCGTCGCGTCGCCGTGGCCGCGGCGGGGACAGCAGCCGCTTCCGTCACCGCCGTCGCCGTCCTCTGGGCGCCGCACGGCGACGTCGGCCACGGGATCAGCGTTCTCTGGACACTGGTGTTCGGCGGGTTCCTCGTGCTGAGCACCACCGACCGCACCTCGCCGCGACAGCGACAGAAGGCCGCCACCGCCTGGACATTGGTGCCGATCGTGGCGTGGCTGGCGGCGATGGAGCGCTTCCCGGACGCGCCGGCATGGCGGTGGGCGATGTCCGTTCTGCCGGCGGTCGCCCTCGTCTACGCCGTCGGGCATCTCGCCGCCGGGCCCGACGCCCGGCGCCCCGCCACCGGCGTCCCGCCACCCGGCGCGGCGCGGATCCTGCTGGCCGCCTCCGAGCGGGTCGTGTGGACCCGTACCGTCGTCTCCCGCCGGGGGCTCGTCGGTGTCGCGATCCTGCTCGCGGCAGCAGCGGTGCAGGTCGTTGTGTGGATCAACGACGGTGCTCTCACGGTGGCGGCGATGCTGCTGGCGGCAGCGATCTGGAGCCTGCTGAGCGCCTACGCCCGCGTCCGTGTCGATGGGTCCGGGGTCCGCGTCGAACAGCCGCTGCTGCGTCGCGCCCTTGTCACGGCGCCGATGGAGGAGATCCGCGTCGCCCGGGCGGTGCCGCTCGACCCCACGAGGCTCGGGTGGAACGAGTACGGGGTGCTGAGCTCCACCGGCCTGGCCGGCTATCGCGCGACCCGCAGCGGCGAGACCCTGGCCCTGGACCTCACCGGGGGCCGGGAGTTCCTCGTGACCGTGCCGGACGCCGGGACGGCCGCGGGCCTTCTCAACGCCGAGCCGGACCGCCAGCGCTCGGACGACCCGGACCGCACGTGCTGATCCGCGTCGACCCCTCGTCACCGGTACCGCTCGGTGACCAGGTCGCCGCATCGGTGCGCCACGCCGTCGCGGCCGGTCACGCCGTGGCGGGCGACCGGCTCCCGCCGGCGCGCGAGGTGGCCTCCACCCTGGGGATCAACCTGCACACGGTCCTGCGCGGCTACCAGCAGCTGCGCGACGAGGGAATGGTCGACCTGCGCCGCGGGCGCGGCGCGGTGCTCACCGCGACGGCCACCGGCGGGCACGCCGAGATCACCGAGCGGGCGAACGAGCTGGTCGCCCTCGCCCGCCGGCTAGGACTGGGCGAGGACGACGTGCTCGGCATGGTGCGCGGAGCGTTCCGCTAGTGCCTCAGCTCGTCCCGGCGCGCGGGAGCAGGCGGTCGGAGATGATCTTCATCTGGATCTCGCTGGTGCCCTCGAAGATCGTCGTCAGGCGGGCGTCGCGCCAGTGCCGCTCCACCTGGCGTTCGGTGGTGTAGCCGTTGCCCCCGTGCAGCTGGATGCCGTCCCCGGTGACCTCCGCGGCCATCTCGGTGGCCAGCAGCTTGACCATCGCGGCCTCCCGCTCGCAGGGCTCGCCCTGGTCGAGCCGGTGCGCCACGTGCTGGTAGAACGACCGCGCCTGCTCCACCCTGGCGGCCATCGTGGCGAGCTTGAACCGCAGCGCCTGGAAGTCGCCGATCGGGTGCTCGAACTGCCGGCGCTCCTGCAGGTAGCCGATCGAGTCCTCGACCGCGGCGCGGGCCAGCCCGACCGCGCGGGCGGCGGTGTGCACCCGGGCGATGTTGAGCCAGGCCTGGGTGGAGGCGAAGCCCTGGTCGCCGGCCGCGAGCTGGTTGGCCACCGGCACGCGCAGGCCGTCGAAGTGCAGGTCCCAGGTGACGAAGCCGTGGTAGCCGATCTTGTCGATCGGGGTGCCGGTGAGACCGTCCGGGAAGCTGTCCCGCTCCTTCTCCACCACGATGGTCGCGAGCCCTGCCGAACGCCGCTCCCCCGGCTCCGGATCGTCGGTGCGCACCAGGACCTGGATGAAGTCGGCGGCCCGGGCGTTGCCGGTCCAGCGCTTGTGCCCGGTGATCACGAAGTCGTCGCCGTCGCGCACGGCGCGGGTCTCGACCCCGGCCAGGTCCGACCCGGCGTCCGGCTCGGAGAGCGCGATCGCGCCGATCCACTCCCCCGCCGCGCTGCGTCGCAGCAGCTCGCCGCGGCGGGCCTCGTCGGCGACGCCGGTGCCGGCGCCCTGCGCGCGGGCGATGATCGACCCGACGCTCATCCACGCCCGGGCCAGCTCCTCGGCCACCATGCAGTACTCGAACGCGCCCAGACCCAGCCCGCCGCTCTCGGAGGGCACGGTGATGCCGAAGTAGCCGAGCTCGGCCATCTCGTCGAGCAGCGCGCGGGGGATCTCGCCCTTCTGCGGGTCCAGCTCGTTGGCCAGGGGCAGCACGCGGCTCGTCGCGAACTCGCGGGCCTGCTTCTGCAGCGCCTCGCGCTCCGGGGAGTGGTACGGGGCGGGCACGACCGGGATCGGCGCCTCCATGACCTCGGCGGAGTCGGACGACGCTGTCGACGGGTCGCTCATGGCAACGAGTATCGGGCACCCGGGGACCGCACGCCCTGACAGGTCGGCCCGGTGCCCCCGTGAGCTGCCCCACGGCCGCGACGGCGGTCGCCCGTCCGGAACGGACCGTACGAACAAACCTGCCTGCCGCACGGGGCGGTCCCGGACCGCGGATAGGCTGGGCGGATGGACGTGCGACTGTCCACGACGTCCTACGTCGTGCTCGGGATGATCGCCCTGCGCGGGCCGTCGACCCCCTACGACCTGAAGCGGGCCGTCGGGCACTCGGTCGGCTACTTCTGGCACTTCCCGCACGCGCAGCTCTACTCCGAGCCCGAACGGCTGACCGGTGCCGGGCTCCTGGAGTGCGCCAGCGAGGACGGCGGGCGCAGGCGCAAGACCTACTCGTTGACCGACGTCGGCCGCGACGCCCTGCGGGGCTGGCTCGCCTCCCCCACCGACGAGCACTTCCAGATGCGCGACATCGCCGAGCTGAAGCTGTTCTTCAACGAGGTCGGGGACCCCGACGACGTGTACCGCCTCGCCGAGGAGCAGATCGCGCAGCACCGGGCCCGGATCGACGACTACGAGCAGATGGTCGAGCGGTTCGGTGAGAGCCCGGCGGCCGGGCCCCGCATGATCACCCTGGAGCTGGGGCTGGAGATGGAGTACGCGGCACTGAGGTTCTGGCGGTCGCTGGCCCAGGACGATCTCGACGGCCTGCGCGCGGCCCGCCGGAGCGCCCCCGGCGCGCCGTGAGCTCCCCGTTCGCCGCGAGGGGATCCTTCGGGACCTCAGGCGTCCCGAGGGGCCCCCTCGGGACGCGGCGCGGACCCGGGTTCGGACTCGCGGCGGTACATCTCGGCGGCGGCGCGCGAGAAGCCGTCCGGGACGCCGACCGCGGCCAGGGCGTCGCCGGCCTCGTCCATCTCCCCCGCCCAGCGCCAGGCCTTCCCGCCGGCCGCGTCCCGGATCGCGCCCAGCGCCGCCTCGTAACCGGTACCGGTGCGCTCCATCTCGCCGCGCAGGGCGTCGGTGACGCCGAACCGGGCCGCAGCCTCCTCGACCGCGAGCCACACCGTCGGCAGGGCCTTGCTCTGCAGCGCGAAACAGGCCTTGAGCCCGCTCGCGGCGCCGATCTCGTCGCCGAGCACGCGGGCGTCGAACGGGGTGTCCTCGAACAGGCCGGCGACGGTCGCGGCACCGGGCCCGGAGAGCCAGAGCACCGTCCGCCCGCGCTCCCACGCCGGCGGACCGATGATCGCCCCGTCGCACACGGTGCCGGCGCCGAGGACCTGCTCGACGGCGGCGACGGTCTGCGGCGACACGGCGTTCGCGTCGACGTAGAGCGGGCGCTCGTCGCGTCCCCGTAGGGCCGCGGCGACCTGTGCGGCGACGTCGCGGGCGGCGTGCGGCGGGCAGATCGAGATGATCAGGTCCGCGCGCCGGGCGAGGTCCGCGACGTCCGGGACCGCGACCAGGTCGGCGATCTCGGCCCGCTTGGCCGTGGCGTGCGTGCGGCCCGCGTCGGCCCAGATCACCGCACCGGCGCGGGCCTTGAGCGCCGAACCCAGCGCGGCGCCCATCACCCCCGGGTGCAGGATCCCGATCACCGGCCGCGCCGGCAGCTCCCTCACGTGCATGCCTGCAGATGATGCCCGCACGCCGCCCGGCCCGCCCCGGCCCCACGCCGTCGGCACCTCGCCCTGGCGTGAACCGGACCAGGACGGCACAGTGCGGGTATGGACGATCTCCGCTTCGCCGGCGACATGGTCGGCGGATGGCTCCAGCTCCCCTCCGCCGCGACGGCCGAGGTGATCGGCTCGGTCGGGTTCGACTTCGTCGTGGTCGACACCCAGCACGGCCTGATCGGCGACGACGCGCTGCTCCCGTTGCTGCAGGCGCTCTCGGCGACCGGGACGCACGCTCTTGTCCGGGTGCCCGAGCACGGCGAGGGGCCGATCAGCCGCGCCCTGGACCGGGGCGCCGCCGGGGTGATCGTGCCCCTGGTGGACACGGCCGAGCAGACCCGCGCCGCGGTGGCGGCCTGCCGGTACCCGCCGTCCGGTGTGCGCAGCTACGGCCCGACCCGGCTCGGCTGGCAGGGCCGCGACACCGACGCGCCCGGGCTGTGCGTGGTGATGGTCGAGACCCGGGCCGCGGTCGCGGCGCTGCCGGAGATCGTCGCCGTCGACGGGCTGGACGCGGTGTTCGTCGGCCCCTCGGACCTCGCACTGGCCCACGGCGTGCCGCTGGCCGCGCAGCACGGCGGCGACCCCGACTACGACGCGCTGCTGTCCCGGATCACCGCGACCTGCGCCGACGCGGGACTGCCGACCGGCATCTGGTGCGCCGGGCCGGAGAACCTGCGTCGCTACCGCTCACTCGGGTTCTCCTTCTTCGGCCTCGCCGCCGAGCACGCCCTGCTGCGCGCCGCCGCGACGACCGCGCTGGAGCAGAGCCGGGAACCCTGACCGCCCGGGGCCACCACCGCCCACGCCACCGCCAGCACGACCCGGCGTCGAGGCCGGCATGCGTCACGCCCATCGACACGAGTGACGTCGAGCGTCACGAAATGGCGGTCCGAGCGCCACTTCGTGACGCCCGATGCGCGGCAACCAGCTCGAACCCGCCGGGCGTCACGAAGTGGCGGCACCCCTCGCCACATCGTGACGCTCGGCGGGGCCGCCGAGCCGGGGCGCGGCCGCGCCGGGTGAGGGTGCGGCGCCGTCCGCGGGTGCGGGGTCCGGGGGCCGGTGCGGTTCGGTCGTCCCGGCGTCGGGCCCGGACGGCTGCGCATCGGAGGCCCGGGTCGGGGGCAGCACCATTGCCGGCTGCTCCACCACGCCGCGGCGGTCCTTGAGCCGCACCGGGTGGAAGTGCTGGATCGAGGCGTTGAAGTGGGCGCCGATCACCACCGCGAAGCCGATGAAGAACGCGGCCAGCAGGAACGCGATCGGGGCGGCCAGCGCGCCATAGGTGTAGCCGGTGCCGGTGATCCAGTTCAGGTAGATGCGCAGCCCGGTCACCCCGGCCAGGAACACCACGGCGGCGAGCAGCGCGCCCGGCAGGCAGCGCCGCCACGGCGGCTTGGCCGGCAGCGCCGTGCGGTAGAGCGTGGTCAGCGCGGCCATCAGCGCGATCCCGAGCACCGGGTAGTACAGCCAGCCGATCAGTGACAGGACCCCGGGCTGCATCGCGGCCGGGAGCAGGCCGGTCACCCGGTCCGGCCCCAGCGCGAGCAGCGGCAGCGCGACGATCCCGGCGACGAGCCCGACCAGGTACATCAGCAGCGCGATGGTGCGCTGCCAGACCGCGTTGCGCACGCCGTACTGGTCGTGCGCCCGGGTGATCGCGTCCACGAACGACGACAACGCCGAGGACCCCGACCAGAGCGAGATCACGAAGCCCAGCGACACGAGCTCGCCGCGCCCGGTCGTCAGGATCGAGTCGACGGTCGGGGCGATGATCTCGTCGACGGCGTTGCCGCTGAACAGCCTGCCGGCGACCCCCACGATCTGCTCCCGCACCAGCTCCAGGGTGTTCGGCGCGAACCATGCGCCGACGTAGCCGAGGCTGCCCAGCAGGCCGAGCAGCAGCGGCGGGAGCGACAGCGTCTGCCAGAACGCGGCGGCCGCGGACTCGGAGAAGATGTTGTCCTCCCAGGCGCGGGCCAGCGTGCGCTTCACCGTCGCCCACACCGTGCGCGGCCGGACGGGCGGCGACGGGTCGACGGCGGGTGCGCCCTGCGGCTCGTCGGTCACCGTCCCAGCATGCGTGCCGGACGTCCGGTCTGTCGCCCGCGGACGGCCGCGTGTCCCTGGTGGTGACCGGGTCGTGATCTACGGCGGGTGGGGCAGGCCGATCGAGCGGGCCCACAGGTGGGTCAGCGTGCGCACCGAGTCCGCCTCGGTGTGCTCCTGACCCAGCACCAGCCAGTAGTAGATGTACTGGGTGACCATCGAGTTCAGCGCGTGCGAGGCCAGCACCGGGTCCAGGTCGGCGTCGGCCAGACCCCACTCCTGCAGTCTCGCGATCCCGGCCGCGGCCCGGGCGACCGACCGTTCGCGCAGTTCGAGCCGGTAGCGCCGCAGTTCCTCGTCGAACGAGGCGACCTGCTCGAACAGCGCGAGCAGCCGGCTGTCCCGACGGAACAGCTCCAGGTAGCGCCGGTTGCCCTGCTCGATCCGCCGCCACGCCTCGGTCACCGTCGGCGCCCGGCCGTCCCCGCTGCGCGGGCTCGGAGGCTGCGCCGGGGCGTAGAGCCCGGTCTCCATCACCTCGTTGACCAGGGTGCGGAAGGCGTCGGCCTTGGAGTCGAAGTAGGTGTAGAAGCTGCCGTGCCCGGTGCCCGCGGCGGCGGCGATGTCCGCGACCCGCGCGTCGAGGAACCCGTCGCGCTCGAACACCGTCCGTGCGCCCTGCAGCAGCAGCGCCCGGGTCCGGCGCCCGCGCGCGGTGCTCGGCGTGGCCCCGATACTCGCCCGCCTGCGGCTGCCCACGCCGCTGCGCGCCTCGCCCGTCACCTGCTCCGCCACCCCGTCATCTGCTCCGTCACCCGTCACTCCACCACCAGCGGGCCCTCCGGTCGCCGCGAAGGATCGCATACAAAATCGGCAGCGGAAAGACTTGTAGTCGACACAGGTGTCGACTTACCGTGTGTGAACCGGGTCACCGCGGCCGAGTGCCGCCACAGCACCGGAGACCAGCACGTACCTCGGCACCCGTCCGCGTGACGGGTCCCCTGTCGTGCCCCGCGGACGAGGAGGTCCACCCCGTGACGGAGACCGTCGACGCGACCCGGCCGAGCGGGCCGGAGGCTGCGACGCCGACCGACTGGGGCCGGGTGTTCCGGCCCCACGCGGTCGCCGTGCTCGGCGCGACCGGGCGGGCGGACAGCCCGATGGCGCGCCCGCTGCGATGGCTCGCCGAGCGCGGGTTCTCCGGGCACGTGTGGCCGGTCAACCCGAAGTACGACGAGCTCGCCGGGCTGCCCTGCTTCGCGTCCCTGGACGCGGTGCCGGGCCCGGTCGACCTGGTGCTCGCGCTGGTCCCGGCCGCGCACGCCCCGGACGCGGTACGCCGGGCCGGCGCCGCCGGGGCGGCCGCCGTCGTCGTGTTCGCCTCCGGGTTCGCCGAGGTGGGCACCGACGGCGCCGAGCTGCAGCACGAGCTCGTCGCCGCCGCGCGGGAGTCCGGCGTCCGGGTCCTGGGCCCCAACTGCCAGGGCATCTACTACGCCCCCACCCGCCTGTTCGCCACGTTCACCGCGGCGGCCGACCGGCCGTTGCGGGGCAGCTCCGGGATCGCCTACGTCGGGCAGAGCGGCGCGATCGGCGGCTCGGTGCTCGACATCGCCGCCGAGCAGGGCCTCGACCTCACCGCCTGGGTGAGCACCGGCAACCAGGCCGACGTGGACCTGACCGAGATCGGCCGGTACCTCGCGGCGGACCCGGAGATCTCGGTCCTGGCCGTCTACGCGGAGTCGGTCCGCGACGGCGCCGCCTACGAGCGCCTCGCCGTCGAGGCCGCAGCGGCCGGGACGTCGCTGGTGGTGCTGCGGTCCGGCCGGTCCGGCGCCGGGCGCCGCGCCGCCGTCTCGCACACCGGGGCGATGCTCGGCGACGACACCGCGTTCCGCCTGGTCTCGCGCCGGTACGGCGTCGTGCTGGTCGACGACGTCGAGGAGCTGCTCGCGGCGGCCACCGTGCTGCGCGGGCAGCCCCGCCCGGCCGGTCGGCGGATCGCCGCGGTCAGCACGTCCGGCGGGGCGGGCATCCTCGCCGCGGACCGCTGCGAGGGCCACGGCCTGGCCCTGCCCGAGCTCGCGCCGGAGACCCAGGACAAGCTCTCCCGCCTCGTCCCCGCGTTCGGGGCGCTGGCCAACCCGGTCGACGTCACCGCGCAGCTGTTCAACACCGGCGAGCGCGCGTTCGGCGACGTCTGCTCGATCGTCTGCGCCGACCCGTCGGTGGACGCCCTGCTGATCCTGCTGACGATGGTCGTCGGCGACGAGGCCGCGGACCTGGCCGAGGACCTGACGGCCGCCATGTCGGGCAGCGGCGTGCCGTGCTCGGTGGTGTGGCTGGCCGGGCAGGACCGGACCACCCGCGCCCGCGCGATCCTGCGCGAGGCCGGGATCCCGGTGTTCTCCTCGATCGCCGTCGCGGCCCGGGTGGCCGGGGCGCTGGCCCCCGACCGGATGCCGGACACGGCGCCGGGCACGGCGTCAGGCAGGGCGCCGGACAGGGCGCCGCTGCCGCGGCTCCCGGAAGCGGCGGACGACCTCGGCCCGGCCACCGACGGCGGCTGGGCGCTGCTCGCCGCGATCGGTGTCGCCACCCCGGCGTCGGCGCACGCCGGCACCGCTGCCGAGGCCGCCGACGCGGCCCGGGCGCTGGCCGGAGCCGGCGGCACCGTCGTGATGAAGGCCGTCGCCCCCGGGCTGGAGCACAAGACCGAGGCCGGTGGCGTCCGGCTCGGCGTCGCAGCCGAGCGGGCCGCCGCCGTGTTCGACGAGCTCGCCGCCACCGTGGCCGGCCTGGCCGGGGTGCTGGTCCAGCAGGCCGTCCCGGACGGCGTCGAGCTGCTGGTCGGCGCGAGCGGCGGGCGCGACGGATGGCCGCCGGTGCTCACGGTCGGACTGGGTGGCACCGCCACCGAGGTGCACCGCGACGTCGCGACCGCGCTGGCCCCGATCACTCCCGGCGACGCGCACGCCCTGCTGCGCGAGCTGCGGTGCTGGCCGTTGCTGGCCGGGCATCGCGGCGCCCCGCGGGTCGACGTCGACGCCGCCGTCGAGGCGATCGTCCGGGTCGGCTCCGCCGTCGCCCGCCGCCCCGACCTGGCCGAACTGGAGATCAACCCGCTGATCGTGGGACCGACCGGCGCCGTCGCCGTCGACGTCCTCGTCGCCACCCGCACCCCCTGACCGCACCCAACCGCACTGTGGAGGAACACCGATGGGCTCGATCGTCCTGGACAAGACCGACGGGGTCGCGACCCTGACCGTCGACTCGCCGGAGGTGAAGAACGGGCTGACGCCGCAGATGGGGCGCGAACTCGTCGCCGCCTGCGAGGAGATCGACGCCGACCCGCAGATCGGGGCCGCCGTGGTCCGCGGGGCGGGCGGCACGTTCTGCTCCGGGGCGGACCGCCGGACCTGGAACCCCGGCGCCGACCAGGCAGCCGACGGCACGTTCCAGGAGACCGGCGCCGTCTACAAGGCGTTCGTGCGGGTCGGCAACCTCGCCGTGCCGACGATCGCCGCGGTCCGCGGGGCCGCCGTCGGCGCCGGGATCAACCTGATGCTCGCCACCGACCTGCGGGTCGTCGCCACTGACGCCCGGCTGCTCGCCGGGTTCCTGCGGATCGGCCTGCACCCGGGCGGCGGGTTCTTCACCATCGCCGGGCGCACCGCCGGGCGGGAGGCCACCGCCGCGATGGGCCTGTTCAGCCAGGAGGTCGACGGCCGCCGCGCCGCCGAGATCGGGATGGCATGGGCCGCGGTCCCGGACGCCGACGTCGAGGACACCGCGCACCGGCTCGCCGCCGAGCCGGCCAAGGACCCGGCGCTGGCCCGCGAGGCCGTCCGGTCGTTCCGCACCGAGCTCGGCCCGCCCGGCATCGGCTGGGACGCCGCCGTCGAGTTCGAACGCGCCACCCAGATGTGGTCCCAGCGCCGCCGCAACTCGCGCTGACGCGCCCCTGAGGGTCGACGCAGGACAAGGAGGTCCCCGTGCGCCCGTCCACCACCCGCCACGTGACGCCGCGCCGCTTCGCGGTGCTGATGCTGCCCCTGCTGCTCGTCGCCGCGACCGCGTGCGGGGCGGGGACCGGCGCCATCCCGCAGGCCGACACCGGCCCGATCGACTGCCCGCCGGTCGCGCCGCGCGCCGACCGCGACGCGGAGCTGACCTGGATCTACTCGGTCGACAACACGAGCTTCGACCCGGACAAGATCACCACGAACAACAGCCAGATGTACCTCTACCCGGTCTACGACAGCCTCGTGCACGTCGACGCCGCCGGTGAGGCCGAGCCGATGCTCGCCGAGTCCTGGAAGCTCTCCCCGGACGGCCGGTCGGTGGACATGCGCCTGATCCCCGGCTGGCGCTACCACGACGGCGTCGCGTTCGACGCCGAGTCGGTGCGCGCCAACCTGCTGCGCCACCGCGACTCCGAGGGCTCGTTCAACGCGAACCGGCTGGAATCGCTGACCGACGTCCAGGTGCTCGACGAGCGCACGGTCCGCCTCGTCACCGACGCCTCGGCCGGTCCGCTGATCACGATCCTGGGCGGCTCGGCCGGGATGATGATGAGCCCGGCCTCGTTCGACAAGCCTGGCGAGGATGTGAAGCCCACCGGCGGGTCCGGCCCGTACACGATGAGCCGATACGTCCCGGGCGACCGCGTCGAGTACACCCGGGTGCCGGGCTACTGGAACCCGGACGCCGCCCGCCTCGCGAAGATGACCTACCTGATCTCCGGCGACGACAACGCCCGGCTCAACGCCGTCACCACCGGTGCCGCGGACGTGACGTTCCTGCGGGCCAGCATGCTGCGCCCGGCCCAGGAGTCCGGCCTGACGATCTGCCAGCAGCCCTCGCTGTCGAGCTACACGCTGAACCTGAACACCGCGCGCTCGGAGTTCGGCAACGAGAAGGTCCGCCAGGCGATGAACGTCGCCGTCGACCGGCAGTCGATCAGCCTGCTGGTCAGCGGCCTGTGCCAGCCGGCGGGGCAGATGTTCCCGGACTTCTACTACGCGTCGTCGAAGAACGTGACGCCGCCGCGGCACGACCCGGAACGGGCCCGGCAGCTGCTCGCCGAGGCCGGCCTGCCGGACGGGTTCTCGTTCGACATGGAGGTCGTCAACCTCGACGTCTACCAGCAGATCGCGCAGATCATGCAGGCGAACTTCGCAGAGGTCGGCATCACGATGTCGATCACCCCGGTGGACCTGAACAAGCTGGCCGAGGACTTCTCGGTGTCCAAGAGCGTGGACGCGATCCTGTTCGAGCAGAAGGCCGAGTCGGACGCGAGCGTGCTCACGGCCGAGTACTACCGCCCGGACGGGTTCAACAACCCCGGCGGGTTCACCGACCCGGAGATGGTCGCCGCCGACGAGGCCGCCTCCCGCGGGGCGACGCCGGCCGACCGGGCACCGCAGTTCACGAAGCTGTTCGACCGCGTGGCCGAGGTGCAGGCGCCGCACATCACCCTGTGCAACCTGACGACCCCCTACGTGCAGAACGCGAAGGTCGGCGGGGTCGAGATCTACGCCGACGCGTCCCGCCAGTTCCGCGGAGCGGCGATCAACCCCTGAGGGAGGTTCTGATGCTCGGTCTTCTCGCCCGCCGGCTGGCGTTCACGGTCCCGATGCTGGTCGTGGTCAGCTTCTGCGTGTTCAGCCTGATCGTGCTGGTCCCCGGCGACCCCGCGGTCGCCCTCGCCGGGGAGAACCCGGACCCGGAGCAGATCGCGGCCGTGCGCGAGCGCCTCGGCCTCGACGACCCGTTCCTGGTGCAGTTCTGGCACTGGTTCAGCGGGGTCCTGCAGGGTGACCTGGGCCAGTCGCTGTTCTCCAGCCAGTCGGTGGCCGCCGCGGTGTTCTCCCGGCTGCCCGCCACCCTGTCGCTGGCACTGCTCAGCCTCGCCGTGGCGCTGGTGCTCGGAGTGGCGGTCGGGGTGCTGGCCGCGATGCGTCCGGGCACCTGGATCGACCGGGTCGCGACGTTCGCGGCGAGCCTGGGCGTGGCCGTCCCGTACTTCTGGGTCGGCATGATCCTGGTGCTGCTGTTCGCGATCAACCTGACGATCTTCCCGGCGGTCGGCTACGTGCCGCTCACCGAGAACCCGCTGCAGTGGTTCCTGCACCTGTTCCTGCCGGCCACGGCGCTGGGGCTGGCGCCGGCCGCGGTGATCGCCCGGCAGACCCGGGCCGGGATGACCGGCGTGCTGCGCGAGGACTACGTGCGCACGGCCACGGCGAAGGGGCTGCCCCCGGCGCGCGTGGTCGGGCAGCACGCGCTGAAGAACGCGGCCGTGCCCGTCGTCACCGCGTTCGGGCTCGAGGCCAGCCGCCTGATCGGCGGCACCGTCGTGATCGAGCAGCTGTTCGCCCTGCCCGGCCTCGGCAACCTCGCCTACACCTCGGTGTTCGCCCGGGACTTCCCGATGGTGCAGGGCGTGCTGCTCGTGGTCGCGGCGCTGGTGCTGCTGATCAACCTGCTCGTCGACCTGTCCTACGGCTACTTCAACCCGAGGATCCGGCAGTCATGACCACCACCGCACCCGCCGCGACCCCGCCACCGGCCGCGCCACCGTCGTCCGCACCGGCGCCGGGGCCCGACCGGCCCGGCTTCTGGCGCCGCTTCCGGGACAACCGCCCCGCGTTCGTCGCCCTGGTCGTGCTCGCCGTGCTCGTGCTGGCCTCGCTGGCCGCGCCGCTGATCGCGCCCTACGCACCGGAGGCGATCGACGTCCCGCGGAGGCTGTCGCTGTCCACACCGGACCACTGGCTGGGCACCGACTCGCTCGGCCGGGACACGTTCACCCGGCTGCTCTACGCGGGCCGGGTGTCGCTGATGGCGGCCGCGCTGGCCGTGGCCATCGCCACCGCCGTCGGCGTCCCGCTGGGCCTGCTGGCCGGCTACGTCGGCGGGAAGGTGGACTGGCTGCTCGGGCGGGCCGGTGACGTCCTGATGACGTTCCCGGCGATCATCCTGGCGATCGCGATCATCGCCGCGACCGGCCCGGGCCTGCAGAACGCCATGGTCGCGCTCGGGATCGTCTACGCCCCGCGGCTGTTCCGGGTGACCCGTGCGGCGACGCTGCAGGTCCGCGCGGAGACCTACGTGGAGGCGTCGATCAGCATCGGCACCCCGGCCTGGAAGATCATCGCGCGGCGGGTGCTGCCGAACGTCGCCTCCCCGGTGCTGGTGCAGGTCTCGGTGATGCTGGCCGCGGCGCTGCTCGCCGAGGCGGCGCTGAGCCTGCTCGGGCTCGGCGTCGTGCCACCCACCGCGAGCTGGGGCGTGATGCTCGGCAGCGGCTTCAAGGAGATCCGCTCCACCCCGCTGCTCGTGTTCTGGCCCGGCGTCGCGATCGCGGTGGCCACCCTGTCGTTCAACCTCATCGGCGACGGGCTGCGCGACGCCCTGGGCCGCCGGATCCGGAAGGCCGCGCCATGAGTGCACCCGCCACCACCTCCACCCTGCTCGGCGTGTCCGACCTCCGCGTCGAGTTCGCCACCGACCACGGCTGGTCGACCGTCGTGGCCGGGACCACCTTCTCGGTCGGCGAGCACGAGATCGTCGGCCTGGTCGGCGAGTCCGGCTCCGGCAAGACCGTCACCGGGCTCTCGGTGCTGGGCCTGCTGCCCCGCGGCGTCGGACGGGTCGCGTCCGGGTCGGTGACGCTCGGCGGGCGGGACCTGCTCGGGCTCTCCGAGCGGGAGCTGCGCTCGGTGCGCGGCAACGAGGTCGCCATGGTCTTCCAGGAGCCGATGACCAGCCTGAACCCGGCGTTCCGGATCGGCGACCAGATCGCCGAGACGGTGCGCCTGCACCGCGGCGGCTCCCGGCGGGCGGCCCGGGACCGGGCGGTCGAGGTGCTCGACCTGGTCGGCATCCCGCACGCCCGGCGCCGCGCCGACGACTACCCGCACGAGTTCTCCGGCGGCATGCGGCAACGCGCGATGATCGCGATGGCGGTCAGCTGCGAGCCGTCGCTGCTGATCGCCGACGAGCCGACCACCGCCCTGGACGTGACGATCCAGGCGCAGGTCCTCGAGCTGCTGGCGAGCATGCAGGCCGAGCTCGGGATGAGCGTCCTGCTGGTGACCCACGACCTCGGCGTGGTCGCCGAGGTGTGCGAGCGGGTCGTGGTGATGTACGCCGGGCAGGTCGTGGAGCAGGCCGACGTCGGCGAGCTGTTCGACCACCCCCGCCACCCCTACACCGAGGGGCTGCTGGCGGCGATGCCCCAGCTCGGATCGCGCGGGCACCGGCTCCCGTCGATCCCGGGGCGGACGCCCGAGCCGTGGGCGATGCCTCCGGGCTGCCGGTTCGCGCCCCGCTGCGAGTACGCCCTGCCGGCCTGTGAGGAACCGCCGCCGCTTCTCACCACCCGTCCCGACCATCTCTCGCGCTGCCTGCGCCACGACGAGCTGACCCTGCGAGGTGCCCGATGAGCGATGCGACGGCGGTGGACACCGGCGACGACCTGCTGGAGGTCGAGGACCTGCGGGTCACGTTCGGCTCGCCCGGCCCGCGCGGGCGCGGGCGGGTGCTCCGGGCCGTCGACGGGGTCGACCTGCGGGTCGGGCGCGGCCGCACCCTGGGCCTGGTCGGCGAGTCCGGCTCGGGCAAGTCGACGCTCGGGCGCGCCGTGCTGCGGCTGGTCCCGGTCCGCGGCGGGCGGGTACGCGTCGACGGCACCGACGTCACCGCGCTGCGCGGGCGGGCGCTGCGGGAGATGCGCCGCACGATGCAGATGGTCTTCCAGGACCCGTACTCCTCGCTGGACCCGAGCTCGGTGATCGGCGAGAGCATCGCCGAACCGCTGCGCGAGCAGGAACGCCTCACACCCCGCGACGCGCGGGCCCGGGTCGCCGAGCTGCTCGACGTCGTCGGGCTTCCCGCGAGCCACGCCGACCGCTACCCGGCGGAGTTCTCCGGCGGGCAGCGCCAGCGGGTCGCGATCGCCCGCGCCGTCGCGCTCAACCCGAGCCTGGTCGTCTGCGACGAGGCGGTGTCCGCGCTCGACGTCTCCACCCAGAACCAGGTGATCAACCTGCTGGAGGACCTGCGCGGCCGGTTCGGGCTGTCCTACCTGTTCATCGCGCACGACCTGGCCGTGGTGCGCCACATCGCGCACGAGGTGGCGGTGATGTATCT
>NZ_JADQDD010000141.1 GCF_019263595.1 Pseudonocardia sp. KRD291 | reverse complement strand
GCGGTCAGCTCCAGCTCCGCGGCCGCGATGTTCTGCTCCAGGTAGGTGCGGCGCTTCGTGCCCGGGATCGGGACGACGTGCGCGCCGCGGTGCTGCACCCACGCCAGCGCGAGCTGCCCGGCCGTCACACCGCGCGCGTCGGCCAGGACCTTCAGCGCCTCGACGATGGCCAGGTTCGCCGCCATGTTGTCCTCGCCGAAGCGAGGCAGACCCTTACGCATGTCGCCCTCGCCGAGCTGGGCGGTCGAGGTGATCGCGCCGGTCAGGAACCCGCGTCCGAGCGGGGAGAACGCCACCACACCGATGCCGAGCTCGGCGCACGTCGGCGCGACCTCGTCCTCGATCCCGCGGGTCCACAGCGACCACTCGCTCTGCACCGCCGTCACCGGGTGCACGGCGTGCGCGCGCCGGATCGTCTCGGCGCCGCACTCGGACAGGCCGTAGTGGCGGATCTTGCCCTGCTCGACGAGCCCGGCCAGCGCCCCGACCGTGTCCTCGATCGGCACGTCCGGGTCGACACGGTGCTGGTAGTAGAGGTCGATGTGGTCGACCCCGAGGCGGGTCAGGGACTCGTCGCAGCACGCCCGGACGTGGTCCGGGTCGCCCTGCACACCCTGGTTGCCCGCGGCGTCGCGGACGATGCCGAACTTGGTGGCCAGCACCACCCGGTCCCGCCGGTCGGCGATGGCGCGCCCGACCAGCTGCTCGTTCGCGCCCGCGCCGTAGACGTTCGCGGTGTCGAGCAGCGTCACACCGAGCTCCAGGGCCCGGTGCACGGTCGCGATCGACTCGGTCTCGTCGGAGATGTCCCCGTAGGCCTGGCTCATCCCCATGCACCCGAGGCCCTGCGCGGAGACCGTGAGCGAGCCCAACTGTCGCGTACCGA
The DNA here is from genome assembly GCF_019263595.1 of Pseudonocardia sp. KRD291. GTDB lineage: Bacteria > Actinomycetota > Actinomycetes > Mycobacteriales > Pseudonocardiaceae > Pseudonocardia. Next base: position 14,799 of record NZ_JADQDD010000141.1, on the reverse strand, counting down.
TAGCCATGCCAACCAACGTACCCACCCCACTCCGGCACGAGCATCCGCGTCATGGCTCCACAACGCGGCCTCGGCCGGCCCAGGGCCGCGTCATGGCTCCACAACGCGGCTTACGGCGGCCGCGTGCCGCGTCATGGCTCCACGACGCGAGATGGTGGGGGTGAGACGCCGGCCGGGAGAGCTCAGGGGATGCGGCGGACGGCGCCGGTGTCGGCTGAGGTGGCCATCGCGGCGTAGACCTTGAGCGCCTTGGACACGACCCGGTCGCGGTCCACCGGCTGCCAGGGGCGCTCGCTCGCCTCCATCTTGGCCCGTCGCTCGGCCAGCACCTCGTGCTCCACGAGCAGCTCCAGGCTCCGCTCCCGGACGTCGAGGCGGACCCGGTCGCCGGTCTCCACCAGGCCGATCACCCCGCCGTGCGCGGCCTCCGGGGAGACGTGCCCGACCGAGATGCCGCTCGACCCGCCGGAGAACCGGCCGTCGGTGACCAGCGCGCAGACCTTGCCCAGGCCCGCGCCCTTGAGGAACGCGGTCGGGTGCAGCATCTCCTGCATCCCCGGCCCGCCGGAGGGCCCCTCGTAGCGGATGACGAGCACGTCGCCGGGCTTGATCTCCTTCTTCAGGATCGCCGACACCGCGTCCTCCTGGCTCTCCAGGACCACGGCCGGGCCCTCGAAGTTCCAGATGTCCTCCGGGATCCCCGCCGTCTTGATCACCGCGCCCTGCTCGGCGAGGTTGCCGCGCAGCACGGCCAGGCCGCCGTCGGCGGAGAAGGCGTGCTCGACGTCGTGGATGCACCCCGTGGCGGCGTCGGTGTCCAGCGACGACCAACGGTTCGAGGTCGAGAACGCCTCGGTGGTCCGGACGCCGCCGGGCGCGGCGTGGTAGAGCTCGACCGCGGTCTGCGACGGCGAGGCGGCGCGGATGTCCCACTCGCCGAGCCACTGCTCCATCGACGGCGAGTGCACCGTGTGCACGCTCTCGTTGAGCAGCCCACCGCGGTAGAGCTCGCCCAGGATGGCGGGGATTCCGCCGGCCCGGTGCACGTCCTCCATGTGGTAGTCCGAGTTCGGCGCGACCTTGCTCAGGCACGGCACGCGGCGCGAGATCGCGTCGATGTCGGCGAGCGTGAACTCGATCTCGCCCTCCTGCGCGGCGGCGAGGATGTGCAGCACGGTGTTCGTCGACCCGCCCATGGCGACGTCGAGGGCCATCGCGTTCTCGAACGCCTCCTTGGTCGCGATCCGGCGCGGCAGGACCGAGGCGTCGTCGTCGCGGTACCAGCGCGTGGCCAGCTCCATCACCGTGCGGCCCGCGTTCAGGAACAGCTCCTTGCGCGCGGCGTGCGTGGCCAGCGTCGAGCCGTTGCCGGGCAGTGCCAGCCCGAGCGCCTCGGTGAGGCAGTTCATCGAGTTCGCGGTGAACATGCCGGAGCAGGACCCGCAGGTCGGGCACGCGGAGCGCTCCACCTCGGCCAGCCCCTCGTCGTCCACCGCCGAGGACGCGGACGCCGAGATCGCGGTGATCAGGTCGGTCGGTGCCTGCGCGACGCCGCCGACGACGACCGCCTTGCCGGCCTCCATCGGCCCGCCGGAGACGAACACGGTCGGGATGTTGAGCCGCATCGCGGCGTTGAGCATCCCGGGCGTGATCTTGTCGCAGTTCGAGATGCAGACCAGCGCGTCCGCGGCGTGCCCGTTGACCATGTACTCGACGGAGTCGGAGATGATCTCGCGCGAGGGCAGCGAGTAGAGCATCCCGCCGTGGCCCATCGCGATGCCGTCGTCGACCGCGATCGTGTTGAACTCCTTGGAGACGCCGCCGGCCTCGCGGATCGCGCCGGCGACCAGGTCGCCCATGTCCTTGAGGTGCACGTGGCCGGGCACGAACTGCGTGTAGGAGTTCGCGATCGCCACGATCGGCTTGCCGAAGTCGTCGTCGCCCATCCCGGTCGCGCGCCAGAGCGAACGCGCTCCGGCGGCGTTGCGGCCGTGGGTGGTGACGCGGGAACGGAGGGCGGGCATCGGGTCTTCTCTCCAGCCGGGTTCGTACCGACCGCCGGACGACGGCGGACGGGTGGGTCGTGCGGTCACGGACGACCGGGTGCGGTGGCGCGGTGCCGTCCCTGCGCACCCCGCGGACCGGGGCCGGTTCGGGTCTCGTGCCCGGCCGGATCGCGACGAGGTGATCGGGAACCACGGTACGCCCCCGATGAGCACCCGTTTCGCCCGTCCGCCACCGGATCCGGCGCCCCCGGGGTCCGGCGGTCGCTTCGAGTTTCGTCCGATGATGCAACCCGAACGTGTCCTTCCGCGTCTCCGGTAGTGCCACGAGCACGTCACGTCGATGTGGGGACCGGGCCGCGTGGCCCGATCCCCCGGGGGAGAGAAGCGATGATGCGGAAGCTGATGACGGTCGCGGGGAGTCTGGCCATCGGGGTGGTGTGCGTCGGCGGGACGGCCGTCGCCTCGCCCGTGACGCCGCCGCCGCCGCCGGTCGGGACGGCCGTCGCCCTGGACGGGACGACGGCCGACGGGACGACCGTCGCGGCGTCGCGTCCGCTGCGCGACCCGGTCTACGCGCAGTGCTACGACCTGCTCACCCCGGACGGCCGCGGCGCAGACTGGCGCGAGTTCGTGAACGGGACCGACCGCCTGGCGCTGACCAGCACCGAGTCCTGCACGCAGGTGTCCTCCGGCCGGGCGGGTGCGGTGGAGTCCCTGGCCGCCGGCGAGCGGTCCGGCATCCGCACGATCCGCTCGGTGCGGTTCAGCAGCATGCCCTGACGGGGGTCGCCGGGCCGGTCACCCCGGCCCGGTGCAGCCTCAGCCGTCGGTCGGGTCGGGCACGCGCCCGCCGCTGGCGACGGCCAGCGCCGGCAGGTCGCGCAGGTGCACCGCCGGCAGCGGCAGCGCCGAGTCGTCGCCGAGCACGGCGGTCAGCCCGGAGCGCCTGCCCAGGCGCAGCGAGGCGATGTCGTCCCAGGCGACGCTGCGCGAGCCGGTCACGGTGCGCGCGGTGACCGTGTCCCCGTCGACGGTGGTGCGCACCCGCAGCAGCCACACGACGAACCCGACCGGGACGAGCACGACCAGCCAGAAGAACGGCACCGAGAGCATCAGCGGCAGCGCGCAGATCAGGAACAGGGCCGCCGCCAGGGCCCCGAGCGCCGAGTGCCGGAACACCAGCCGCGGCGGGACCTCGCGCGGCACCTGCGACGCGGCCGGGTCGGGTGCGGACGGTTCGGTGCTGCTCACCGGCCCATTCTCGCACCGGACGCCCACGCGGGCCTGCAGGGCCGCACGGGTGCCGCGGCGCCGGGAGCCGGTGGCTGCGCACCCGATGCCGCGGTGTGGTCGGCACCCGGTGCGCTGGCGGCGTTGACGCGGGCCGCGGCGCGCGTGCTAGCGTCGCTGCATGTTCGTCATCCGAATTCTCGTACTTCCCGGGCGCGTCGACGCCTGAGTAAGACGTACTCGGACGACGACGCGCCCACCCTCGCACCAGCCCATCCCACGGGCGGCGGGGGCTTTTTTATGTCACCAGCACAGTTCATGTCCCACACCTGATCAGTAGCGATCTCCAGCGAGGCAGAGGCGATCATGACCACCGCACCCTCCCGATCCGGGTCCGCCGGGCCGAAACCGGCGCCGCCGCCCGGCCGGACGGCCACCCCGCGCAGCGACTCGCCCGCCGCCGCGCGCGGCGAGGCGACCGTTCCCGGCCCGCGCGTCGACAACGAGCCGATGACCGGGGCGCAGTCCCTGGTCCGCTCGCTCGAGGAGATCGGCTGCGAGGTCGTGTTCGGTCTCCCGGGCGGCACGATCCTCCCGGCCTACGACCCGCTGCTGGACTCGGAGAAGGTCCGCCACATCCTGGTCCGCCACGAGCAGGGCGCGGGGCACGCCGCGACCGGGTACGCCCAGGCCACCGGCCGGGTCGGGGTCTGTATGGCGACGTCCGGGCCGGGAGCCACGAACCTGGTCACCCCGATCGCGGACGCGCACATGGACTCGGTGCCGCTGGTGGCCATCACCGGCCAGCAGAGCCGGCCGCTGATCGGCACCGACGCCTTCCAGGAGGCCGACATCACCGGCATCACCCTGCCGGTGACCAAGCACAACATGCTGGTGACCGAGGCGACGGAGATCCCGCGCGCGATCGCCGAGGCCTTCCACCTGGCGTCCACCGGCCGGCCCGGCCCGGTCCTGGTGGACATCCCGAAGGACGTCCTGCAGGAGGCGACGACCTTCTCCTGGCCCCCGGAGCTGGCGCTGCCCGGCTACCGGCCGACGACCCGGCCGCACGGCAAGCAGATCCGCGAGGCCGCCCGGCTGATCCAGCAGTCCACGCGCCCGGTGCTCTACGTCGGCGGTGGCGTGCTCAAGGCCGAGGCGTCGCAGGAGCTGCTCGAGCTCGCCGAGCTCACCGGCGCCCCGGTCGTCACGACGCTGATGGCGCGCGGTGCGTTCCCGGACTCGCACGAGCTGCACCTGGGCATGCCCGGGATGCACGGCACCGTGGCCGCGGTGGCGTCGATGCAGCGTGCGGACCTGCTGGTGGCGCTCGGGTCCCGGTTCGACGACCGGGTCACCGGCAAGCTGGACAGCTTCGCCCCCGCGGCGAAGATCGTGCACGCCGACATCGACCCGGCCGAGATCTCCAAGAACCGCCGCGCCGACGTGCCGATCGTCGGTGACGCCAAGGAGGTCGTCGTCGAGCTGATCGAGGCGATCCGGGCCGAGCGCGAGCAGCACGGCGCGCCCGACCTCACGGCCTGGTGGTCGCAGATGTCCGAGCTGCGCACGACGTTCCCACTGGGCTACTCCTGGCCCGACGACGGCGCGCTGTCGCCGGAGTACGTGATCGAGCGGATCGGCGCGATCGCCGGCCCGGACGCGATCTACGCCGCGGGCGTCGGCCAGCACCAGATGTGGGCCGCGCAGTTCGTCCGCTACGAGAAGCCGCGGACCTGGCTGAACTCCGGTGGCCTGGGCACGATGGGCTACGCGGTGCCGGCCGCGATGGGCGCCAAGGTGGGTGCGCCGGACACCGTCGTCTGGTGTATCGACGGCGACGGCTGCTTCCAGATGACCAACCAGGAGCTGGCGACCTGCGCCATCGAGGGCATCCCGATCAAGGTCGCCGTGATCAACAACGGCAACCTGGGCATGGTCCGGCAGTGGCAGAACCTGTTCTACGGGGAGCGCTACTCCAACACGAACCTCAACACCCACAAGCTGCGCATCCCGGACTTCCCGATGCTGGCCGAGGCGATGGGGTGCGTGGGCCTGCGGGTGGAGTCCAAGGAGGACGTCGACCGCGTGATCCGCCAGGCGATGGAGATCGACGACCGCCCGGTCGTGATCGACTTCGTGGTCGGCGCCGACGCCCAGGTGTGGCCGATGGTCGCCGCCGGCACCGGCAACGACGAGATCATGGCGGCCCGCCACATCCGGCCGCTGTTCGACAGCGACGAGCTGGCCGCGAGCGTGGACGACGTCTCCGACGTCACGACCGAGGCCCTGCGCCCGGAGGGGGACCGGTCATGACCGAGCGGCACACGCTGTCCGTGCTGGTGGAGGACAAGCCCGGCGTGCTGGCCCGGGTCTCGGGGCTGTTCTCCCGGCGCGGGTTCAACATCTCCTCGCTGGCCGTCGGCCCGACCGAGCACCCGGACGTCTCCCGGATGACGATCGTGGTCGAGGTCGACGAGCTGCCGATGGAGCAGGTCACCAAGCAGCTCAACAAGCTCGTCCACGTGATCAAGATCGTGGAGCTGGAGCCGGACGCCTCGGTGCAGCGCGAGCTGCTGCTGGTCAAGGTCCGTGCCGACTCCACGGTGCGTAGCCAGGTGCTCGAGACCGTGCAGATGTTCCGGGCCAAGGTCGTCGACGTCTCCCCGGAGGCGGTCACGGTCGAGGCCACCGGGACCACGGACAAGCTCAATGCGCTGCTGCGGATGCTCGAGCCGTACGGCGTCCGCGAGATGGTCAAGTCCGGGATGGTCGCGGTGGGCCGCGGGCCCCGCTCCATCACCGCGGCCGCCGTCCGCTAGACAGCGCTCACCCACCCCGCCGGCGACGCAATCCCCGCCGGCTGCCGTCCCCCGACGGCGACACCCATCGGAAGGAAGCCACACGCATCATGGCCGTGAACATCTACTACGACGACGACGCCGATCTGTCGATCATCCAGGGCCGCAAGGTCGCCGTGATCGGCTACGGGTCGCAGGGCCACGCCCACTCACTGTCGCTGCGTGACTCCGGCGTCGAGGTGAAGATCGGCCTGCCGGAGGGCTCGAAGTCCCGGCAGAAGGCCGCCGACGAGGGCCTCGAGGTGGTCACCCCGGCCGAGGCGTCGGCCTGGGCCGACGTGATCATGATCCTGGCGCCGGACACCAAGCAGCGCTTCATCTACGCCGACGACATCGCGCCGAACCTCGAGAGCGGCGACGCGATCTTCTTCGGGCACGGGTTCAACATCCGCTACGACCTGATCAAGGCGCCGGCCGACGTCGACGTCGCCATGGTCGCGCCGAAGGGACCGGGCCACCTGGTCCGCCGTCAGTACGTCGACGGCAAGGGCGTCCCGGCCCTGATCGCGGTCGAGCAGGACCCCTCCGGCAACGCCAAGGCCCTCGCCCTGTCCTACGCGGCCGGGATCGGTGCCGGCCGAGCGGGCGTCATCGAGACCACGTTCAAGGAGGAGACCGAGACCGACCTGTTCGGTGAGCAGGCCGTCCTCTGCGGCGGTGCCGCGGCGCTGGTGCAGACCGGGTTCGAGGTGCTGACCGAGGCCGGCTACGCCCCGGAGATCGCCTACTTCGAGTGCCTGCACGAGCTCAAGCTGATCGTCGACCTGATGTACGAGGGCGGCATCACCAACGAGCGCTTCTCCATCTCCGACACCGCCGAGTACGGCGACCTCACCCGCGGCCCGCGCGTCATCACCCCGGCCGTGAAGGACGAGATGCGCAAGATCCTGACCGAGGTGCAGGACGGCACGTTCGCCCGTGAGTGGGTCGCCGAGGACGAGAACGGCCGGCCGAACTTCGACCGCCTCCAGAAGGAGGGCTCGGAGCACTCCATCGAGCAGGTCGGCGAGAAGCTGCGCGGCCTGATGAGCTGGGTGGGCACCAAGGCCACCTGAGCCGGCTCCCGGCCCCGCCCGGGGTTCTGCTCGCGGACGCCACGAACGGCCCGCCCGTCGGACGAGGTTCCGACGGGCGGGCCGTTCGCCGTTGCCGGGCTCGGTCCCGGGGGAGCGGGTTTCCACCTAGAATCAGGCCGTCCGAGGCCACCCGTCACGACCCGATCCCGGGGAGCACCGCAACACCGTGAGCAACGCCGCCACCGCCCAGATCCGTCCAGTCGTCCTCCTCGCCGAGAAGCTCGCCCCCTCCGCGGTCGCGATGCTCGGCGACGACGTCGAGATCCGCGAGGTGGACGGCACCGACCGCCCCGCGCTGCTCGCGGCGATCGCGGACGCCGACGCCCTGCTCGTGCGCTCGGCCACCCAGGTCGACGCCGAGGCGTTGGCCGCATCCACCCGGCTCACGATCGTGGCCCGGGCGGGGGTGGGCCTCGACAACGTCGACGTCGCCGCCGCGACGGCGCACGGCGTGATGGTCGTCAACGCGCCCACGTCGAACATCGTCTCCGCCGCCGAGCACGCGATCGCGCTGTTGCTCTCCGCCGCCCGGCACATCCCGGCCGCCGACGCGAGCCTGCGCCAGGGCCAGTGGAAGCGCAGCAGCTACACCGGCACCGAGATCAACGGCAAGACCGTCGGCATCGTCGGCCTGGGCAAGATCGGGCAGCTGGTCGCCCAGCGCCTGGCCGCGTTCGGGGTCGAGCTGGTCGCCTACGACCCCTACATCTCCAAGGCCCGCGCCGCCCAGCTGGGCATCGAGCTGCTCGAGCTCGACGACCTGCTGCGCACCGCGGACGCGATCTCGATCCACCTCCCGAAGACCCCGGAGACCCTCGGCCTGATCGGCAAGGACCAGCTGGCGCTGACCAAGCCGGGCGTGCTCATCGTCAACGCCGCCCGCGGCGGCCTGGTCGACGAGCAGGCGCTGGCCGAGGCCGTGCGCTCGGGCCACGTCGGCGGCGCCGGCGTGGACGTCTACGTCACCGAGCCGACCACCTCGAGCCCGTTGTTCGAGGTGGAGAACATCGTCGTCACCCCGCACCTGGGCGCCTCCACCGACGAGGCGCAGGACCGGGCCGGTACCGACGTCGCGCGGTCGGTGCAGCTGGCGCTGGCCGGTGAGTTCGTGCCGGACGCGGTGAACGTGCAGATCAACGGGTCGGTCGGGGACGAGGTCCGGCCGTGGCTGCCGCTGGTGCAGAAGCTGGGCACCACACTGCAGGCCGTCGCGGGCGCCACCCCGACCTCGATCACCGTCGACGTGTCCGGCGAGCTCGCCGACGAGGACGTCTCGGTGCTGTCGCTGGCCGCGCTGCGCGGCGTGTTCACCCACGTCGTGGACGACCAGGTGACGTTCGTCAACGTCCCGGCCCTGGCCGAGGAGCGGGGCATCACGGTCGAGCTGACGACCGCGCCGGAGAGCGCGAACCACCGCAGCGTCGTGCAGCTGCGCGCGGCGATGGCCGACGGCGAGTCGGTCACCGTCTCCGGCACGCTGACCGGGCGCGCCGAGGTGGAGAAGCTCGTCGAGATCAACGGCCGGCACTTCGACCTGCGCGCCGAGGGCGAGGTCGTGCTCCTGGAGTACACCGACCGTCCCGGTGTGATGGGCCGCGTGGGGTCGCTGCTCGGCGAGGCCGCGGTGAACATCGAGGCCGCGCAGATCTCGCAGACCACCGACGGCGCGGACGCGATCATGCTGCTGCGCGTGGACCGCCAGATCGACCCGGCGGTGCTGGAGCCGATCGGCGCCTCGGTCGGGGCCCGCACGACGCGCCTGATCTCCTTCGACGACTGACGGCCCTATCCCGACGCGGGCGCCCGGCGGTCCTACGGAGGCCCTGGGTGCAGCGCCTGCCGCGACGACCGGCAGAATGTGGCCCACTCGCGGCGTGTCGCGTCGCGGGTGCCCACGGCGGGGCCCTGCCCACGCGGTGGGCACCCGATCGGGGCATATCGATCGGGTGGCCGGTGTCATGATCGTGCGCCCGCTGCTTGTAGCGTGCGGTGACGCCCCGTGAAGAGAGGACATCAGGCATGCGCCTTGCGGTCATCCCCGGCGACGGAATCGGTCCCGAGGTCGTCGACGAGGCGCTGAAGGTCCTCAACGAGGTCGTCCGCGATGTCGAGACCACCAACTACGACCTCGGCGCCGCCCGCTGGCACTCCACCGGCGAGCTCCTGCCGGAGACCGTCCTGACCGAGCTCAAGGGCCACGACGCGATCCTGCTCGGCGCCGTCGGCGACCCGTCGGTGCCCAGCGGCATCCTCGAGCGCGGGCTGCTGCTGCGGCTGCGCTTCGAGCTCGACCACCACGTGAACCTGCGCCCGGCGCGGCTCTACCCGGGGGTGCGCGGCCCGCTGGCCGGCAACCCCGAGATCGACCTGGTGGTCGTGCGGGAGGGCACCGAGGGGCCCTACGTCGGCACCGGTGGCCTGCTGCGCAAGGACACCCCGCACGAGATCGCGACCGAGGTCAGCCAGAACACCGCGTTCGGCGTCGAGCGGCTCGTGCGGGACGCCTTCACCCGCGCCGAGCGCCGCCCGCGCAAGCACCTCACGCTGGTGCACAAGACGAACGTGCTCACCTTCGCCGGCGCGCTGTGGTCGCGGATCGTGGAGGAGGTGTCGCTGGAGCACCCGAACGTGTCGGTGGCCTACCAGCACATCGACTCGACCACGATCCACATGGTGACCGACCCGGGCCGCTACGACGTGATCGTCACCGACAACCTGTTCGGTGACATCCTCACCGACCTCGCGGCCGCGGTGACGGGTGGCATCGGGCTGGCCGCCAGCGGCAACCTCGACGCCAGCCGCACCAACCCGAGCATGTTCGAGCCGGTGCACGGCAGCGCCCCGGACATCGCCGGTCAGGGGATCGCGGACCCGACGGCCGCGGTGCTCTCGCTGGCCCTGATGCTCGACCACCTGGGCCACCAGGACTCGGCGAAGCGGATCGAGGCGGCGGTCGCGTTCGACCTGGCCACCCGCGACCACAGCGCCACCGGCAACACCTCGTCGATCGGTGACCGCCTCGCGGCACTGGTCAGCAGCCGCGAGGTCGCGCCGTCCGCACCTCTGCAGGGCCGCTGACCGGCCGACGCACCACAGACGCCCGGGGCGGTCGCGGACTCCGCGACCGCCCCGGTGTCATTCCAGAGCTTCCTCAGTGCAGATGTTCGTTTCGCGAGCTCCTCTCAGCGCAGATGTTCGTTTCGCAAGCTCCTCTCAGACGACGTTCGACTCGCCGCTGAGCATCGTCACGCCTGCGCCGGCGAAGTTCTCCAGGTCGGCCACGGCGGCCTGGCCCTCGGGCCCGCCCATGCCCGCGCCGAACGACGCCTCGTCGGCGAACTCGAGCACGGCGACGAGGTGGTACGCGGGCTGCGCGCCGTCCGGGCCCGGGGCCGGACGGTTGACCGTGAAGCGCTGCAGGCCGGGCAGCTTCTTCGCCAGTGGCGCGTGCACGTTGTCGTAGTGCTTGTCGAACGCTGCCGGATCCTCGGGGTGGTTGTACAGGGCGGTCAGCTGGAACACGGGAGTACCTCCGGCGATCGGGCCCGCGCGCGTCGGTGCGAGGGGGCTGTGCCATCCCTAACGCATGGCCGCGACGCTGCCTACCGGCTCCCACGATGTGGAACCCGTCAAGTGATCATTTCCGGTGCCACGTCGTCGTCGGTTCGCGCCGGCCGCCGGGCCGGGTCGTCCACCCGGCTGCCCGCCCGGCTGCCCCACGTTCTGCCCGGGCAGGCCGGGGATAGGCTGCCCGGACCATGAGTACTCCTGCCCAGGTCCGGGTCCGGTTCTCCCCGTCCCCGACCGGTACCCCGCACGTCGGTCTCATCCGCACCGCCCTGTTCAACTGGGCGCACGCCCGGCACCACGGCGGGGCGTTCGTCTTCCGGATCGAGGACACCGACGCCTCCCGCGACTCGACCGAGTCCTACGACGCGCTGCTCGACGCGCTGAACTGGCTCGGCCTGGACTGGGACGAGGGGCCCGAGGTCGGCGGCCCGCACGCGCCCTACCGGCAGAGCGAGCGCGGCGAGTACTACGCCGACGCGCTGCGCCGCCTGGTCGGCGCCGGCGAGGTCTACGAGTCGTTCTCCAACGCCGAGGAGATCGAGGCGCGCCACCGCGCGGCCGGGCGGGACCCGAAGCTGGGCTACGACAACGCCGACCGCGACCTGACGCCCGAGCAGGTCGCGGCGTTCCGCGCCGAGGGCCGCGCGCCGGTCTACCGGCTGCGGATGCCCGCGCACGACGTGACGTTCACCGACCTGATCCGCGGCGACGTCACGTTCCGCGCTGGGCAGGTGCCCGACTTCGTGCTCGCCCGCGGCGACGGCACCCCGCTCTACCCGCTGACCAACCCCCTCGACGACGCGCTCATGGGCATCACCCACGTGCTGCGCGGCGAGGACCTGCTCTCCTCCACCCCGCGCCAGATCGCGCTGCTGGAGGCCCTCGCGAGGGTCGGCATCGGCAACGGCCCGCTGACCTACGCGCACCTGCCGCTGGTCACCGGCGAGGGCAACCGCAAGCTGTCCAAGCGCGACCCCCAGTCGAACCTGTTCGCCTACCGCGACCGCGGGTTCACCCCGGAGGGGCTGCTCAACTACCTGGCCCTGCTCGGCTGGTCGATCGCCGAGGACCGCGACGTGTTCACGCTGCCCGAGATGGTGGAGGCGTTCGACGTCGGCCGCGTGTCGGGCAACGCCGCCAGGTTCGACCTGAAGAAGGCCGAGGCGATCAACGCCGCGCACCTGCGCCTGCTGGAGCCCGACGACTTCGCCGGGCGGCTGCTGCCGTACCTGCGGGCCGAGGGCGTCCTCGACGGCGAGCCGGACGACGCGCAGCGCGCCCTGCTCACCGCCGCCGCGCCGCTGGTGCAGGAGCGCAGCGTGGTGCTCTCCGACGCGGCCCGGATGCTGGCGTTCCTGTTCGTCGACGAGAGCTCGTTCACACCCGACCCGGACGCCGCGGAGAAGAACCTCGGCGCCGACGCCGCGCCCGTCCTGCAGGCCGCGATCGACGGCCTGGGCGCGCTCGACGAGTGGACCGCCGAGACCGTCGAGGCCTCGCTCAAGGAGTCCCTGGTCGACGGGCTGGGCCTCAAGCCGCGCAAGGCTTTCGCCCCGGTCCGGGTCGCGGTCAGCGGTCGCACGGTGTCCCCGCCGCTCTACGAGTCGATGGAGCTCCTGGGTCGCGAGCGGTCGATGGGCCGCCTGGGGGCCGGTGTCCGGCGGGCGGAGAGCGTGGGTTAGAGTATGTCCATCACGGATTGAGGCAGTCGTTCCGGAGCGATGAGCAACGGAAGCGGCCACCAAGATCCATTGGGGTATGGTGTAATTGGCAGCACGACTGGTTCTGGTCCAGTTAGTCTAGGTTCGAGTCCTGGTACCCCAGCGGAAACGCAAGTTTCCCGCACATCGCAGAATATGCCGCGGCCCCGTCGTCTAGCGGCCTAGGACGCCGCCCTCTCAAGGCGGTAGCGGGGGTTCGAATCCCCTCGGGGCTACACACGAGATCCCCCACTCCGAATCGGAGTGGGGGATCTTTTCTGCGCGCCCACGGTGTGCCGACCGCCCGTCCGGGGCCTGTCGCGGCGCCCGGACGGCGGTCGGTTCAGCGCCGCTGCGGCTGGCCCCCCGCCGGCGGGGCCGGGCTGCTCGACTCGGACGACGGTGGTGCGCTGCTGCTCGTCGTGGTGGGCGTGGAGGTGCTGCTCTCCGGGGGCTTCGGCGGCGGCGTCGGCCCGACCGGCGGTGGTACCACCGGCGGCGGCGGGGCCTGGGGCGTCGACGTCACGTCGGACGGCCGCTCCCGGGTCCGCTCGGGCTGCTCGGTCGTCACCGGTGCCTGCTCGGTCGTCGTGGCCGCGGCGGGCGGGGGCGCCGGCGCCGCGGTCGTCGGCAGGGCCGGGAGCTCCGGCGTGGCGTTGCTCACCGTCTGGTCGTTCGGCCAGAACAGCACCGCGCCGATCACCGCGACGGCCGCGACCACGCCACCGGCCCCGATCAGCAGGGCAGGCGAGCGGCCCGCCTGGGCGGCGGGCTCGGGCGACAGGGCGGTGTCGCCCGCGTACCCGGCGCCTCCGTACCCGGCGTCCCCATACCCGTCGCCCGCGTACCCGCCCGCGCCGTACCCGGCGCCGCCGTAACCGGCGGCCCCGAGGACCGGCAGCTGCTCGGTCGGCGGGTCCTGCGGGTCGTAGCCGTGCGGGAGGTACTCGGTGCCGGCGTGTGCCGGGTCCAGGTACTCCGTGCCCGGTTCGGCGGCCGCGCCCGCGGACATCCGGTCGGTCACCGGCTCGTCGACCGGCGCACCGGCGGCGCCCGCCACACCGGCCGCGGCGCCCGCGCCGACGACGCCGGTCGCGGCTCCCGACGGCCACGGCCCGGAGCTCGATGCCGCACCGACGGCCGGCCCGGCCGGCTCGGCCAGCGCGAGCGCGGCGCCCTGGGCGATCGCGTTCTTCGGGTCGGCGTCCACCGACACCGGCCGTCCGAGCTGCTCGGAGACCATCTGCGCGACCAGCGGGATCCTCGACGAGCCGCCCACCAGCAGTACCGACGACAGGCCGGCCGGCTCCAGCCCGGCCGAGCCGACGGCCCGTCGCAGCGCGGCGACGGTCTCCTCCAGCGCGGGTCGGATCAGGTCCTCGAACTCCCCGCGGTGCAGCCGCACCGAGAGCTGGGTGCCGCCGAGCCACACCGGGATCGTGACCTCGGTGTCGGCCGAGAGTGCCTCCTTGGCCTCGCAGCAGTCCCGGCGCAGCCGCGCGACCGCGGCCCAGACCTGCGGGTCGGACTCGTCGAGACCGGCGAACGCCTCCGGAACGGCCGCGCGGACGTGGTCGAACACGACCTGGTCGAAGTCGACACCGCCGAGGAACTCCACGCCCTCGGGACGGCCGAGCAGGGTGAACCCGACGCCCACGCCGGGCACGGCGTCCTTGCGGACGACGGCGGCGTCGAACGTGCCGCCACCGAGGTCGTAGACGGCGATCGTGGAACCGGGCTCGACCCGTTCCGCACCGGCGTAGCGCAGCGCCGCGGCCTGCGGCTCGGCCAGGAACGTGACGGTCAGCCCGGCCGCGGCCAGCGCGGAGCCCAGCAGCTCCTTCTTGTGCGCGCCCCAGGATGCGGGGTGGGTGACCGCGATCCGGTCCGGCGGGGCGCCCTCGCGGCGCACGACCAGGTCGACGACGTGCCGCACGAGCAGCACGGACAGCTCCTGCGCGGTGAACGGGCGGCCGCCCAGCGACACCGGCGTCGGGTCGCCGAGACGGCGCTTGAACTCGCGGGCCACCCGGTCCGGCTCGCCGACCCCGCGCCGTTCGGCGGCCTCACCGACGAGCACCGACCCGTCCCCGGAGAGGAACACCACGGACGGGACGTCGACCGAATGGTCACCGAGAGTGATCATCTCCGGCGTGCCGGGTGACTCCGAGCGACTGATCGCGGCAGCCGTCCTGGTCGTGCCGACGTCGATCCCGAGCAGGTAGCCCATCGTCTCCCCGGTACTAGCGCGCACGGATCCGGCCGGACTGCCGGGTCCACGGCGACCTACGGTAGTCGGCGCCCCACCCCGATCGGACGGCAGCCACTCCACCCGACCACCGACCCGCGTTGTGGA
>NZ_JADQDD010000140.1 GCF_019263595.1 Pseudonocardia sp. KRD291 | reverse complement strand
CCGGCGCTGAGCCCGTTCCCGCCGGGCGGTCAGGGCCGCCAGGGCCGCGCGGTCAGGGCCGCCAGGACCGCAGCCACACGGTCTGCTTCCACTGGCGCAGGTCGGACAGCGTGGCCTCGGACAGCGTGACGTCGGTGTCGGTGACGACGTAGCCGTGGTCGCCCCGGGTGGACAGCGACTGGCCGACCACGTTCACCCCGGCGTCGGCGAGCCGCTTGTTGATGCCGGCCAGCACGCCGGTCTCGCTCGTGTGCAGGTGGCCCATCCGGAACACGCCTGCCGGGTGCGGCGGCGCCACCTCCGGCAGGTTCACCGACAGTGCGGTGCCGCCGTCGGTGACGAACCCGAGCAGCTTCTTGGACACGAAGTACCCGATCTCCTCCTGCGCCTCCTGCGTCGACCCGCCGACGTGCGGGGTGAGGATGACGTTGTCGAGGCCGCGCAGGGGTGACTCGAACGCGTCGCCCTGCGCCTTCGGCTCGACCGGGAACACGTCGATCGCGGCACCGGAGATGTGGCCGGAGAGGATGTTCTCCCGCAACGACACGTCGTCGACGACCATCCCTCGGGAGGCGTTGATGAACACCGACCCGGGCTTCATGGCGGCGAACTGCTCCGCGCCGAACAACCCCGCGTTCCCCGGGCGGCCGTCCACGTGGATGCTCACGAAGTCCGACCGGGAGAGCAGCTCGTCGAGCGTGGCGATCCGCCGCGCGTTGCCATGGGCCAGCCGGTCCGCGGTGTCATAGAAGATCACCCGGAGTCCGACGGCCTCGGCGACGTTGGACAGCTGGGTGCCGATGTTGCCGTAGCCGACGATGCCCAGCGTCCGGCCGCGGATCTCGTGGCTGCCCTTGGCGGACTTGTCCCAGACCCCCTCGTGCATCCGCTGGGTCTTGTCCGGCAGCCGCCGCGCCAGCGAGACGATCTCGCCCAGCACCAGCTCGACGACACTGCGGGTGTTGGAGAACGGTGCGTTGAACACCGCGATGCCGCGCTCGGCGGCACCGTCGAGATCGACCTGGTTGGTCCCGATGCAGAAGCACCCCACCGCGAGGAGGTCCTTCCCCGCGTCGAGCACCTCCGCGGTGATCTTGGTGTTGGACCGGATCCCGAGCAGGGCCACGCCCGACAGGGCGTCGGCCAGGTCGTCGCCGCTCAGCGAGCCGGGGCGCTCGTCGACCTCGAAACCCGCGTCGCGGAACGCCTCTGCTGCGGTCGGATGGATGTTTTCCAGCAGGAGAACCTTCACACGGGCAGCGTAGACGGGCCGTTCCGGCATCGGGGTCCCGTCGCGGGCCCGAACTACCCGCCGACCCCTCGACCTGCGGAGACGTCGCTTCGAGCTCGTCACACCAGTCGGTGACGCACCCGAACATGAGACCCTGGCGCGCGTGGCCGAGCATCCCGCGGGCGCAGCACCGCACACCGGAGACGAGCCCGCCGACGGGCACCGCACGATGATCGAGCTCACGCTGGCGCGGCTCGAGGAACACGGCGACCGGGTCGCGATCACCGTCGACGACGCCGACACACCCGCCGAGTGGACCTACCGCGACGTCCTCGACCGGGTCCGGATCGAGGCACGCCGCCTCGACGGGTGCGGCGTCCGGCGCGGCGACGTCGTCGCGATCATGGCCGGCACCACTCCGATCGGGCTCGTCCTCCGGTGGGCGGTCAACGTCGTCGGCGCGGCGTTCACCTCGTTCGCCGACGGCTACTCGGCGGCGGCCGTCGCGGAACTGCTCACGACGTGCCGGGCACGGTTCCTCGTCACCGACCACGACCGTCGCGCGCTCGCCGCCGACGCCGCCGCGCGGGCCGGCTCGACCACGGTCGTCGACATCGACGACGCCTACACCTCGGCGGACCCGACACCGCTGCCCGTGCGCCTGCGGCCCGAGGACCTGGCGTCGATCTCACTGACCGGGGGCAGCACCGGGGTTCCGAAGGGTGTCCCCCGCCGCGCCGCCGTGCCGGACTATTCGTCCCCGGCCGCGCTCGCCGGGTGGCGCGACACCGTGCAGCTGGTGTGCACGCCGATCGCCCACATCGCCGGCACGATCGCGCTGGTCGTGCTGGCCGCGGGCGGTCGCGTGGTCCTGCAGCGGGGATTCGACGCCGGCCGCGTCCTCGCCGTCGTCCCCCGCGAGAAGATCACGACGATCCAGCTGATGCCCCGGCTCCTGCACCAGCTGCTCGACCATCCCGACCTGGACCGCACCGACACCACGAGCCTGCGCCGGCTCCGGATCGGCAGCGCGCCCGCGTCCGCGGAACGCATCGGTGAGGCGCTCGACCGGTTCGGCCCGGTCCTCGGCCAGACCTACGGCAGCATCGAGGCCACGACGATCACCACGATCGGCGCCGACGAGCTGGCCCGCCCGGAGCTGCGCGGCACGGTCGGACGGCCGGTGCCCGGTGTCACGGTCTCGATCCGGGACGACGGCGGGGCCGAGCTGCCCGCCGGCGCGACCGGCGAGATCTGGGTGCGTGGCTCCGCGGTGATGCCCGGTTACGTCGGCGACCCGCAGCAGAGCGCCGCGGTGCTGCACGAGGGCTGGTTCCGCACCGGCGACCTCGGCCACCTCGACGACGCCGGCTACCTCACCCTGGCCGGACGGACAAAGGACGTCATCTTCGCCGAACCCGCGAGGATCTACCCCGGCGACGTGGAGAACGCGCTGCTCGCCCACCCCGCGGTCGCCGCAGCGGGCGTGTTCGCCGTCGCCGACCCGGACGGCACCGAGAGCGCGGCCGCCGCGGTCGTGCCGCGTCCCGGGCACTCACCGTCGCCGGACGCGCTCCTGGCCTGGGTCGCCGAGCGCCGCGGGCCCGCCCGCGCACCGGCCGAGATCCACCTGGTCGACGACCTGCCCACCACGCCCAGCGGGAAGATCGACCGCGCCGCGCTGCGGCGGGAGCTCACCGGACGGTAGCGGGCGGCGGACTCAGTCCCAGGCCACCGGCAGGACCTATACGCCGAACACGATCATGTCCGTCCGCAGCGGGACGTCGCCGCTGGGATGCCCAGGCGCAGCCGAGGACGACGATGGCGCCGGGATAGTCAGGCCCCGACCTGGCGGGCGAGTCGTTGCAGGTAGGCCGCGAACCGTTCCCGGTCCTCCGCGTCCCAACCGAAGGTGAGCTCGTCGAAGACGCCGCGCTGCCACTGCTCGGACGACGCGATCAGCTCCCTGCCCGCGGACGTCATCCCCAGCACGGCACGACGCGCGTCGGAGCTCGCCCGCCGGCGCTCGACGTACCCGCGCTCGACCGCCCCGGCGACCATGCGACTCGCCCCGGACTGGTCGATGCCGAGCTGCCGTCCGACATCGCCGACGGTGGCACCCTCGCGGTCGTCGGCGACGCACGTGGCGACCGCGTTCACGGTCAGCACGTCCTGGACGAGCGTCGTCTCACCGGCACCGCCCACGGCCACTCCGCGCGCCCACCGTCGCGACCAGAAGCGCACCAGCCGGAACAGCGCCGGGCCCCCATCCGCGTCCTGCATGTCCGCACCCTAGCCAATCCCTGCGATACGCATCTAATATTCGTGCGATACGCATACACATCGTCGAGGGGACGCACCCGTGACCATCGCCCTGAACCACACGATCGTCCGGGTCGGCGACCGGGCCACCGGAGCCGGATTCCTCGCCGACCTGCTCGGGCTGCCGGTCGGCGCCCCCGCGGGGCCGTTCATTCCGGTCCGGGTGAACGACGAGCTGACCCTCGACTTCGACGACCGCGGACCGGCCGTCGCCTGCCATCTCGGCTTCCTCGTCGACGACGAGACCTTCGACGCGCTCCTCGGGCGCCTGGTGGACCGGTCCGCCGTCTCGTTCGGAGCCGGGCCGGAGCACGGCTGGGACCGCCGGATCAATCGACTCGCCGGCGGGCGAGGGCTGTACGTCGGTGACCCGGACGGACACACCTACGAGTTCTTCACCGTCGTACCCGACTGATCGGCTTTACCCTCCGAGCCCGAGCGCGCGGACCGCGTTGTCCTTGAGGATCAGCGGACGCACCTCGTCCCGGATCTCCAGCTCGGCGAAGTCGGCCAGCCAGCGGTCCGGGGTGATCACCGGGAAGTCCGACCCGAACAGGACCTTGGTGCGCAGCAACGTGTTCGCGGCCCGGACGAGCTGCGGCGGGAAGTACTTCGGGCGCCAGCCGGACAGGTCGATGTAGACGTTCGCCTTGTGCGTCGCGATCGAGATCGCCTCGTCCTGCCACGGCACCGACGGGTGCGCCATGACGATCGTGAGGTGCGGCAGGTCGGCGGCGACGTCGTCGAGCAGCATCGGGTTCGAGTAGCGCAGCTTGATGCCGTGCCCGCCGGGCAGACCCGCCCCGATCCCGGTCTGCCCGGTGTGGAACAGCGCCGGGACGCCGACCTCGGCGACCGCCTCGTAGAGCGGGTAGTAGGCGGGGTCGTTCGGCTCGAACTCCTGCAGCGACGGGTGGAACTTGAACCCGCGCGCCCCGCGCTCGACCAGCCGGCGGATCCGCGCGACCGACGCCTTGCCCCCGTGCGGGTCCACCGACCCGAACGGGATCAGCACGTCCGGGAACTGCGCCGCGGCGTCGAGGATCTCCTCGCTGGACAGCGCCGGGTGCCCGGTCCCGGCCGCGGCGTCGACGGTGAACACCACGGCCGCCATCGACCGCTCCCGGTAGTGCTCGGCGATCGCGGCGACGGTCGGGGTGCGGTCCTGGTCGGCGCGGAAGTACGCGGCCGAGGCGTCCATCAGCTCCTGGTCGAGCGAGAAGCAGCCGTGGCCGTCCTGCTCGACGTGGGTGTGCACGTCGATCGCGGTGAGACGGGCGAGGTCGAGCGTCACGGGGTCTCCTCCGGGTTTCCACTGAGCGCGGCGTAGCCGAGCTCCAGGCTCTGACGGAACTGCGGGTGCGCCGCGTCCGGGACCGCGGCGAGCATCTCCTGCTCGATCGCCTCGACGAGCGGGTCGCAGCGCTCGAGCAGCGCCCGGGCGGGCCCGGTCAGGGTGAGCAGCAGGACGCGGCGGTTGTCCGGGTCGCGGCGCCGGGCGACGTGCCCGTGCTTCTCCAGCCAGCGCACCATCTCGTTCATCGTCTGCGGGGTGACGAACGAGCGCCGGGCCAGCTGTGTCGCGGACAGCCCGTCGCGGCTGCGCAGCGCGGTGAGCGCGGTGAACTGCAGCGTGGTCAGCCCGTGCGGGCGCAGTGCCTCGTCCATCCGCGCCCGGATCACCAGTTCCAGGCGTTTCACCAGGTACAGGGCGAGTGGGCGGTCCGGCACAGCCCGATCCTCCCGCGTCGTCGTCGCGCGCGGCCGGACCGGGACGGCTCGTGACGGCATCCCGACCTCCCTCGCCAATCATCAGGTTTCCTGATTGATCCGTGACGAGGGTGCGGCGCACGGGCGGCTCCCGACAACCGCACGTGACCCAGGTCACGCTCCGAGGCGAAAGATGTCTGCCGGTCAGGGCGAGGGACGCCTGCGACGCACCTCGTCCAGACGACGGGCGTTGACGGCCTGCTCGAACGGCGTGTCACCGCGCGCGTGATGGTCGCCGAGCTCGGCGCGCAGCGCCGCGATGCGGGCGCTGTCGTGGTGCGAGGCCAGCTCGGCGAGATCCGGGTCGGAGTCCGCGAGCACCTGCCGGAAACGGTGCTCGGCGAGCGGCCCGAGCCGGTCGTAGATCTCCAGGAAGAGCCGCTGGGCGTCCGCGCGCAGCCAGCCGTCGGGCAGCATCCCGGCCGGCAGGTCGGGATCCCGCTCCGGGAACGTCCGCCAGTCGACGCGCAGCTCGGTGCGGATCCGCAGCGCGTCCGCGGGACCGATCCGCCCGGCCGCGAGGTGCTCGCGCAGCGGCTCGTAGGTGCGCACGAACTCCCGGTACGCCTGCGCCAGCGGCTCCAGGTCGAACGCGGTCGCGGGCCCGCCGGCCGCGGGCCCGCCGGGCACCTCCTCGGCGCGCAGCACCGTGCCGCGCTCGATCCCGAGCTCGGAGAGCAGCTCGCGGGCCGGACCCGCGAGGTCACGCGGGGAGACCCACAGGCCGTCGTAGAGCGCGGCGAGCCCGAGGACCCGCAACCGGGAGCGCAGCGCGGTGCGCACCTCACGCTCCTGCTCGGGCACCGAGAACGCGACGACCGTCCAGCGCCCGTCCCACTCCGGGGCCGCCGCGCCGAAGGTCAGCATCCGGTGCGTGCGGTCGACGATGACGTCACTGGTCCGGGGCGGGATGCCGTAGGCCGTCGTACGCCCGGTCCGTGAGGTCGTCAGGAGGTCCTTCGCCGCCAGCCGCCGCATCGCTGCCCGGGCGTTCTCCTCGCCGACACCGAACTCCGCGAGCAACCGCACCAGCGCCGCGGAGGGGATGTGCTCGTCGCGCCAGTACCAGTAGTCACCCAGCAGCGACGTCAGCAGGAGCTGCGGCTCGGCCCGCGCACGCACCTCGTCCGACATCGGCATCCCTCCCGCCGGTGAGCGTACGTGTCACCCACCGCCGGATCGGCGGCGGCGAACCGGGTGTTGTCATTGGCGACATGCCGTGCGACGCTCGTCACCGTCCTCGTCGGCCAATTCGAGGTTCGGCCCCCGGTCCCGACGAGTCACACGCCTGGCACGACCCAACGCAGGGAGACCCTCGCCATGCGCCACCCATCCTTCCCCCGCCCACGCCGGCTGACCCTCGCCGCACTGGCCGCGTCGGCGCTCGTCCTCACCGGGTGCGGGGCCCAGCTCGGAGACGGCGGTAGCTCGCCCGCGCCCGCCGGATCGGACGCCGGGCTGCACGGCGAGCTGCCACAGTCGATCAAGGACTCCGGCGTGATCCGCTTCGCGGGCGACTCGCACCCGCCCTACCGGACGGTCGGTCCCGGCGGCGCGGTCACCGGCATCGACAAGGACTTCCAGGACGCGCTGGGCCGGGTGCTCGGGGTCCGCACCGAGACCGTCGTCGTGGACAGCCTCCCGGCCGCGCTGCAGGGCATGCTCGCCGACCGCTACGACGCGTTCAACGGACCGGTCAAGGTCACCGCCGAGCGCGAGAAGCAGTTCGACACGGTCACCTGGATGACGACCCGGACGTCCTACGTGGTCCCGGCGAACCCGCCCGCTCCGATCGGGCGGACCGACGACCTCTGCGGCCGCCGCGTCGCCGTGGTCACCGCGAGCGTGGTGGAGGAGCAGCTGCGGCGGCTCTCCGCGTTCTGCGAGCGGGCCGGGCGCGGGCCGGTGCAGTCGATCGGGCTCGCCGACACCAACGCGACCCTGCTCGCCGCGCAGTCCGGCCGGGCCGAGGCCGCCGGGATGACCCAGGCGGCCGCGATCGACGTGACGACCCAGCAGAAGGGCGTCTACACCTACGTCACCCAGACCCCGGAGCAGGGCGCGACCGCCGACAAGCTCGCGCTGTACGTCCCGAAGTCGGCCGAGCTCGGCCCGGTGATGCAGAAGGCGTTCGAGGTGCTGTCCCGCGACGGCACCTACCAGCAGATCATGAGCAGGTGGGGACTGTCCGACGTGACGGTCCCGGCACCGCAGTTCAACGCCGGGACCCCGGCATGACACTCACCGCCCCGCCCACCCGGACCGGCGCCGGCCCGCACGACGTCGCGACCGCACGGGCCCGGTTCCGGCCCTGGCGCTGGGTCGCGGCCGCGGCGCTGCTCGTGATCGCCGCGCAGATCGTCGCGTTCGGGGTCGGCAACGAGCGGTTCCGGTGGGACGTCGTCGCGGCGAACCTGTTCGCCCCGTCGGTGCTGGCAGGCCTGGGCACCACCGTCCTGCTGGCCGTGCTCGCGATGCTGATCGGCTCGCTGGTCGGCGGGCTGCTCGCCGCCGCGCAGCTGTCCGACTTCGGACCGGTGCGCTGGGCCGCGACGCTCTACGTCGGGATCTTCCGCGGCATCCCGCCACTGGTCCAGCTGATCTTCTGGTTCAACCTGGCCTACCTGCTGCCACGGCTCTCGATCGACGTCCCGTTCGGGCCGACACTGATCAGCTGGAGCACGAACGACGTCATCACCCCGCTGACCGCGGGCGTGATCGGGCTGTCGCTGGTGGAGTCCGCCTACATGGCCGAGATCATCCGCGCCGGGGTCCTCGGCGTGGACCAGGGCCAGCGGGAGGCGGCCTCGGCGATGGGCTTCACCCCGCTGCAGACGTTCTTCCGGATCGTCCTGCCGCAGGCGATGCGGGTGATCATCCCGCCGTCCGGCAGCCAGTTCATCAGCGTCCTCAAGGGCACCGCGCTGGTCTCGGTGATCGCGATGAACGACCTGCTGCACGCCGTCCAGGTGATCTACAACCAGACCTACGAGATCGTCCCGATGCTGATCGTGGCCTGCATCTGGTACCTCGCGGTCGTCACGCTGCTCACCCTCGGGCAGCGACGGCTCGAGCGCCACTTCGCCCGCGGACACGTGCGGACGGTCGCCACCGGAGGCGTGTCATGAGCGACGACGCACTTAGCCCCGCGGAGGAGTCATGAACACAACCGTCCTGTCGCTGCGCGGGCTCACCAAGCGGTTCGGCGACCACACCGCGCTCGAGGGCGTGGACCTCGACGTCACCGAGGGCGAGGTCGTGGTCGTGATCGGCCCGTCCGGGTCGGGCAAGTCCACGCTGGTCCGCTGCGTGCACCAGCTCGAGTCGATCGACAGCGGGGCGATGTACCTCGACGGCGAGCTGCTCGGGTACGAGGAGCACCGCGGCGGGCTCCGGCCGCTGAGCCCGCGCGGCACCGCGGCCCAGCGCCGCCGGATCGGCATGGTGTTCCAGCAGTTCAACCTGTTCCCGCACTTCAGCGCGCTGCGCAACGTGACGGAGGCGCCGCGCCGGGTGCACCGCCGCGACGCCGCCGATGCCGAGCGCGACGCCGCCGCCCTGCTGGCGCGGGTCGGGCTCGGCGACCGGGCGCACCACTACCCGCGTCAGCTCTCCGGCGGCCAGCAGCAGCGGGTGGCGATCGCCCGCGCCCTGGCCACCGCGCCCCGGATCCTGCTCTTCGACGAGCCCACCTCGGCGCTGGACCCGGAGCTCGTCGAGGAGGTCCTCGGCGTGCTGCGCGGTCTGGCCGCGGACGGGCTGACGATGGTCGTGGTCACCCACGAGATGGCGTTCGCCCGCGAGGTCGCGGACCGGGTCGTGTTCATGGACGACGGCCGCATCGTCGAGTCCGGGCCGCCGCAGGCGATCTTCGGGAACCCCACGAGCCCGCGGCTGCGCGGGTTCCTGTCCCGCCACAACCGGGAGGTGCCGGCGTGACCACCCGCACAGGCGACACGAACACGGTCACCGTGGCCGCCGTGGGCGACCTCATCCTCGACGAGCCGGACCCGGCCTCGTTCCTGGAGCCCTCGGCCGCGCTGCTGCGGGCCGCGGACGTGACCGTCGGGCACGTCGAGGTCCCGCACTCGACGAGCACGGCGCAGGTCAGCACGGACGTCCCGGCCCCGCCCGCGGACCCCGCGGCACTGGCCGCGCTGACCGCCGCCGGTGTCGACGTGGTCACCCTGGCCGGCAACCACATCTTCGACGCCGGCGAGGCCGGGGTGACCGACACCGTCGCGCACGCCAGGGCCGCCGGGCTGGTGCCCACCGGCGCGGGGGCCGACCTCGCCGAGGCCCGGACCCCGGCCGTCGTCGAACGCGGTGGCCTGCGGGTCGGCGTGCTGTCCTACAACTGCGTGGGGCCGCGCGAGTCGTGGGCGACCTCCCGCAAGGCGGGCTGCGCCTACGTCCACGTGCTCACCCACTACGAGCTCGACCACGCCAGCCCGGGCGGTCCGCCGCGCGTCTACACCTTCGCCGACCCGGACTCGCTGGAGGCGATGGCCCGGGACGTGACGCGCCTGCGCGCCGAGGCCGACATCGTCGTCGTCGCGCTGCACAAGGGCGTCGGGCACACGCCGGCCGTGGTCGCCATGTACGAGTCACCGGTCGCGCGGGCCGCGGTGGACGCCGGGGCCGACGTCGTCGTCGGGCACCACTCGCACATCCTGCGCGGCATCGAGGTGTACCGGGGGGCGCCGATCTTCCACGGCCTGGGCAACTTCGTGACCGTCACCCACGCGCTGACCCCCACCGACGGCGGGGACAGCGCCGAGCGCGCCGCGTGGGCCGAGCGGCGCAAGGCCCTCTACGGCTTCGCCCCCGACCCGGACATGCCCTACTACCCGTTCCATCCGGAGAGCCGCAACACCGTCGTCGCGACCTGCCGTTTCGACGCCGACGGTCTCGTCGAGGCCGCGATCGTCCCCTGCCGGATCGACGACGCCGGGCGCCCCGTCCCGCTCGGGCCGGGTGAGGACGCCGACGTCGTCGGCTACGTCGCCGACATCACCGACCGGGCCCGGCTGAACGGCCGGCTGGTCCGGCGCGGCGACGAGGTCCTCGTCGCCGGAGCCGGCCGCACGCCCGCCGCCGGCCCCTTCTCCGTCCCGACCGAGAGGACCCCATGACCGACCAGCCACTCGCCGGCCGCACCGTGATCGACCTGACCACCGCGCTCGCGGGCCCCTACGCGACGCTGCTGCTCGCCGGGCTGGGCGCCACTGTGATCAAGGTGGAGAACCCGGCGACCGGCGGTGACACCTCCCGCAGCAACTCCCCCTACCTCGGGCGCGACGGCCTGGCGCTGGCGCGCCGGCACGACGACGACATGTCCGTGTCGATGCTGGTGCGCGGGCGCGGCAAGCTCAGCGTCACGCTCAACCTCAAGGACCCGCGGTCGAAGACCGTGTTCACCGACCTGGTCCGCGACGCCGACGTGCTGGTGGAGAACTACTCGCCGGGCGTCACGAGCCGGTTGGGCATCGACTACGCCGCCGTGCGCGAGATCAAGCCACGGCTGGTCTACACCTCGATCAGCGGGTTCGGCGCGCAGGGCGGCCCGGGCTCGGGCAAGGCCATGGACTCGATCATCCAGGCGCTCTCCGGCGTGATGATGACCGCGGGCGAGCCCGACGGGGACCCGGTCCGGTTCGGCCTGCCCGTCGGGGACCTGCTGGCGCCGCTGTTCGCGGTGGTCGGGACGGTGTCGGCGCTGTTGCAGGCGGAGACCACCGGGCAGGGCCAGCACGTGGACGTGTCCATGCTCGGCGCGCTCACGTCGCTGGTCGCGTGCGAGCCGTTCGACGCGTTCGACGCGGTCGGGCTGCCGCAGCGCACCGGGGCGATGGTCCCGCGGCTGGCCCCGTTCGGGATCCTGCGCGCCGCGGACGGGCACATCGCCCTGTGCGCCCCCACCGACGCGTTCGCCCGCGGGGTGCTGCGTGCGATGGGCCGCGAGGACCTGGTCGACGACGACCGCTACCGCACCCGCGACCAGCGCGTCCGTAGCGCGGACGAGCTGCACGCGCTGATCGGTGCCTGGTGCGCGGGCCTGCCCCGGACCGAGATCATCGACCGGCTCTCCGCGGAGGGCGTGCCGGCCGCCGAGGTCCGGGACCCGCGCGAGGCCGTGCGCGACCCGCTGGTGCGTGACCGGCGCGAGGTCGTCCCGATCACGCATCCCCGCCACGGTGCCGTGGCCGACCTGTCCGCGACCGGGATGCCGATCGTGTTCTCCGGCTCCTCGGTCGGCCTGGACGGCCCGGCGCCCACGCTCGGCGAGCACAACGACCGCGTCTACCGGGAGCTGCTCGGCTACGACGAGGACGAGATCACCTCGCTCGCCGCCGACTCCGTCATCTGAGCGCCGGGCATCCGGCTCCGCCCTCTCCATCCGACCTCGGGGGACCACCATGTCCGCAGCACTGGCTGCGTTGCTCGACCCTGCCCGCACGACGGCGGACGGGCCGGTCGCCGGCTACGTCGGCGCCGACGTGCCGGTCGAGCTGCTCACCGCCGCCGGCTACCACCCGGTGCGGCTGTCCGGGTCCCCGCACGAGGACGCCTCCGACGGGATCGGCTACCTCGGCGGCGGCCTCGACCCGGCCGCCTGCTCGGTGCTGACCCGGCTCCTGCACGGCGGGTACGGGCCGCTGGACGTGCTCGTCGTCTCCCGGGACTGCGAGGCGTCGCTGCGGCTGTTCTACGTCCTGCGGGAGCTGGCCCGGGTGGAGCCGGCGGTCGCGCTGCCGCCGCTGCACCTCATCGACGTGCTGCACCTGCCGCACCGGACCACGACCCGCTACGTGCGGGCGAAGGTGCGCGGCCTGCGCGGCTGGTTGCAGCAGCGCTGCGGGCACACCGTCTCCGGTGACGAGCTGGCCGCGGCCGTCGCCGCGCACGACCGGGTGCGGGGACTGCTCCGCGCGGTCGGGGAGCTGCGCGGGCAGCGCCGGCTCACCGGCACCGAGGCGCTCGGGGTCGTCGCCGCCACGACACGGCTGCCGGTGCACCGCGCCGAGGA
The DNA here is from genome assembly GCF_019263595.1 of Pseudonocardia sp. KRD291. Classification (GTDB taxonomy): domain Bacteria; phylum Actinomycetota; class Actinomycetes; order Mycobacteriales; family Pseudonocardiaceae; genus Pseudonocardia. The sequence goes on along the minus strand of NZ_JADQDD010000140.1, from coordinate 3,344 downwards.
GCTGCTGACCGCGCTCGTCGCCGAGCTGCCCGGTCGTGACCCGCGGCCCGGGCACCCGGTGTACCTCACCGGGAGCAGCCACGACTGCCCCGACGTCTACACCGCACTCGAGGACGCGGGACTCCTGATCGTCGGCGAGGACCACGACCGCGGCGACCTGCTGTCCACCATGGACGTCGGGGTGCCGGCCGGGGCGGCCGACGTCGACGCGCTCGATCTGGCGGTGGCCGAGCGCTACCAGCACAACGGGCCCTCGGCACCCCGCGCGGCGATCGCGGAGCGGGCCGCGCACACCGCGGCCGCGCTGCGCGGACGCGGGGCGGCGGGTCTGCTGAGCTACGTCCGCGAGCACGACGACGGCCCGCCATGGGACTTCCCCGCCCAGCGCGACGCCGCCGGGGTGCCGGCCGCGATCGTGGAGCGGCAGGCTTACGGGCTGATCGACCCGTCCGAGCTGGACCGCGCACTGAGCGCCCTGGGCGTCCCGGCGGTGGTCGCGTGAGCGCGCCCACCCCCCGCCTGCCCAGCGCCGCCGCGGCCACCGCGCACCAGCGGCAGTGGTTCGCCGACCTGCACCGTGACCACACCCCGGGCGACCCGCTCGCCCTGGTCAATGCGGACGCCCCGCAGGAGGTGTTCCGCGCGATGGGCATCCCCTACGTCGTCAACCAGTGGTGGGCCTCGATCGTCGCGGCGAAGCGGCGCACCCAGGACCACCTGGCCCGGCTGCGCGAGCGCGGCTACCCCGACTACACCGAGCAGTACAGCTCCACCGCCCTGGGTAGCGCGTTCGACACCGACCCGGACTCGGCGCCGTGGGGCGGGCTGCCGACGCCCTCGCTCGTGCTCGCCGAGACCACCGGCGACGCCTCCCGGAAGATCTTCGACGTCTGGGGCGCGCAGCCCGGCGTCACGTTCTACCCGCTGGAGAGCGCGGCCGCCGACACCGTGCCGGAGCGCTGGTGGGAGCTGATGCCGCACCGGTGGGAGGAGGCGGTGGGCACCGACCGGCTCGACCTGATGGTCGGCGAGCTGGAGGGCCTGATCCGGTTCCTGGAGGCCACCACCGGCCGTCGGTTCTCCGAGCAGCGCTTCACCGAGGTGATGGCGCTGGTCAACGAGCAGGAGGAGTGGAACCGGCGCACCCGCGACCTGATCGCCGCCGCCCGGCCGTGCCCGATCGCGGTCACCGACTCGATCCCGGCCGTGATGATCCCGCAGTGGCACCGCGGCACCGTGTGGGCCCGCGACGCCGCGCGCCGGCTGCACGACGAGGTCGCCGACCGGGTCCGCGCCGGCGCGGCGGTGTGCCCGGACGAACGGGTCCGGCTGATGTGGGTGGGTCGCGGTCTGTGGTTCGACCTGGACTTCTACCGGCGCTTCCAGGACCGCTACGGCGCGGTGTTCGTGTGGTCGATGTACCTGGCGATCGCCGCCGACGGCTACATCCGCCACGTCGACCCGGACTCCGGCGACCCGCTGCGGGCACTGGCCGCGCGGTTCGCGGCGTTCTCCGACCAGCTCTACACCCCGCCGTGGTCGGCCGAGTGGTACGTCAAGGAGGCCCGCACGCACGGCGTGCACGGCGTCGTGCACCTGGTCTCCGACGACGCCCGCGGCAGCTGGGCCACCACCCGGGCGCTGCGCGCCGCCGGGGTCCCGGTGCTGGAGCTGCACGCCGACAACGTCGACGCCCGCCGCTCCGACCCGGAGCATCTCGACGGCACCGTCGGCCGGTGGCTGGAGGCCGAGGTCCTGCCCCGGACCGATGGCTGAGGCGACCACGCGGGGGGACGCGGCGGTGGCCGGCTTCTCCACCCCCGCGGTGCTGGCCGGCGCGCTCGTCGCGTTGTTCACCGGGTCGCTGACCAACACGATCATCGGGATCGCGCTGCCCACGATCGCGGGCGAGCTCGGCGGCCAGGACCGGGTGGCCTGGGTCGCGGCCGCGGCGCTGCTGACGATGACGGCGGCGACCCCGGTCTGGGGCAAGCTCGCCGACCGGCGGGGACCGCGACCGATGCTGCTCGCCGCGATCGCGCTGTTCGTGCTGGCCTCCCTCGTCGCGGGCCTCGCGACGACGACGAGCTGGCTGATCACCGGGCGGGCGCTGCAGGGCGCGGCGTCGGGCGGCATCCTGGCCTGCGCGAACGCACTGGTCGCGGTGCTGGTCCCGGCCCGCGAGCGGGGCCGCTACACCGGCTGGTTCGGGCTCTCGTTCGGCACCGCGTCGGTGGCCGGCCGCTGATCGGCGGGCTCCTGGTCGGCCCGGGAGGGCCGGGCTGGCGCTGGTGCTTCCTCGGCGTCGTCCCGGTGACGCTGCTCGCCGCGCTGCTGGTGCGCCTGGCCCCGGACCACCGGCCTGCACCGCGCGGCACCCCGCTCGACCACCTCGGGGCCGCCCTGCTGGCGCTGGCCTCCGGCGGGCTGGTCGTGCTGCTGTCCGCGGGCGGCGTGGCCTGGGCCTGGTCGTCGCCGGTCACGCCGCTGCTGGCCGGGGCGGTCGCGGTGACCACGGTGGCCGCGGTGCTGCGCGAGCGTCGCGCGCCGGACCCGATCCTGCCGCCGCAGCTGTTCGGCATCCGGACGTTCACCGTCGCCTGCGCCACCAGCCTGCTGGTCGGGACCGTGATGTTCGGCGGGGTCATCTACCTGCCGCAGTTCCTGCAGGTGGTGCACGGCCACGACGCCATGACCGCGGGCCTGCTGATGCTCCCGCAGGTCGGGACGATGATCGTCGCCTCGGCCGTGGTCGGGCGCCTGATCGTCGCGACCGGGCGCTGGAAACGCTTCCCCGCGATCGGCTGCGGGCTGCTCGTGGCCGGCCTGGCCGTGCTCGCGCCGCTGACCCCGGCCACGCCCGCCTGGCAGGTCGCCGCCGGGATGGCGCTGCTCGGCGCCGGGACCGGGCTGACCCAGCAGGTGCTGGTGCTCGCCGCGCAGAACGCCGTGGGAGCCGGTGACGTCGGCGTCGCCGGGTCGTCGGTGACGTTCGCCCGGACCCTCGGCGGCGCCCTCGGTGTCGCCGCGTTCGGCGCGCTGATCGCCGCCCGGCTGCGCGCCGACCTCCCCACGGCGCTGGCCGCGGCCGGGCGGCCCGCGACCGACGACGACGTCCGGCGCCTGCTGGGCACCCCGGCCCAGGTCGCGGCCCTGCCCCCGCCGCTGGCCGACGCGGTGCGCGCGTCCTACACGCACGGGCTGCAGCTGGTCTTCCTCGCCACCCTCCCGCTCGCGGTCCTCGCGCTGCTCGCGGTCCTGTTCGTCCGCGAGGCCGCCCTCGGCGAGGGCGCACCGGCCCCCTGAGACCGCGACGCCGCACCCGGCGCCCGACCCGCACGACC
>NZ_JADQDD010000014.1 GCF_019263595.1 Pseudonocardia sp. KRD291 | reverse complement strand
GAGGGCCGGGAGCCGGACCTGCGCCGGACGCGAGCGAGCGGGACGACGTGCGATCACAGGAGCAGTATCCCCACCGACGACGGAACGGCCGGGGCGCACCCCGGCCGTTCCGTTCCGTGCTGGCGTGCCACGCCCCCGTCAGGAGTTCGCGGCGGCCTTGCTGCGGGAGCGCTGGCGGGCCCGGGTGTGCGAGTCGAGCTCGGCCTTGCGCACCCGCACGTTCTGCGGGGTGACCTCGACGCACTCGTCGTTCGCGCAGAACTCGAGGGCCTGCTCCAGGTTGAGCAGGGTCGGCGGGATCAGCTTGACCAGCACGTCGGACGTCGACGAGCGGATGTTGGTCAGCTTCTTCTCGCGCGTGATGTTGACCTCGAGGTCCTCGTTGCGCGTGTACTCGCCGACGACCATGCCGTTGTAGACCAGCGTGGTCGGGCCCACGAACAGCGTGCCGCGGTCGGCCAGCTGGTCGATCGCGTACGGCGTCACCGGGCCGCTGCGGTCGGAGATCAGCGAACCCTTGTTGCGGGTGCGCAGCTCGCCGACCCACTGGCCGTAGCCGTCGAACACGTGGCTGGCGATGCCGGCCCCGCGGGTGATCGTCAGGAACTCGGTGCGGAAGCCGATCAGACCGCGCGAGGGCACCCGGAACTCCATCCGGACGCGGCCCTCGCCGTGGATCATCTCGATCATCTCGCCCTTGCGCGCGGCCAGCAGCTGGGTGACCGCGCCCAGGGAGTCCTCGGGCACGTCCACCGAGAGCTGCTCGAACGGCTCGTGCACCTTGCCGTCGACGACCTTCGTGACGACCTGCGGCTTGCCCACGGTGAGCTCGAAGCCCTCCCGGCGCATCTGCTCCACCAGGACGGCCAGCGCCAGCTCGCCGCGGCCCTGCACCTCCCAGGTGTCCGGACGCTCGGTCGGGAGCACGCGGATGCTCACGTTGCCGACCAGCTCGGAGTCCAGGCGGTTCTTCACCAGCCGGGCGGTGAGCTTCTTGCCGGGCATCGGGTCGCGCCCGGCCAGCGGCGAGGTGTTGGTACCGATCGTCATCGAGATGGCGGGCTCGTCGACGTCGATCCGCGGCAGCGCGACCGGCGACGTCGGGTCGGCGAGCGTGTCGCCGATCGTCACCTCTGCGATCCCGGCCACGGCGACCAGGTCACCCGCGTGGGCCTCCTCGGCCGGGACGCGGGTCAGGGCCTCGGTCTTCATCAGCTCGGTGATCTTGACGCGCGGCATGCTGCCGTCCTCGCGGCACCAGGCGACCGACTGGCCGCGGCGCAGCACCCCGGCGCGGATGCGGCAGAGCGCGATCCGGCCCAGGAAGCTCGACGCGTCCAGGTTCGTGACGTGCGCCTGCAGCGGGGCGTTCGGGTCGTCGTAGGGCGGCGGGACCTCGGTCAGCATGGTCTCGAAGAGCGGCGTGAGGTCCTCGGAGTCGGGCAGCTCGCCGTCGCCCGGGCGGATCCGGGAGGCCCTCCCGGCGCGGCCGGAGGCGTAGACGACGGGCAGGTCGAGCAGCTTCGCGGTGTGCGACTCGTCGAGCTCGAGCTCGTCGGCCAGCTCGAGCAGCAGCTCCAGCGACTCGTCGACGACCTCCTCGATGCGCGCGTCGGGGCGGTCGGTCTTGTTGACCACCAGCATCACCGGCAGGCCCGCGGCGAGGGTCTTGCGCAGCACGAAGCGGGTCTGCGGCAGCGGGCCCTCGGAGGCGTCCACCAGCAGCACCACGCCGTCGACCATCGACAGGCCGCGCTCGACCTCGCCACCGAAGTCGGCGTGACCGGGGGTGTCCACGACGTTGATCGTGTAGCCCTGCCACGCCACCGCGGTGTGCTTGGCGAGGATCGTGATGCCCTTCTCGCGCTCCAGGTCACCCGAGTCCATGATTCGGTCGACCGGCTCGGCGCGCTCCCCGAAGGCACCGGACTGGCGCAGCATGGCGTCGACCAGCGTGGTCTTGCCGTGGTCGACGTGGGCGACGATGGCGACGTTGCGCAGCTCCGGGCGGGTTGCGCCGGCTGCTCCGTCGGGCTCGGCCTCTGGGCGCAGAACGGCGTCGGCCAGGGCGGAGGAATGGGGCGTGCTCACAACACACGGTATCCCGGCGCAACCATGGACTCCGCGCCACGGTCAGCTTAGGCTGACCTCCAATGGGCAAGGTGAAGAAGAAGTGCTGCCGGTCCAAGCCGAAGCGATGCAAGAACTGTCCGGTCGTCGCCCTCCGTCTCAAGAAGATCGACAGCAAGGGGCTCAGCGGTAAGGAGCTCAGCCGGGCGGTGAAGGCCGCGCGGATCTACTGAACCTTCCGGCTCTCCGCTCGACGCCTCGACCTGCACCGATGCAGTACGGGCGGATCACCGGTGATCGTCGGCGTTCCGAGCCGGTCCCTGTCCGACGCGTGTCGGCGACGGCGGCGGGCACCACCGATCGCGACCGGACGCGACGGTGCCGGCGGTCTGCGGGCATCGTGCGCCCCGTCACCGTCCGTTCACGTGCAGCATGAGCAGGATCACACTGTCGGGCGGCTCTCAGCGCCCGGTCTCACCGTCGTTTCACGCCCCGCTGCGGCACGGCCCCGCCCGGCCGGGTTCGCGATCGTGAACCCGGTCAGCTCGCGACGCGCGCGGCACCCGCCGGAGCGGTCGGGCCGTCGGAGACCGCCCGCAGGATCTCCCCCAGCACAGCCGCCGGACGGGCGGTCAGCTCGACCGGGTCGACGAGCAGCACCCGCCATCCCTGCCGGCGCAGGACGGCGCGGCGCCAGCGGGCCTCGGCGATCCGTCCGGGATCGCCCGGCACCGTCCGGTCGTGCACGGTGACCGTGACCCGCGCGGCCGGGAACGCCACGTCCAGCCGCAGTCCGGCGACGGTGTGGTCGCGGGCCCACCCGGACACCCCGGCCGCGCGCAGCAACCCGCACAACCGGTGCTCGGCTGCGGCCACACCGCGCCGCGCCGCCGCCGCGAGCAGCCGTCCGGCCGCTGCCGCACCGTGCGCGCCGAGGTTGCGGGCGTGCGCGGCGGCCAGGTCGTCGAACGGCACCCGCGCCCCGGCCAGGGACCGGTCGAGGAACCCCGGCCCGTCCGCACCCAGCTCGACCGCCGCCTCCAGCACGGTCAGCGCCGCCGCGGTGACCCGCACCCCGCGCACGGTCCGCGCGTCGGCGCCGTCGAGCTCGCGGCGCCGGACCGCGACGCCCGGCCGCGGACGTGGGCAGCGACGGCGCGGCACCGTCACCCCGACCACCGACGGCGGGTCCGCGAGCAGCCCCTGCCACCAGGCCGCCGCCGCGCCGCTGAGGACCGCCCCCTCGCCCGCCCAGGCCACGGCGGCGCGCACCCGCGCCTCGTCGGAGTCGGGGAACCCGCCGTCGCGGTAGACGCGCGGGTGCACCGGGTGCCAGCGACGCGTCGCCAGCCGCCGGTCGACGGCGTCGGAGGACAGGCCCGCGGCCCTCGCCTGCTCCCGCGTGATCACACCGGCCTGCCGCAGCAGGATCGCCTGCAGCAGGGTCGCCTGCGGCCGCTCGCTCGCCGGGCCGGCCGGCACCGGTACGGACGGCACTGCCTCGATGTCGCTCATACCGGGTTGGACCGCGCCCGGGCCGATCCGGTTCCATCGACTTTCGATGATCTGCGGTCGGGAGCCGTGCGCCGCGCCCGGATCAGGCGCCGAGGAGCGCGCGCAGGTCGGCGACCAGGGCACGGTCCGCGTCCAGCCAGCCCAGCCGGGCCAGCCCGGACGCGTCGACCCAGCGCAGCTCGCGGTGCTCACGGGCCTGCGGCTCCGGCGCGCCGGCGGCGAGCTCGGCGCGGTGGATGCGCAGCACCCGGCGGCCGATCGGCAGGTCGGTCCCGATCCGCTCGCCGACCCGGACGTCGGTGCCGAGCTCCTCGGCGCACTCGCGGCGCAGCGCGTCCGGCTCCGACTCCCCCGCCTCGACACCGCCGCCGGGCACCTCCCAGCGTCCGGCCAGCTCCGGCGGGTGGGCCCGGCACGCGGCCAGCACCCGGCCGTCGCGAACCAGCGCCGCCCCCACCACGACCGCTGCCCGGCCCGACGCCGCCGCCCGCTCGGACAGCACGTCGGCGCGGGCCGACAGCAGCCGGCGGCCGAACACCCGCAGCGCCGGGTCGGCGAGCCGGCCGAGGGGGCCGAACGGGCTGGTCCAGGTCATCTCGTCGGTGACGGTGGTGGGGCCGCACTCCGGTCCGGTCAGGGTCGTCGCGTGCCGCAGCGCGGTGGCCGGGCCGGCGGAGAGCTCGGACCACAGGCCGTCGACGCCGGCGCGGGTGATCCGGGTCCGGCAGGCGGCGACCCGGCCGACCCGGCCGGGCAACGCGACCCGGATCTCGTCGCCTGCCACCAGCAGCCGCACCGGGGCGGTGAACACGACCCCGACCCGCCCGACCGCCTCGGCGGCGGCGTCGGTGTCGCGGAGCAGCCCGGCGACGGTGCGCCGCGGCGCGTCGAGGACGGAGGTGGATCGCAGCACCGGCACGGGCGGTGATCGTGCCAGCGCCGGCCCGCAGGCGCCGACACCGCACCGCCACGGCGCCGTCGGCCGGGAGCAGGGGCCGGCGACCAATCTCGCCGAACCGGCCCGCAGACGGCGGCCGGTCGTCAGCATGGGCGCCGTGTACATGACCGATCCCGCAGCGGGGCCGACGTACCGGGGGACGGACGCCGCCCCGGTCGCACCCCGGCCGGCCGCCGCCCGCACGATCGGGCTGCGCCGGGTGTTCGGGCCGGTCGTCGCCGTCGACGGGGTCGACCTGGACATCCCGATGGGCGCGGTGCTGGGCCTGCTCGGCCCGAACGGCTCGGGCAAGACGACCCTGATGCGGATGCTGCTCGGCCTGCTCCGGCCGTCCGACGGTGCGGTGGAGCTGCTCGGACGGCAGGTGCCCGAGCTCGCCCACGAGGTACTGCCGCACGTCGGCGCGATGATCGAGGGCCCGGCGTTCCACCCGCACCTGAGCGGGCGGTCCAACCTCCTGCGGATCGCGGCCGCCGAGCCGCTGCTCGACACCCCGCGGATCCCCGGCGCGGTGCAGGCCACGCTGCGCCGGGTCGGTCTGGCCGACGACGCCGACCGCCGCTACCGGGACTACTCGCTCGGCATGAAGCAACGCCTCGGGCTGGCCGTGCCGCTGCTGGTGCGCCGCCGCCTGGTGGTGCTCGACGAGCCGACGAACGGCCTGGACCCGGCCGGCACCCGCGACGTGCGCCGGATCATCGCCGAGATGAACGCCGCCGGCGCGACGGTCGTGGTCAGCTCGCACCTGCTCAGCGAGATCGAGGCGAGCTGCTCGCACGTGGCGGTGCTGCAGTCCGGACGGCTGGTCGCCGCCGGTGAGCTGCGCACCCTGCTGCAGTCCGGGCCGGGCGGGCTGGTGGTCACGACCCCGGACACCGCCCGCGCCGTGCACGCGTTGCAGGGCGCCGGGATCGACGCCGAGATCGACCCCGTCGTCGACGCGACCGGCCCCGGCATCGGGCGGGCGCCGGCCTCGCGGGTGCACGTCGCCCCCGGCCCGCCCGCTCCGGACGTGGTGGCGCTGCTGGTCCGGGCCGGGGTCGCGGTGCACGAGGTCGCGCGGCCCGGCGCGCGGCTCGAGGAGCTGTTCACCCGGCTGACGGAGGGACCACGATGACCACCACCGGGAGCCGGTCGGTCGGCCGCCCGACGGCCGCGCCGCTGGGGCGGCTGCTGGCCTCCGAGCTCCGGCTGACCGTCCCGCGCCTGCGCACCGGGGTCACGCTCGGCCTGGTCGCGCTGGTCCCGCTGATGGTCGCGATCGGCCTCGCGTCGCTGGACGGCGAGCGGTCGTCCGTGCTCTGGACGCTGCTGATCAGTACCTCCGAGTTCGCCGCCTTCACCCTCGCCGTCCCGGTCGTGCTGGTCGCGGCGGACGCGTTCGCCGCCGAACGCGCGCACCGCACGCTGGACGCGCTGGCGCTGGCCCCGGTCGGTCTCGGCCGGATGCTGGTGTGCAAGACGGCCGGGATCGCCGCCGTCGCCGCGCTCGGTGCCGCGACGGTGACGGCGGTCGCCCTCGTCGCCGGGTTGCTGGCGCTGGAGCTCGGGCCGTTCACGTTCGGCGCGACACTGGGCCGAGAGCTGGTGATCTGGGTGTGGATGACCGGGCAGCTGATCGGGCTGGGGATGCTGCTGCTGCCGCTGTCCGCGGCGAGCACGCGCCCGGCCGGCGTGACCGCGGCCGGGCTCGTGGTCGCGATGGCGTCGTCGATGACCGTGTTCCTCCCCGAGCACGTGACCCCGCTGCTCCCGGCGGGGAACTGGAGCAGCGCGGTGACCGGCCTGAGCCAGGTGCCGGTCGACTGGTCCCAGCTGGGATGGACGACGCTGCGCGCCGGGGTCTACGCCGTGCTCGGCGCGGGCGCGACGGTCTGGCTGCTGTCCCGCCGCGACGCATGAGCCCGGCCCGCGGGGGACGGGGTCCGGGACGAGGCTGCGCCGGGCCCGGCGATGCGCCACGATGGCGCCATGGCCGCACTCCTCGATGACGACGCCGTCCGTACCGCCCTGCAGGACCTGCCCGGCTGGGACCGGGATGGGGACTCGATCGTGCGCACCGCGCAGCTGCCCGACTTCGTCACCGCCGTCGGGGTGGTGGACCGGGTCGCCGAGGACGCCGAGTCCGTCCAGCACCACCCGGACATCGACATCCGCTACAACACGCTGACGTTCCGGCTGTCCACCCACTCCGAAGGCGGGCTGACCGCCAAGGACACCGACCTCGCCGGGACGATCTCGCAGCGCATCACCGCCGCAGGTGGCTGAGCGATCCTGAGCCCTTCTCAGTAGCGCCGGTTGGTCAGCACCGGGATCTGCTCGCGCACGGTCGCGGCCCGCTCCGGGTCGACGTCGACCACGAGCAGCCCGGGCTCGGCCTCCAGCCCGGCCACGACCTCGCCGCGCGGGCCCGCGACCAGGCTCACCCCGATGCCGGTCGGGGCCTTGCCGTGCTCGCGACCGACCGTCGTCGGATCGGCCTGGTCGCAGGCGGCGACGAACGACCCGGTGTCCAGCGCCCGGGCCCGCACCAGCAGCTCCCACTGCTCGCGCTTGCCCTCCCCCGCGCCCCAGGACGCCGGCACCACGATCACCGTCGCGCCGCGGTCGGCGAGCAGCTGGTACAGGCCGGGGAACCGGACGTCGTAGCAGGTGGTGAGCCCGACCGTGGTGCCGTCGACGTCGACCGTGACCGGGGCGTCGCCCGGCGCGACCGTGTCCGACTCGGCGAACCCGAACGCGTCGAACATGTGGATCTTGTCGTAGTGCGCCTCGACGCCGCCCCCGGTGACCAGCAGCGTGTTGCGTACCCGCCCGTCACCGGACGGGGTGAACATCCCGGCGACCACCGTCACCCCGGCCTGCGCGGCGACCTCGCGCACGCCCGTGGCCCACGGCCCGTCGAGCGGCTCGGCGACCGGCCCGAGCTTCACCCCGAAGCAGCACATCGTGGCCTCCGGGAAGACCACCAGCCGCGCACCGGCCTGCGCGGCCTCGCGGGTCCGCCGCTCGAGCTCGGCGAGGTTGTCCTGCGGGTCCGGGGTGGACGAGATCTGGGCCAGAGCAATCCGCATGGGCCAGTTTCTACCCTCCGGACCCCACCCCGCGCCCGCGCGAGAGCTGCTTTCGCACATCCCCGTCGGACGGCGGGAGCGCTCGTCCGGTGCGTGTGGTTATGATCGGCGGCGTGCAGCGTGCGTACTGGTTTGGCGATCCGGCCCGGGATGGGTCGGACCGCGCCGTGCTGCTGCGCTGACCTCCATCCCCACGAGCCGGAACCCACGGGCCGGCTCGGGCGAGGGATCCGGGGCCGGTCCGGGAGAGGACCACCGATGTCCCCGTCCCCACTGGACACCCTTGCCCTGAACGACCGCGCGCTGAACGACCAGCGCATCGCGCATGTCAGCCCACTGCTGTCCCCCGCGCTGCTGCGCCAGGAGCTGCCCTGCGAGCCGCCGGCGGCCGAGACCGTCGCCCGCGGACGCGCCGAGGTCACCCGCGTGCTCGACGGTGACGACGACCGGCTGCTGGTCGTCGTCGGCCCCTGCTCGGTGCACGACCCCGCCGCCGCGCTGGACTACGCCCACCGCCTGGCCGCGCAGGCGCGGACCGTGGGTGACGAGCTGTGCGTGGTGATGCGCACCTACTTCGAGAAGCCGCGCACCACCGTCGGGTGGAAGGGCCTGATCAACGACCCCGGACTGGACGGCACGTTCGACGTCAACCGGGGCCTGCGCACCGCGCGCCGGCTGCTGCTCGACATCTCCGCGCTCGGCCTGCCGGTCGGGTGCGAGTTCCTGGACCCGATCACCCCGCAGTTCATCGCCGACGTCGTGACCTGGGGTTCGATCGGTGCGCGCACCGCGGCCAGCCAGGTGCACCGCCAGCTGGTCAGCGGGCTGTCCATGCCGGTGGGGATCAAGAACGGCACCGACGGCGACGTCGGCGCGGCCGTCGACGGGATCCGTGCCGCGGCGGCGTCGCACGTGTTCATGGGGGTCAACGCCGACGGTCTGGCCGCGCTGGTCACCACCACCGGCAACCCGGACGCGCACGTCATCCTGCGTGGCGGCGAGCGTCCCAACTACTCCGCCGAGGACGTCGACGCGACGGCCGGGCGCCTGCGCGCTGCCGCGCTCCCGGAGCGGGTGGTGGTCGATGCCAGCCACGGCAACAGCGGCAAGGACCACGTCCGCCAGGCCGGGGTCGTCCGCGAGATCGCGGACCGGATCGCTGACGGCGAGCGCGGTGTCACCGGCGTGATGATGGAGAGCTTCCTACTCGGGGGCCGTCAGGACCTCGGCCCGGACCTGGACTACGGACGTTCGGTCACCGACGCCTGCATGTCCTGGGACACCACGGCCGAGCTTCTCGACGGGTTGGCCGCCGCGGTGCGGCGGCGCCGGTCCGGGAACCGGTGAGGATCGGCATACCGGGTGCTCACGCGAGCGGTGTGGGATGTCGCGCCGGGGTGCGGGTCGGTGCGATCCTCGTCCCCGGTCAGGGGCGGCTCCGGATCTCCACGACGTCCGCCCGCCGGCATGTGCGGACGAGAGGGATCGGTCGATGCTCAAGGGTTTCAAGGACTTCCTGCTGCGCGGCAACGTCGTGGACCTCGCCGTCGCGGTGGTCATCGGCGCCGCGTTCACCGCCGTGGTCACGGCGTTCACCACCGCGTTCCTCAAGCCGCTGATCCAGCTGGTCTCCGGCGGCGGTGAGCTCGCCGGGACGTTCGTGGTCAACGACGTGTCGTTCGACTACGCCAGCTTCATCAACCAGGTGATCACGTTCGTGATCACCGCGGCGGTCGTGTACTTCCTCGTCGTCTACCCGCTCAAGGCCATCCAGGACCGGCGCCGGCGCGGCGAGGAGGCCGGGCCGGCCGAGCCGACCGACGTCGAGCTGCTGACCGAGATCCGGGATCTTCTCAAGGAGAACCGGACGACCGGCCGCGACCAGGTCTAGCTGCATGTCCACGCCGCGAGGGCGGGCCGTTAGGCCGGGCGGTCGATTGTGCTCACCGTCGTCCGGGCGGAACGCTGAGCCGCTCGACTCCGAAGGGGGACGCGTGTGAGCTCGACCGTAGTGATCATTGTTGTGGTGGTCCTGGTGCTGCTGGTGCTGGGGGCCGTCCTGCTGATCCGACAACGCCGGGGCACGCACCTGCGCGAGCAGTTCGGGTCCGAGTACGACCGCACCGTGTCCGAGACCGGGGATCGGCGCGGAGCCGAGAAGGAGCTCGAGGAACGCCGCGAGCGGCGGCGCTCACTCGACATCCGCCCGCTGGCGCCGGACCAGCGCGAGCGCTACCGGCAGCACTGGGCGCGCCTGCAGCAGGCGTTCGCGGACGACCCGGGAGCCTCGGTGCGCAACGCGGACGGGCTCGTCGTGGCGGTCATGCGCGACCGCGGCTACCCGGTGGACGACTTCGACCAGCGGGCCGCCGATGTCTCGGTGGACCATCCCGAGGCCGTCGAGCACTACCGGGAGGCCCGCCGGATCGCCGAGGCGCACGGCGCCGGACGCGCGAGCACCGACGACCTGCGGTTGGCCCTGACGTCCTACCGCGCCCTGGTCGACGCGCTGCTCGACGACGGTGGGACGGACCGTCCGGGGGACCGCGACGGCGACCGCGGACGGGCACACCGCGACCCGGAGCCGGGCCGTGACGCGCAGCAGGACGGGGGACGGCAGTGAGCCAGGGAGATCGCGACCGCGGGGGTCCGGACGACCCCGACGCGTCGCGCACGACGCAACATCCGGCGCCCGAGTGGGCCGACCTGTCCGACCTCGACGACGGCACCTCCCGCGGCGCGGACGAGGCGGGCCGGCATCGGGTCGGGTCGGGCACCGACGACCGGCAGGGCGAGCCCGGTGGGTCCGTTGAGTCCGGTCACGGTGGCGCCGGGGACGACCCGGGCGCTCCCGGCCGGCACGGTGGCGGGCCGGACCTCTCCCCGGGCGCGCACCCGGAGCTCGACGACCCCGCCTACGGACGCGGACCCGGCGGGACGGACCCGCGGCAGACCCCTCCGGGACCTCCCGGACCCGGAGCGGCAGGACCCGGGCAGGCAGGACCCGGGCAGGCAGGACCGGGGCCGGGTAGGCCCGGGCCGGGTGGGCCTCGGGACGGTGGTCCCGGACCGGGTGGCCCCGCGCAGGGTGGATATCCGGATCCGGTACCCCGTGGTCCGGGACCAGGGCCGGGGCCGGGCGGCCAGGTTCCTGGCGGCCAGGTTCCTGCCGGTCAGGCGCCGCCTCCGGGCCCGGCACGCGGGCCGGAGCAGGGCGGATACCCCGGCCCGGGCCCGATGCCCGGGCGTCCCGGCCCTGGGCCGGGATCAGAAGGGCCCGGCGGGCCGGGCGGGGCCGCCGGCCCGGGTGGGCCCGGCGGCCCGGGAGGCCCCGGCCCCGGCGGGCAAGGCGGTGCGCCCGACCCGGCACGCGGACGGATGCCCGCCCCTCCCGGCCATCCCGAGTACGACGGGCCTCCCGGCCGCGATCCGCGACACGATCCGGGCTCTCTCGACCCGGGTCGGGGCGGCGGCGACCCGAACCGCGGCGGCCCCGGACCCGGTCCCGGTCCCGGACACGGCGGCCCGGGCTCCGGTGCAGCGTCCGCCGGAGCGGGCGGTCCGGCCGGAGCGGACGCGGCGGGCAGGGCGGATGCTCCCGGTGGAGCCGGTGGTCCGGGAACACCGGGCGAGGAGCCGGTCCGGGTGATGCGCCCGCACCGGGCGGAGTCGTTCCGCGCCCGGTGGGACGCGGTGCAGGGCACGTTCGTCGACCGGCCCCGGGAGGCCGTGGAGCAGGCCGACGAGCTGGTCGCAGACCTGCTCGAGGAGCTGTCCTGGATGTTCCGCAACCAGCGCGCGGACGTGGAGCAGTCCTGGGCCGATCAGGAGGGGTCGACGGAGAACCTGCGGGTCGCGCTGCGGCGCTACCGGGAGTTCTTCGACCGCCTCCTGTCGATGTAGGCCGGGCCGGGCCGGCAATCCGTTCCCCGGATCCGGCCCGGTTCCCCGACCATGATCCGGTGACCATCGAGCAACGACCCGACCCCCGCACCGAGGCCGACCCCCGTGCCGACGAGCGCGTCACCCTCGAGGGCTTCCTGCGGTGGCAGCGCCAGACCCTGGAGATCAAGTGCGCCGGCCTGGACGCCGACGCGCTCGCCCGCCGCGTCGTCCCGCACTCCACGCTGTCCCTGCTCGGCCTGCTCCGGCACCTCGCCGACGTCGAGCGGGCCTGGTTCCGGCGGGTGCTGTCCGGCCTGGACGCGCCGCCGCTCTTCTACACCGCCGACGACCGCGACGGCGATTTCGACGGAGCGCGCGCCGACCCCGAGCTGGTCGAGCAGGCCCGCTCCGCCTGGCGGGACGAGGTCGCGTTCGCCGAGAGGTTCGTCGCCGAGGCCCCCGACCTCGACGTCACCGGGCAGCACCACCGGCGGGGCGCGATGTCGCTGCGCTGGGTGCTGGTCCACATGATCGAGGAGTACGCGCGGCACAACGGCCACGCCGATCTGCTGCGACAGGGCATCGACGGCGCGGTCGGCGAGTGAACTCCCCGGTCAGGTCGACACCACCGCGCTATCGACGATCGCGGCGAGCACCCGGTCGCGCAGGAGCTCGTACTGCGCGGCGCAGCGCCGTGGCCGCCCCGGCGGTCGGTCGATCACCCGCGGGAGCTGCACGATCTCGTCCGGGCCGAACTGCTCCCGCGTCAGGTCGAGCTCCTGCCCACCGGGCAGACGGTTCCACCAGTGGTAGCCCTGCCACCGGCCGTCCGCCCACCACACCTCTGCCACCAGCAGCTCACCGCCGAACAGGTCGTGCACGGTCAGGGCCGTCGAGCCGCACTGTCCGCGCGCCGGGTTCGCCGGCGACCACGCGTCGGCGTCGCACTCGTCGCAGGTGTCCCGCGACCAGGAAGCCCGGACCGCCCTCTCGACGACGGCGAGGCCCGGCTCCCCCGTCCGGGGTTCCCGGCTCTCCCGCACTGCGCTCGACGTCATGCCCGCGACGGTAGGCACCACCCCCGACAGTTCTCCGGTCCGCGGCCGGGCCGGGATCAGGCCAGCGAGATGTCCACCGCCGGGCGGAGCTTCGCGGCGGCGGCGAGAGCCTGGTGCACCGGGTTGGCGGTGAACGCATCGACCAGGCCGGTGTCGGCGGGGGCGTCCGCGGCGGGGAGCACCTCCTGCTCGTAGGCGGACTGCAACCGCGGCCCCCACCGGCGGGTGCCCAGACGTGCGGTGCGCGAGCAGTTGTCGACCATGTAGGCGATGTCGCGGGCGTGCATGTAGGGCAGCAGCGAGTCGACGGCCTCGATCACCGACTCGTTGACGATCTCCGACCAGGCGTGCCCGCGGGCGGCGAACTCGTCGATCTGGGCGGTCATCGTGGCCACGAACAGGCCGGCCGTCAGCGGGTCGACCGGCAGGTCGCGGGTATCACGGCGGGCGCGGACCTCGGCGCCGGCGCTCCACATCGCGGTACCGCCGATCCGGCTCAGCGGGCGGTCGGCCAGGCGCTGCTCGGCCAGGATCACGCTACGCAGCTCGGTGCCGTCCGCGACCTCGTCGTAGATCTCGGCGACCAGGTCGCGGGCCGGGCGGTACGCCGCGGTAAAGGCACGGTCGAACGCGTCGGTGTCACCGGAGCGCGTGCGCACCGCGGACAGGCCGTCGCGCGAGATCGTGGCCGAGATCGGGCCGGTGACGTTCTCGCAGGAGCGCTCGTAGGCGGTCACCGGGTCGTCCCCGCCGAGCAGGAAGTGCCGGTACAGGCACTCGACGAGCCCGTGCACCGCGCCGAGCAGGATCGCGCGCTCGCCGACGATGTCGGAGAGGTACTCCGCGTGCAGGGTGGTGGCGAACGTGTACGGCGAGCCGAGCGCGACCGACCAGGCGAGCGCGGCATCGGTCGCCCGGCCGTCCGGGTCGGCGTGCACGGCGATGCTGGAGTTGATCCCGGCGCCGTCGATCTCCTTGCCCTGGACGTAGAGCCGCCGCACCGAGTCCCCCATCCCCTTCGGGCAGACGGCGACGACGGCATGCCCGGGCGGGAAGTCGCCGCCGGTCGCGCGCAGGTGCCCGAGCAGGAACCCGTGCGAGAGCCCGATCACCGCGCCCGGCCTCAGCGCGGCGAAGACCTCCTCGTGGTGCGCGGCGAGGGCGGCGTCGGCGATCAGCAGGATCACCAGGTCACTCGTTGCGGCGACGTCGAGCCAGTCGCCGAGCGTCCCGTCGGTCTCGGTGAAGCCGTGCGCGCGGGCGTCGTCGGCCGAGGACGAGCCGGGCCGCAGGCCGACCGTCACGGTGATGCCGGTGCCCTCGAGCGAGTCGCGCAGGTTCTGCGCCTGCGCCCGGCCCTGCGAGCCCCAGCCGAGGACACCGATCCGCCGTATCCCGGCGAACGCATCGGGGAGCAGTCCGAACAGGTGCCGCCCGCCGCGCAGGATCGTCTCGGTGCCGCCGGGCACCGCCATCGTCTCGGTCGTGAACACGGAGGAGTGCAGGTCGCTCTGCGTCGAGGTCATGGGACGCAGGTTCGGCGTCGCGGAGTCGTTGCGGCAAGCGCATCATGTGCACCGGTGCGTTGCGTATGGCGGAAGGTGCAGGTGGGCGGCATGCGGGACGAGCGGCGCGACCTCGAACTGTTCCTGGACCTGTGCCGGACGCTGAGCTTCGGCCGGACGAGCTTGGACCGCCACGTCAGCCCGTCGACGCTCACCCGCACCATCCAGCGTCTGGAGGCCGACGTCGGCGCGACGCTGTTCGACCGCGACCCCCGCGGGGTGTCGCTGACCGCCGAGGGGCAGCGCTTCCGCGAGTACGCGCGGGCCTCGGCGCGGCTGTGGCGCGACTACCGGGACGCGGCCCTGGATCCGGTCGAGCTGTCCGGGACGTTGAGCGTGTTCGCGACCGTCACCGCCTGCCAGTCGCTCCTTCCGGACCTGCTCGCGCCGCTGCTGGCCACGCACCCCGGGATCGGGCTCGACCTGCGCACCGGCGACGCGGCCGCCGCACTGGCCCGGCTGGCCGAGGGTGAGGTCGACGCCGCCGTGGCCGGCGTCCCGCCGCGCCTGCCGGACGGGCTGCTCAGCCGGACCGTCGCGACCACCGACCTCGTCCTGGTCACCGCGGCCGACCGTGCGCTCGGTCCGGAGGACGGCCCGTACGTGCTCCCGCACCGTGGCCTGGTCCGCGACGCCGCGGAGCGGTGGCTGCGCCGTCGCGGGATCCGCACACCGCGGATCGCCGCGGAGCCGGACGGGCACGAGGGCCTGCTCACGCTCGTCGCGCTGGGGTGCGGGACCGGGATCGTGCCGCGGCTGGTCCTCGACACCAGCGCCGTGCGTGACCGTCTGGCCGTCGTCCCGGCCGAACCGCCACCGGAGCGTTTCGCGATCGGCCTGTGCGTGCGCCGCGGCGATCTGCGACGGCCGCTGGTCGCCGCACTGTGGGCCGCGGCGGGCGATCGGAGTGCGCGGTCAGAGACCGACGGCGGGTGACGCGGCGAGCACCCGCTCCATCCGCCGTTCCACCATCCCGTCGGCGATGCCACCGACGATTCCCTGGTCGACGAACCCGTTGCGCAGGTAGAGCCCGCTCGCGACGTGGTTGCCGACGACGACGTGCAGCGCGACCCGCTCGGCCCCCTGCTCCCCTGCCCAGTCGACGACGGCGCCGACCAGCGCGTCCCCGACGCCGTGTCCGCGAGCGAACGGCGCCACCCACAGCGAGAGCAGGTCGCAGACGCCGACGGCGTCCGGCGGCATGCCGCACACCATCCCGGCGGGGCGCCCGTCCAGGTCCGCGACGAAATACCGGCCGGGGGTGTCGAGACGTTCGCGCCACTGCGCCTCGCTCGCCCCGACCCAGTCGGCCAGGCGCGAGTGGAACGCCTCCGGCGCATCGGCGAGCGAGGCGAGGCGCAGGTCCCTCCACAGCGCCCAGTCGTCCACCGTCACCACACGCAACACGATCACGGCCGGACCTCCCAGACTCCCTGCCAGGACGGCGAACCTAGCAGCGTCGGTCCGCGGACGCCGACGCGATCACCGGCTCAGCCGCCGAGACCCGGCATCGACGGCAGCTGCGGCGCCGCGGCGAACAGGTCGAGGTACATCCCACCGGAGACGAGCAGGCCGATCACGCCCAGGACCGTGCCACCCAGAGCCACCGCCTTCACCCAGTTCGGCGTCCCTGCGCTGCGACCGCGCACGGCCAGCAGGACCGCGCCGACGATCACGGCGAGGACCGCCATCGTGGCGTTGACCAGGGCGACGGTGTGCCACGGCGAGCCGTAGAGGGCTTCGATCTGGTCGATCTGCCCGCCGGTCGCAGCCGTGATCTGGCCCAGCAGCTCCTGCCGGGCGCGCATCATGTCACCGAGCGAGGTACCGGTCAGCGAGGCCAGGCCGAGCCCGGCGGCGACGAGGGCGAGCGCCCCGGTGACGAAGCTCCCGGACCCCGTGGTCGAGGTCGGTGCGGTGCCGGCGGCCGGCGACTCGCCGGTGGTCTCACCTGCGGGCTTCTCGGCCGTGTCCGCCGAGGTGTCCGACGCCGCCGTGGTCGTGGTCGTGTCGTCCGCGGACCCGGTGGCCGCCGCTTCGGTGGCCGGGGTGTCGACCTTCGCGGGGTCGGTCTCGGTGGTCGTGGTCTCCGTGTCGGTCATGCTGTTGGAAGCCATCGGCGGACCCTACGGGACGTGGTCCGCGGTTCCGGGAAGGGGCGTCTCCCGCCGTCGAGGCCCCTGACGTGCGCAGACATCGACAATCCCGACATCACGACAGGCTCCGGGAGTCACTCCTCAGGCCCGCACGAACGAGGACGTTCAGGGAATCCGGTGCAGGTCGAGGAAGCCGGGGACGGCGACCGGTTCGGCCTCACCGGTGCGCGCGAACCCGGCCCAGATCGCCCGCAGCTCACGCCCGCGCGCCGCGACGTCGGACCACTGGGCTCCGGCGATGAGCGCGGCGCCGTCCCACGACGACCGTGTGCCGAACAGCAGCGGCAGCTCGACCATGTGAGCTCCGACGTACGGGCTGCCCGGTGCGCCCCAGCTCACCGTGTACCGGTACCCGCGTCCGCCACCGCGGCGGTGCCGGAGGGCGAACCCTGCCGCGGCGTCGGCGTAGACCCTGCGCGTGGTGGCCCGGACGACCTGTTCGCCGAGCCGGCGGCCGAGCACCGGCACACCGAGGACCGCGGCGAGGCCGGGCACGACGGAGACGAACAGCGCGGTCTCCCGGGAGGTGTGTCCGATCAGGACGTCGACGTCGGGGGCGGCGGCCGCCCAGGCGTCGTCCACCTCGTCCTCGGCGGGTAGCGGCGGGTGGCCGTACTGGGTGCCGAACGGCATGGCGGCCTTCAGCCCGGACACACCGGCCCGGCGCACCACGCCCGGCTGTGCGGCCACGATGTCCTCGGCGGACGAGTGCGGGTCGAGTTCCCTCGCGGCCTCGGCCATCGCGCGGCTCATGCCGGCGCGGCCGCGGGAGATGCCCAGCGGGGCGCTCTGCACGATCGCGCGCCGGAACAGCCCGCGGGTGCCGTCGGCGATCATCAGGTGCGCGATCGCGTCGCCGCCGGCGGAGTGACCGAACAGGGTGACGTCGTCCGGGTCGCCCCCGAAGCCCGCGATGTTGCGGCGGACCCACCGCAGGGCCTCGATCTGGTCCCACAGCCCGAGGTTCGCCGGCCGGTCCCCGCCGCCGAGGTAACCGAAGAGCCCGAGCCGGTAGGTCACCGACACCACGACGACGTCCTGCTCGCGCACCAGCGGGGCGACGTCGAACACGGGCGCGTCACCGGCGCCCGCGGTGTAGGAGCCGCCGTGGATCCACACCATCACCGGCAGCGCGTCGCCGGGCCCGGCACCCTCGGGCAGCGTCACCGACACGTGCTGGCAGTGCTCGTCGGCCGTCAGCCCTCCCTGCGGATCGATCAGGAGCCGGTCGAGGAGCTCGACGGGCTCCTGGGGACAGGCGGGCGACCAGGACGTCGCGTCGATCGGTTCGGCCGCGGGCGGCTCGGGCACCGGACGTTCGAAACGGCCCGCGGTCGCGTACCGGATGCCGGTCGCGCGCAGGACGCCGTCGTCGCGCCGGCCGAGGACCGTCCCGGCCGGGACGTCCCACCTCGGGGCTCCGGCGCCGCTGTGCTCCCCCATCGGACCCATCATCCGGGCTCCACGCTCAGGATCCGGTGGGAGTCAGCCCGCGGACGTCGCGGACGACCATCGTGGCGGTCACGTGGTCGCCGATCCGCTGCCGGTGTCGCGAGAAGACCATGATGAGCAGACCCACCAGGCCGCCGCCGAGCGTGTCGAGGAACAGCAGCAGGTTGCGCACGAGGTGCTGGTAGGCGGAGACCCGGGTCCCGTCGGTGTGCAGGACCCGCAGACCGAACAGCACCATCATCGGGGTCCGCCCGGTCCGTGCCGGGACGATGACGAAGACCAGGATCAGGACCAGCGGCGCGATCGCCGCGTCGAGCACGCTCGCCCACCCGCCGCCCTCGGCGCTCAGGTGCGGGATCCTCAGCACGTCCTGGTCGCCGGCCCGGACGAAGCGGAACACGCCTGTGGGGCCGAGTCCGTCGAGGACCGCCCAGACCACGTAGACGAGCAGGCCGGCCAGGGCCGTGTCGAGCAGCAGCTGAAACACGCGCCGGCCGGACACCCGGGTGTCGGTGCCGGCCTCGGGCCGGGACGCGAGCGAGTCCTCGACGACGACCATGACGCCCCTCCTCTGATCGGTTCCGCGAGGGGCGACCGGGCCCGCCTGCCCCGGCGGGAATCGTTGCACGACAGAGGGTGGCCCGGAGCAGAAGGCCGCCGAGAGCGCGCCGATCGAGGATGCGTCCGCATGAGCCGGCGGACGACCGGAGGCGGGCGCCGGCGGATCGGCTCGATCCGGGCTCGATGAGTTCGGGGCGCCCGCTGAGTCGGAACGGTCATGTCCACCACGACCACCGCCCGCCGCATGTTCGAGCTTCTCGAGCCGATCTGCCTGGTGACGTACTTCGCCGACGAGTCCGATGAGGAGCTGGCCGCGCTCGGCCACCGCACCTACTGGGACGGCTACTTCGCCGGCCGCGCCGCACCCCTGGGACGGGTGCCGGCGCAGGTCGTGCACGCGGCCTTCTACAGCTTCGCCGAGGGCGAGGCTGCGCGGCACATCCCGAGCGCGTGGGAGACGGTCCCGCCCGAGGTCTCCTTCGACGCGTGGCGACGGGGCAGCGCGGCCTCCGTGCGGCGGATCCTCGGGGAGGAACTGGCCGACTCACCCGGCCTGGCGCGCGCCGCCGACCTGATCACCGAGGCCGCGACGAGCGCACCCACGGCCGGCCGTGTGATCTACGCGGGATGGCGCAGCCTCGACGTGCCGAGCGATCCCGTCACCCGGCTGTGGCACTGCGCGACCATGCTGCGCGAGCACCGCGGCGACGGGCACGTCGCCGCTCTCGTCGGCGCGGGCATCGGCGGTGCGGAGGCCCACGTGCTGTCCGCGCTGGAGATGGGCATCCACCCGCCGGAGTCGTTCGGGCGCATCCACCACCTGCCGAAGCAGCGTCTGGCCGAGGTCATGGCCGGACTCCGCGAGCGGGGGCTCGTCGACACCGACGGCTGGTTCACCGACGCCGGCCGCGAGACCAAGGAACGCATCGAGGCCCTCACCGACGAGCTGGCCGCCCCGCCGTACGAGGCCCTCTCCGACGCCGAGCTCGCCGAACTGACCGCGGAGCTCGAGCCGATCACCGCGGCACTGGTGGCCGCGGGCTCGCAGTGACGAACAGCTGCCGCCTAACGGACGTCCTGCGCGACCCGGAGACCTGACGCCGCCTCAGCAGTCGCTCTCGGGGACCAGCCCCTGTTCACACGCGTACTGCATCTGGGTCTCGCCGCTGGTCGGCGCACGACCGGCCGACGTACCCGGGTCCAGATATCCCTGGTAGTCCGAGCACGACGGGTCGAACCGCCCGGCGACCATCGCCTGCTGCGCGCAGCCACCGCCGGACTTCTCCGTCGCCCGGGCCTTATCCTCGGCGGCGGCCTTCTCCTCAGCCGCCGCGGCGGCCCGGTCCCGCTCCTTGCGGGTCGACTCGATCGCCCCGTCCACCGCCACGCCCAGACCGGACGAGCCCGCGTCGACGCGGGGCAGCAGGCCGACGGCGGATGCGGACCGGCCGGCCGCCGGCGGGACCGCCTGCTCGAGGGTGACGCGGTCCGCGCCCGTCGCGGCGGTGCACGCGGCGGTGGCGAAGGTGGCGGCGATGACAGCGGCGAGGGCGTAGCGGCCGACACTCATCGTTGACCCCCGGTTCGAGACAGTCGACCCCACGACCTGGGGTTCTGCTCGCTGAGTCGCGAATGACGCAACGATGGTTACTGCGTCCGCCGAATGGTCACCACTTGTGATGAGCACGACGAGGCGGCGTGGCCGGGCTTGTCACCCGCTCGCACGGCTCGCGACCTGCCTGCACCGACGCGGTTTCGGCGTCTGCAGGCCGACGTCATCACGCTGAGCCGCGGCCCGAGCCGGCGACCGCGTCCAGCCGAGGCCCGATCGATTCGGCCATCATCGCGATCTCACGCGCGGCGATCCGGTTCGCGCGCGCCCGATCGCGCCACCCGTGCAGGGACGCCGTGACGCGGGCGATCCGCTCTCGTGCGGTGTCCGGGGACATGCTGCAGTACTCGGCGAGGGCCAGGAGACCGTCGACCTCCTCGGGCAGCGCGTCGGCCCCCACGATCGAGGTGGAACGACTCCTCGCGAGGTCGGGGTTCGGGTTCACGTCGAAGACCGGGCTGACGCCGTCGATCACCGTCAGCGGCGCGGTGGAGGCACATCGCCCGGCGGCGGCACGAGCAGCGTCAGCTCGGGCAGTTCCTGCGCCAGCCCCTCGTCGAGGGTGGCCAGCACGGAGCCGGGAGTCCCTGCCACCAGGCCTGCCAGGTAGGCGTCGGTGACCTGCCGGTGCCCGCGCACGTGGCCGAGGTCCGCATCGGCATACGACAGATGGTCCGGGAGGAACTCGCAGCGCGGCATCGCGTGAACGGCACGCAGAACCGTCGCCGCGACCGACGGCGTCTCGCCGGTGCGGATCAGGAACCGGACGAGCGCGCCCTCCACCACCGGGCACACCGCGAAACGTTCGATCTTCGCAGCCCATGCCGACGCGCGGTCGTGGTGCTCGTGCTCGGCGACCGTGAGGGCGATCAACACGTTCGCGTCGAGGAGGTAGGTCGTCACTCCTCGTCCAGCGCGGTCGCGACATCGTCCGACGTGACCCTGCGCCCCACACTGACCACCGGAAACCCCGAGCGCTCGTCGACACCTATCGTCGCCGGCTCACCGAGATGGATCAGTCCGCGGGACGTCAGCTCCGCGACCACAGCCGAGAGGGACAGCCCGCGACGCTCCGCGATCTCCTTGGCCCGCCGGTGCACGGCCGGAGGCAGGTCGACGGTGGTGCGCATCCTCACATCATAGCTGCATCACCGGCGATGCAGGAGTCGCTAGACGTTGAAGCGGAACTCGACCACGTCGCCGTCGTGCATGACGTAGTCCTTGCCCTCCATGCGGACCTTGCCCGCGGCCTTGGCGGCGGTCATCGACCCCGCCGCCACGAGGTCGTCGTAGGAGACGATCTCGGCCTTGATGAAGCCGCGCTCGAAGTCGGTGTGGATCACTCCGGCGGCCTGCGGGGCGGTGTCACCGCGGTGGATCGTCCAGGCCCTGGACTCCTTCGGGCCCGCGGTCAGGTAGGTCTGCAGGCCGAGGGTCGTGAACCCGGCACGGGCCAGGGCGTTGAGGCCCGGCTCGTCCTGGCCGATCGACTCGAGGAGTTCGAGCGCGGACTCGTCGTCGAGCTCGAGCAGCTCGGACTCGACCTTCGCGTCCAGGAAGACGGCCTGCGCGGGGGCGACCAGCTCGGTCAGCTCCTTGCGCTTGGCCTCGTCGGAGAGGATCGACTCGTCGGCGTTGAAGACGTAGAGGAACGGCTTCGTGGTGAGCAACGTCAGCTCGCGCAGCGGCTCGGGGTCGACACCGGCCTGGAACAGCGTCCGGCCCTCGTTC
This sequence comes from Pseudonocardia sp. KRD291, assembly GCF_019263595.1. Classification (GTDB taxonomy): domain Bacteria; phylum Actinomycetota; class Actinomycetes; order Mycobacteriales; family Pseudonocardiaceae; genus Pseudonocardia. The sequence goes on along the minus strand of NZ_JADQDD010000014.1, from coordinate 22,986 downwards.
AGGATCGCGGCGGCCTGCTGGGCGGCCTCCAGCGCGGGGCGGCGGTCCTTGTTGGTCCGCGCCTCCTTCTCCAGCCGGACGAGCACCTTCTCCAGCGTCTGCAGGTCGGCCAGGATCAGCTCCGTGGCGATCGTGTCGATGTCGCCGCCGGCGTCGATCCGGCCGTCGACGTGCACCACGTCGTCGTCGGTGAACACCCGCACGACCTGGCAGATCGCGTCCGACTCGCGGATGTTGGCCAGGAACTTGTTGCCCAGCCCCGCCCCCTCGGACGCGCCCTTGACGATGCCGGCGATGTCGACGAACGACACCGTGGCCGGGACGACCTTGGCGGAGGAGTGGATCTTCGCCAGCTCGTCCAGGCGCGGGTCCGGCAGCGGCACCACCCCGACGTTGGGCTCGATCGTGGCGAACGGGTAGTTCGCGGCGAGGACGTCGTTGCGGGTCAGTGCGTTGAACAGCGTCGACTTGCCGACGTTGGGCAGACCGACGATGCCGAGGGTGAGGGACACGGGCGCCCAGGGTAGTCGCGTCGGGTCGGGCCGGGTCGGGCGCCTGGTTCAGCTCCCCCGCTCCAGCCGGTAGCCGGTGCCGCGCACGGTGGCGATCCGGTCGGCGCCGACCTTGCGGCGCAGGTACCGCACGTAGACGTCGACGACGTTCGACCCCGCGTCGACGTCACCCCACACCAGACGCAGGAGCTGCTCGCGGGACAGCACCTGGCCGGGATGGCGCAGGAATGCCTCGGCCATGGCGGACTCGCGGGCGGACAGGTCCACGGTCCGTCCCTGCACGCTCACGTGCCGGGTGCGCAGGTCCAGCTCCATGCCGTGGAAGGTCAGGACGTCGCGGCCCGGCGGGCGTGCGCGGTCGAGCCGCAGCCGGACCCGGGCCAGCAGTTCCTCGAACTGGAACGGCTTGCGCATGTAGTCGTCGGCGCCGCCCTCCAGGCCGGCCACCGTGTCGTGCACGCTGTCCCGCGCCGTCAGGATGATCACCGGGATGGTGCTGCCTGCCGCGCGCAGGCGGCGCAGGACGTCGAAGCCGTGCATTCCGGGCAGGCCGATGTCGAGCACGAGCAGGTCGAAGTCACCGGTCACGGCGTGGTCGTGCACGCCGGGACCGTCCTGCACGACCGTCACGGTGAACCCGTTCGCCGTGAGCCCCTTCTTCAGGAACGCCGCGATCCGCGGCTCGTCCTCGGCCACCAGGATCCGGCTCACCGCGCTCCCTCGGGCAGTACCAGCGTGAACGTCGCCCCCTGGCCGGGGCTGCTCTCCAGCTGCACCCGCCCGCCGTGGGTGGTGGCGATCGCCTCGACGATCGACAGGCCCAGGCCCGCTCCCTCCGAGCGCGGGCCGCTGTCGCCGCGGGCGAAGCGCCGGAACACCCGCCGCCGCTCCGACGGCGGGACACCCGGGCCGCTGTCGGCGAGCCAGATCCGCAGCTCGCTGCCGTCGAGATCGGAGCCGAGCGCGATCCGGTCGCCCGGACGCGTGTACCGGGTCGCGTTGTCGGCCAGCGCGACGACCGCCTGGGTGATCCGCTGCCGGTCCATCCGGGTGCGGGTGTGTGCGACCGACTCGAGCTGCCAGTCCCGGTCGGCCAGCGCGGTGAGCTTGTCGAACAGGTCCCGGGTGAGCTCGGCGACGTCGACCGTTTCCGGGCGCAGCAGGGTGACCTGCTCGGCGCGGGTGAGCGAGAGCATGTCCGAGACCAGTCGGTTCATCCGCTCCAGCTCGTCGTCGACCAGCTCGACCGTGTCGCGGACGTCCTCGGGGTCGTGCTCGTCGACGACGCCGAGGTGGCCGCGGACGATGGTGATCGGGGTGCGCAGCTCGTGCCCGGCATCGTCGACGAACCGGCGCTGGGCCAGCACGCCGCTCTGCACCCGGTCGAGCATCGCGTTCAGCGTCCGGGCCAGCTCGGCGATCTCGTCGGTCGGGCCGGACCCGCGCTGGGGCACCCGCCGCGACAGGTCGGTCCCGGTGATCGTGCGGGCGGTCGCGGCCACGTCGCGCAGTGGGCGCAGGATCCGCCCGGCGACCAGCCACGCCGCCGCCGCGGTCAGCAACGACGTCCCGAAACCCACCAGCAGCATCAGCCGGGCCGCCTCGTCGGCGAACTCGTGCTCCTGCTCGGTGAAGTAGCCGACGACGATCACGCCCCGGCTCCGGTCCCCGGGCAGCCAGACCGGCAGTGCCGCCCACCGGACCTCACCGGCGTCGGTCATGTAGCTGCCCTCGGCCCGCCGCGTCAGCGAGCCGACCATGTCGGTGAACCGATCGTCGTCGCGCAGCAGCACGGTGGGGCTCTGCCGCCGCGACTCCCAGCGGAACCGGCCGTCGAGGTAGCCGAGGAACTTCTCGTTCGGCCGCGCCAGGTTCGCCGCGATCACCGACCGCAGGATCTCGTCCACCGAGTCGTAGGGCTCACCGGTGGTGGGGTTGATCCCGGTCTCGGTGACCCGCGCGAACTCGGCGACCTCGGCGGTGAGCGCGCCGTCGATCCGGTTGTCCGTCTCGTCGATCAGCAGTATCCAGGTCACCAGGGTGACCACGGCGAGCGAGGCCAGCACGAGCAGCAGGACCCACGCGATGATCCGGGTCCGGGCCGCGGTCGCCCGGCCGGCCCTGCGGTCGGCGGGTCCGGGCACCGCGGCCGTACCCGGGGCCGTGACGGGCGCCGTGTCCGTGGCCGTGGCAGGCGGGTGGTCGATCGTGATGCCGGCCTCCTGCATTCGGCGTGGGGACGGTGGGCGATGCGCTCGGGCCCGGGGCGACCCGCAGCCGTTGTCCATGATCCCGCATTCGGCGCAGCGGCACCGGATCCTGTCGCGCGGGGGCCGCGACGGACAGCCACCGGCGTTAGGCCGAGAGGACTACGGCATACTGCCGCCATTCGCCGTGGTGACTGCCCGTGCACGTGCCGGTCGGGCCGACGTCACCTGGTGAGAGCAGACCGAACCGCACTCGGGTGACCCCTGACGCACCCGGAGACCGATCGGGGAAATTATGCGCCTGCCGGGTGTGCACGTCCTGCTGACCGCCGGGGTCGTCGCGGTCACCTCGATCGGCACCGTGACCGCGTTCTCCCTGACCGGCGCCGCGTCCGGGCCGGCGCTCCCGCCGGCCGCACCGCCGCCCGCGGCGAGCGCCCCGGCCGTGCCCGCGCCGCCGCTGCCGGCCCCGCCGCCGAGCATCGCGCCGCAGCCGGTCGTCGAGACCGAGGAACCGGCGCCGGAGACCACCCGCGCCGCCCCCCGCAGCAGCACAGAGGACGAGGACGGCGCCCGCTCCGAGCGCCGGGACCGCGCCGCCGAGCGGAGCGAGCGCAACGAGCGGCGGCAGCAGGACAGGCCGGGGCGCGACCGCTCGAACGACCGGTTCGAGAACCAGGTCGAGTACGCCTGCCAGGAGGGCTACGTCGACGAGGAGTACTGCAGGAACTAGCGACGTCTCCCCGCCCGGGGCCGGAGCACCCGGTAGTGTCGCCGCCCGGATCGACGAGAGGGTGGACGACGTGGACGGCGGTCTCCCCGGCGACGCGCGACGCCCCCGGGCCCGGGACGACCGGCAGCTCAGCGAGCGGGTCGCCGGCCACCTGCGCGAGGCGATCATGGCCGGCGAGGTGCAGGCCGGGGAGTTCGTCCGGACCGAGCACCTGGCCGAGCAGCTCGGCGTGAGCGCGACCCCGGTCCGCGAGGCGCTGATGATCCTGCACAGCGAGGGCGCGGTGCGCTGGGAGCCGCGGCGCGGGTTCCGGGTCTCGCCGTTGAGCCGCGGCGACGTCACCGACCTGTTCGCGGTGCAGGCGTTCATCGCCGGAGAGCTCGCCGCGCGTGCGGCGACCGCGCTACCCGACGGCGAGGTCGACCGGCTGCGCGCGGTGCAGCACGCGCTCGAGGCCGCCGCCCGGGCCGGGGACGCCGCCGAGGTGGACCGGCTCAACCACGACATCCACCGCACGGTCAACCGGGCCGCGGACGCGCGCCGGCTGTCGACGGTGCTGCGGACGCTGGTGCAGTACGTGCCACTGGGCTACTTCGGCCAGGTCCGCGGGTGGGCCGACGCGTCCGCGCACGACCACGGCGCCGTCCTCGACGCCCTCGAACGCCGGGACGCCGGCGCCGCACGCGAGGCGATGGCCGCCCACGTGCGGCACATCGGCGGGCTGCTCGCGGAGCACCTCTCCGAGCACGGCGCGCTCGACGGCTCCCCCTGAGCGGCTCTTGCGCGATTCTATAGAAGTCGTGCAGCCTCGCCTGTGATCGCCGGCTCACCGTGGAGGCACCGATGCAGGGTCTGATGTTGGACAGCCAGTTGCTCCTGCACTCGTTGCTGTGGCGTACCGAGCGGCTCTTCGCCGACAAGCAGATCGTCACCCGGCTCGGCCCCGGCGAGTACCACCGCTACACCTACCGCGACTTCGGCAAGCGGGCCCGGCGCCTGGGCGACGCGCTGCGCACGCTCGGCGTCGAGCCCGGCGACCGGGTCGGCACGCTGGCCTGGAACCACTGGCGCCATCTCGAGGCCTACTTCGGGGTGCCCGGCATCCAGGGCGTCCTGCACACGATCAACCTGCGGCTCTCGCCCGCGCAGCAGAAGTTCACCATCGACAAGGCCGAGGACCGGTTCCTGCTCGTCGACACCGACCAGCTCCCCGGCGTCGCGGCGCTGTTCGAGCTCGGTCTGTCCAGTGTGGAGGCGGTCGTCGTACTGGACGACGCCGTGCCGGCACACGACCTGCCGGTGCCGGTGCACGCCTACGAGGACCTGCTCGCCGCCGCCGACGAGGACGCACAGTTCGGCGAGTTCGACGAGAAGACCGCGTCGGCGATGTGCTTCACCTCCGCCACCACCGGTGACCCGAAGGGCGTCGTCTACTCGCACCGGGCGATGGTGCTGCAGGCGATGTGCCTGGCCATGCACGACAAGCTGAACATGGCCGAGCGCCAGATCTGGCTCGAGGTGGCGCCGATGTTCCACTGCAACGGCTGGAACATCCCGCACACCGCACTCCTGCAGGGCGCGACGCTCGTGCTGCCCGGCGCGCACCCGACCCCGGGCGACTACGTCGACATCATCGAGGACCTCGGCGTCACCGGCATGAACGCCGCCGTCACGATCGGCACGATGATCCGCGACGCCGTCCGCTCCTCGGACCGGGAACGCGACCTGTCCACCCTGGACACTCTGTGGCTGGGCGGGCAGGCGCCGTCGAAAGCGGTCATGAAGTGGTTCCGCGACACCTACGACACCGAGGTGATGCAGGGCTACGGCATGACCGAGAACTCCCCGCAGATCTGCTTCTTCGCGCTCAAGTCCACCCTGGAGGGCGGCACCGAGGAGGAGATCTACTCGCTCCGGCAGACCCAGGGGCTGCCGATCCCGCTGCTGCAGATCAAGGTCGTGGACCCGGTGTCGGGTGCGGAGCAGCCCTGGGACGGCGAGTCGATCGGCGACTTCCACGTCCGCTCCCCGTTCACCGCCGGCGAGTACTACCGCGACGAGCGCACGAAGGACTCGATCGTCGACGGCTGGCTGCGCACCGGCGACGTCGGCTGCATCGACCCGGAGGGCTACGTCCTGCTCAAGGACCGCTCCAAGGACCTGATCCGGCGGGGAGTGGATCTCCACGATCGACCTGGAGAACGCGCTGATGTTGCACCCCAAGGTCGCCGAGGCCACCGTCGTCGGGATCGCCGACGAGAAGTGGCTCGAACGCCCGCTCGGTGTCGTGGTGGCCTCGGACGTCTCGCTGAGCACCGAGGAGCTGCGCGCGCACCTGCTCGGCGAGGGGTTCGCCAAGTTCTGGGTGCCCGACGAGTTCCTCTTCGTCGACGAGGTGCCCAAGACCAGCGTCGGCAAGTTCGACAAGAAGGCGATCCGCGGGGTCGTCGCCGACGGCGGCGTGGACGGCGCCCGCGCACGCCTGCTGCCGTCCTGAGGTCAGCGGCCCCGGTAGACGGGATCGCGCTTCTCGGCGAACGCGGTGGAGCCCTCCACGGCGTCGTCGGTGCGCAGGACGTCGAGGAAGTGGCCGAACTCGTTCGCCATGGCCGTGCGCTCGTCGGTGCCCAGACCCTCCAGTACCGACGCGCGGGCGGTGCGGACGGCGACCGGCCCCCGGGCGGCGATCGTGCGGGCCAGCGCGACGGCCTCGTCGCGCAGCTCCGCCGAGGGCACCACCCGGTTCACCAGCCCGACGCGGTGCGCCTCCGCGGCGTCGATCGGGTCACCGGTCAGGATCATCTCCATCGCCAGGCCGAGCGGCACCGCGCGCGGCAGCCGGACGGTGCCGCCCGCGCCGGGGATGATCGCCCACTTGGTCTCGGCCAGGCCGATCGTCGCGTTCGGGGAGGCGAGGCGGATGTCGCAGGCCAGGGCCATCTCGCAGCCGCCGGCCAGCGCGTGCCCGTTCACCGCGGCGATCATCGGCTTGGTGCGCTCGATCGCGGTGAACCCGCCGAAGTTCCACGGCGGCGACTCCCCCGCCCGCACCCGGTCCCGGAAGGCCGGGATCAGCTTCTTCAGGTCCGCGCCGGCGGAGAACACGGTGTCGCCTGCGCCGGTGAGCACCGCGACGCGCAGGTCGTCGTCGGCCTCGAACCCGGCCACCGCGGCGCCGAGGGCCTCGTCGTGCTCGGGGTCGAGCGCGTTGCGCGCCTCCGGACGGTTGATCGTGATGACGGCGACGTGGCCGTCGCGCTCGACGTCGATCGACATCGGGGCCCCTCTCGTCGCGACCGGGATCGTGTTCTGCGGACTCTAGAGGCAGCCTGCGTACAGATTCTATATAATCCAGAGAACGCCGAGCCGAGGAGTCGCGATGACCGAACTGAGCACCGAGGAACGCGCCGTCGTCGACACGGTGCGCGACTTCGTCGACCGCGAGGTCCGTCCCGTGGTCCGCGAGCTGGAGCACTCCGACACCTACCCGGAGAAGCTGATCGAGCAGATGAAGGAGCTCGGCATCTTCGGCCTCGCGATCCCCGAGCCGTGGGGCGAGGCGCCGGTGTCGATGCCCTGCTACGCGCTGGTCACCGCGGAGCTCGCGCGCGGCTGGATGAGCCTGGCCGGGGCGATGGGCGGGCACACCGTCGTGTCCAAGCTGATCCTGGCGTTCGGCACCCCTGAGCAGAAGGACCACTACCTGCCGCGGATGGCGACCGGCGAGATCCGGGCCACGATGGCGCTCACCGAGCCGGGCGGCGGCTCGGACCTGCAGGCCATGTCCACGCACGCGGACCGCGACGGCGACTCCTACGTCGTCAACGGCTCCAAGACGTGGATCACCAACTCGCGCCGGTCCGGGCTGATCGCGCTGATGTGCAAGACCGACCCGCACGCCGAGCCCAAGCACAAGGGGGTCTCGATCCTGCTGGTCGAGCACGGGCCGGGGCTGACGGTGTCGCGGGACCTGCCCAAGCTGGGCTACAAGGGCGTCGAGTCCTGCGAGCTGTCCTTCGACGACATGCGGGTCCCGGCCTCGGCGGTGCTCGGCGGCGTCGAGGGCAAGGGTTTCGCGCAGATGATGAAGGGCCTGGAGACGGGCCGGATCCAGGTCGCGGCGCGGGCACTGGGCGTCGGGCGCGCGGCCCTGGACGACGCGCTGCGCTACGCCCAGGAGCGGGAGAGCTTCGGCAAGCCGATCTGGCAGCACCAGTCGATCGGCAACTACCTCGCCGACATGGCCACCAAGGTCACCGCGGCCCGGCAGCTGATCCTCTACGCGGCCGAGAAGTACGACGCCGGGCAGCGCTGCGACATGGAGGCGGGGATGGCGAAGCTGTTCACCTCCGAGGTGGCGATGGAGATCGCGCTGAACGCGGTGCGCATCCACGGCGGGTACGGCTACTCCACCGAGTTCGACGTCGAGCGGTACTTCCGGGACGCCCCGCTGATGATCGTCGGCGAGGGGACGAACGAGATCCAGCGCAACGTGATCGCCGCCCAGCTGGTCAAGCGGGGCGGACTCGACTGACTGCACGACCCGCTCCAGGTCCGATTCCCGCCGGAAGACTGTCGGTGGTGGGTGGCACAGTTCCTCTCGTGCTGCTGGACCACGAACGCTGCTACCGGGCCGTCACCTCGCGTGACGCGCGGTTCGACGGGCAGTTCGTGACCGCGGTCCGGACCACCCGGATCTACTGCCGGCCGTCCTGCCCGGTGCCGCCGCCGCGCGCGCACAACGTCGAGTTCCTGCGGACGCCGGCCGCCGCGCAGGCCGGTGGCTACCGCGCCTGCCGGCGCTGCCTGCCGGATGCGGTGCCCGGGTCGCCGGAGTGGAACGTGCGCGCCGACCTCGCCGCACGGGCGATGCGCCTGATCGGCGACGGGACCGTCGAGCGGGACGGGATCACCGGGCTGGCCGCGCGGCTGGGCTACTCCCCGCGGCACCTGAACCGGGTACTCGGCGAGGAGCTGGGCGCCGGCCCGCTCGCGCTGGCCCGCGCGCACCGGGCGCACACCGCGCGGCTGCTGGTGGAGACGACGGCGCTGGGGATGGCCGACGTCGCGTTCGCGGCCGGGTTCCACAGCGTGCGCCAGTTCAACGACACCGTCCGCGAGGTCTACGGGGTGCCGCCCGGCACGCTGCGCGCCGAGGCGGCGCGCCGCGGCGGGCACGTCGCCGGCGCCGCGACCGGCCCGCTCACGCTGCGGCTGCCCTACCGGGAGCCGTTCGACCCGTACGGGCTGCTCGGGTTCTTCGACGCCCGCGCGGTCGACGGGGTCGAGTCGGTACGCGACGGGACCTACCGGCGCACGCTGCGGCTGCCGCACGGCCCGGCGACGGTGTCGCTCGACCTCGTCACCGTCGCGGGCGCGGTACCGGCGACGCTGCGGCTGTCCGACCCGCGAGACCTCGGCCCCGCGGTGGCGCGGCTGCGCCGGATGCTCGACCTGGACGCGGACCCGGAGGCGGTGGACGCGGTGCTCGGGGCGGACCCGGCGCTGGCCCCGTCCGTGGCGCAGGTGCCGGGGATCCGGCTGGCCGGGTCGGTGGACGGCGCCGAGACGGCCGTGCGGACCGTGCTCGGGCAGCAGGTCTCGGTCGCGGCGGCACGGACCGCGGCCGCCCGGATGACGACGGTCCTGGGCGATCCCCTGCCGGCCGACCTCGCAACGCCGGCCGCGGAGGGCGACGAGCCGTGGCTGCTGTTCCCGGCCGCGGCGACGATCGCCGAGCGCGGGCACGAGGTACTCACCGGCCCGGCCCGGCGGATCTCCACCGTGCTGGGCGTGTGTGCCGCGATCGCCTCCGGAGACCTCGCGCTCGACCCGGGCCGCGACCCGGACGAGCTGCGCGCCGAGCTGGTCGCGCTGCCGGGCGTCGGTCCGTGGAGCGCCGGTTACCTGGCCATGCGCGTGCTGGGCGACCCGGACGAACTTCTGGCCTCCGACCTGGCGGTACGCCGGGGCGCCGAGGCCCTCGCACTCCCCGGTGACGCGACGGGACTTCGTGCCCGCTCCGCGCGCTGGGCGCCCTGGCGGTCCTACGCCGCCACCCACCTGTGGAGAGCGGCCGCGGCACGGTCCGCCCCCGCTCCCACGACCACACGCCGGAGGACGGCATGACCGACACCCTGACCGACCACGACTCGCCCGCACCGCAGGACGGCGCCGCGACCGCCGCCGGGACGGCCCGCTGGGCCACCCAGGACACCCCGATCGGGCCGTTCACGGCCGTCGTCGACTCCGGCGGCGCGGTGCTCGCGTCGGGCTGGACCGCCGAGCTGGACGAGCTGCTCCCCCAGGTGCACCCCTCGTTGCACCCGGGGGAGCTGCTCCCCGGCGAGCTCGGCCCGGTGGCCGATGCGGTCGCCCGCTACCACGACGGCGACCTGGCGGCGATCGACGCGATCGCGGTCCGGCAGCGGTCCGGCGAGTTCCTGAACCACGCCTGGGACGTGCTGCGCACCGTCGAACCCGGCGCCCCGGTCACCTACACCGAGTACGCGACCCGGTCCGGGCGGCCGAAGGCGGTACGGGCCGCGGCGTCGGCCTGCGCACGGAACGCGGCGGCGCTGTTCGTGCCGTGCCACCGGGTGCTGCGCACCGACGGCTCGCTCGGCGGCTTCCGCTGGGGGCTGCCGGTCAAGCAGTGGCTGATCGAGCACGAGGCCACCCGCTCCCGGCCGGCGTAGCGCGGCGCCTCCCGCCCGCGTTCTCAGACCCCGGGCCGGACGGGGCCGATCGCGGTGCCCGCGTCCACCTCCATGTACCCGCCGGCGGCCCCCTCACCCGGGATCACGGCCCCGTCGGGTGCACGCAGGGAGAACCTGACGGTGCCGGCCGTCGCCCCGCCCGCGGAGTTCGGCACCTGGATGTCGAAGTGGACCGGAGCACCGGGGCCGAACGCGACCGGCACCGCCTGGTCGCCGTAGGTCCTCGGGTTCACCCCGATCGGGGTCTGCCCCTTCCAGAACGCGGCGCCGTCCGGGGACCCGGCGAGCGTGCACGCCGAGGTCCCCGGCGCGGCGACCAGGGTGACGCGGTAGTGGCGGTGCCCGGAGCTGGCCGCGTCGGGCGAGACGGTGCCGCGGTAGTTCGCCGGCCGGCAGGCCGAGGGCGCCGCGTCGGTCCCGGTGGCGGCGGCAACCGTCGCGACCGGGGCCGCGGTGGCGACCCCCGCCGTCAGTGGTGTCAGGATGGCCGCTGCGGCGATGCCGGTGGCGGCGAGTGTTCGGGTGACGGTCGTGGTCTTCTTCGTCCGGTAGGAACCCAGCATCGAGTGAACCTCTTTCGCTTCCGCTGTGGACGCTGACACCAGGTGAGACGGCCCGGAGCGCAGCCGGGATGCGTCGTTGTCCGATGCGTCTTAGCCGGGCAACCCCCGGCCGCATCACCCCTCTCCACCCGGTCCGACCGGTAAACATCCGGCCGGGTGCCGACGCGCGTGCGGCGCACGAAAGACCAGGTCGTGCCGGGTCCGCGGGGGATCGCGGAGGCCCGACCCGGCGCGGCGGGGCCGGAACTGTCGGTGCCCCGGTGCACCCTGTCGGTGTGGATCTCACGAGCATGCTGGTCGGCCTGGTGGTCGGCGTCGCGACCGGTGCCGGGGTGACCTGGCTGGTGGCCGGCGCCCGGTACCGCGAGGCGGTCGCCGAGGCCGCGCGGGCCGCGGCGAACACCACCGCGACCACCCGGGCCGACGCCGCGGGCCTGCGCGCCGAGCGGACCGGGCTGATGGAACGCATCGAGGACCTGCACGAGCAGCTGGAGCAGGCCACCGCGCGGCTGCGCCGGGCGGACTCCGACGCGGCGTCGTTCCACGCGGCGCTGCAGGCCGAGCGGGAGGCCCGCGCGGAGAGCGAGGCCCAGCAGGTCCGCCGGGAGGCCGAGCTCAAGGACTCCTTCGCCGCGCTGTCGCAGGACGCGCTGACCCGCAACAACGAGCAGTTCGTCGCGCTGGCCGAGAGCAGGCTCAAGGAGGTCACCGCCGCACTGTCGGCGAAGGCCGAGGGCGACGAGACCGCACGCGCCAAGGCCGTCGAGACGCTGCTGGACCCGCTCAGCGCCGCGCTGGGCCGGGTCGAGGGTCAGCTGCGCACGGTGGAGAAGGACCGCGAGTCCGCCTACGCCGGGCTGCGCGAACAGGTCCGGCACATGGCCGAGGGCTCCGAACGGCTCGGCACCGAGACCAAGGCGCTGGTCAACGCGCTGCGCGCGCCGCAGGTCCGCGGCCGGTGGGGGGAGCTGCAGCTGGAACGGGTGGTCGAGCTCGCCGGGATGGTGGAGCACTGCGACTTCTCCACCCAGGTCAGCGCGTCCGGTGAGGACGGTGGGGTACGCCCGGACATGGTGGTGCGCCTGTCCGGCGGCAAGCAGGTGGTGGTGGACGCCAAGGTCCCGTTCGCGGCCTACCTGGAGGCGGTCGAGAGCCGCGACGCCGACGTGCACGCCGACCGGCTCGCCCGGCACGCCCGTCAGCTGCGCAGCCACGTCGACCAGCTGGCCGCCAAGGCCTACTGGGAGGCCTTCGAGCCCACCCCGGAGTTCGTCGTCCTGTTCGTGCCGGGCGACCCGTTCCTGGAGGCCGCGCTGCAGGCCGACCCGGCGCTGCTCGAGCACGCGTTCGGCCGCAACGTGGTGCTCGCGACCCCGACCACGCTGATCGCGCTGCTGCGCACCGTGGCCTACGGCTGGCGACAGGAGGCGCTGGCCCGCAACGCCGCGCAGGTGCACCGGCTGGGCCGGGAGCTGCACGGCCGGCTCGCGACGATGGGCACGCACGTGGCCAAGCTCGGGCGCAGCCTGGACTCGGCGGTCGAGAGCTACAACCGCACCGTCTCCTCGCTCGAGGCCAGGGTGCTGGTGACCGCACGCAAGTTCACCGAGCTGCAGGTCTCCGACACCGAGCTCGCCGCGCCCGAGCTGGTCGAGGGCGGCCCGCGCGGGATCTCCGCGCCGGAGCTCCTCGCCTCCGCCGGCGAGTCGCTGGTCTCGCTCGAAGACCTCGCGCAGACGAGCCGTGAGCGGCCCGACGCCGACGACTCGCCCCCGGACGGGTCCCGGGAGGGCCCCGATGTGCGAGCTACTCTGAACCGGTGACCGACACCCGCACCACGTCGGCCCGGCGGCCCGCCTCGACCGCGCCCGGCGGGCGGACCGCGTCGACCCCGTCCGGCCGCCGGGCGCGCAAGGCTCCCGTCGGATCGTGGCCGGTCCGCGAACGGTCGCTGGTCAAGCCGGTTCTGGGCATTCCCCCGGTGGCGGCGGTGGCGATCGCGGCCGGGCTGACCGCGCTGGGCGTGCTGATCGACCTGCTGCGGCTCGGCACCGTCGGCGCGATCTTCGAGGTGGGCTACTTCCTCGGCTGTGTGCTGGCCGTGGCCTGGGTACGGCGGCGCAGCATCTTCGTGCCCTCGATCCAGCCGCCGCTGCTGCTGGCCGTCGTCGTCCCGCTGATCGCCGTCCTGATCGGCGCGCCGACGCCGGAGGCCGGGGCCACCGAGCACCTGCTGATGGCGGGTGCTCCTCTGATCAACGCGTTCCCGGCGATGGCCGTCACGACGCTGGCCGTGCTGCTGGTGGCCGGGTTCCGGCTGGTGCGCCAGCGCACCGGCCCGGACGACGCCTTCGGACAGATCCGCCGCCGGCTCCCCGGCGACCGCACCGGGGACGGGATGCCGGACGCGGGCGCCCGGCCCGGGAACGCCCGGCCAGGGGCCTCCGCTTCCGGCGAGCGCCGGACCGGACGCGGACGGCGCACGGCCGCGCCGGACGCCGCCGCCCGCACGCCCGGCGCCCGCACGCCGGGCGCCCGCACGACCGGCGCCCGGACGCCCGGTACCTCGACCCGCACCGGCGCGGACCGCGCGGCGCCCCGCACCGGCGCGCCCCGGCCCTCGACCGGGTCCTCCGGTACCGACGAGCCGGGCCGACCCCGCCGGCCGCGTCGCAGCTGACGGCGGAAGCAGCCATCATCCGCGGGCGATGGCCGATCCGGGCGCCGGTGACGTACGGCGCACCGACCCCCATTCGTCGAAACTCTTCCCGAAACGGACGCAACCCCCGGGCGGGCCCGGACGTCACACCATCGGGAAGGCGATGACCGTCGCCGACACCCGACGTCGACCCCGCAACCCAGGAGAACGATGAGCAACGCCCACCACAGCCGTCGGCCGCGACCCGCCGTGATGATCGCGGCGCTGGTCGGAGTCCTCGCGGTGGTCGGCGCCGGCACCGCCCTTGCCGGTACCCCGGCCGCGCAGGCCTTCCAGGACCAGCCGCTGGTGCCGGGGACCCCGTGCACGGTCACCGCCAGGGCGTGCGTCGACCTGGACTCCAAGCGGTCCTGGCTGTTCCAGGACGGGAAGGTCTTCCGTGGACCGGTCCCGGCCGCGACCGGCGGCCAGGGCATGCTCACGCCGGTCGGACACTCGTTGCGGGTCTACCGCAAGGAGGCCGACCACAAGAGCGGCGAGTTCAAGGACAAGCAGGGCCGGCCCGCGGCGATGCCGCTCGCGGTGTTCTTCCAGGACGGCGGCATCGCCTTCCACGAGGGCAACACCGAGACCCCGTCCGGCGGCTGCGTGCGCCTGGCCCGCCCGGACGCCCAGGCCTGGTTCGACCACCTGCAGATCGGCGACCAGGTCCAGGTCGTCTCGGCCAAGCAGGTCGCAGCGGACCGCGCGGCCTGACCCCGGGAGCAGTGCCTACCGGGCGGCGGTCCGGTTCGGGCGCAGCTCACGCGGCAGCGAGAACGTCAGCGTCTCCTCGGCCGTGTCGATCTCCTCGACCGAACCCCACCCGCGCTCGGCCAGGTAGTCGACGACGCCGCGGACCAGCACCTCGGGCACCGAGGCACCGCTGGTCACGCCGATCGTCCCGACGCCGTCGAGCCACGCGTCGTCGATCTCCTTGGCGTAGTCGATCAGGTACGACGCGCCCGCACCGGCGGTCAGCGCCACCTCGACCAGCCGCACCGAGTTCGAGGAGTTCCGCGACCCGACGACCAGCACCAGGTCACAGCGCGGGGCCATCGCCTTCACCGCGACCTGCCGGTTCTGGGTGGCGTAGCAGATGTCGTCGGACGGCGGGTTCTGCAGCGCCGGGAACTTCTCGCGCAGCGCGCGCACGGTCTGCATCGTCTCGTCGACGCTCAGCGTGGTCTGCGAGAGCCAGACCACCTTCTCCGGGTCGCGCACGGTGACACCGCCGACGTCGGCCGCGGACTCCACGATCTGGATGTGCTCGGGCGCCTCGCCGGAGGTTCCCTCGACCTCCTCGTGGCCGTTGTGTCCGACCAGCAGGATGTCGTAGTCCTCGCGGGCGAACCGCTTGGCCTCCTGGTGCACCTTGGTGACCAGCGGGCACGTCGCGTCGATGGTGCGCAGCTCGCGGCTCTTCGCCTGCTCGCGCACCGCCGGGGACACCCCGTGCGCGGAGAACACGACCATCGCGCCCTCGGGCACCTGGTCGGCCTCCTCCACGAAGATGGCGCCGCGGTCGGTCAGCGTCTCCACGACGTGCCGGTTGTGCACGATCTCCTTGCGGACGTACACCGGTGCGCCGTGCTGGGCGAGTGCCTGCTCGACGGCCTCCACCGCCCGGTCGACGCCCGCGCAGTAACCCCGTGGCTTGGCCAGCAGGACCTGCTTGTCTCCCGATCCGGACATGCCTCCACCCTACGGACGTCCGCCGCGCGGGTCAGCCGGACGTGAGCGGTCCGACCCGGGTGCGGGCGACCCGGCCTGCCGGGCCGTGCCGGACAGGGAACAATGGACCCCATGACACCGCTGCCGTTCCCCCTGCGGATCGCCGCGGGCCTGGTCGTGACCGCCGTCGAGCAGGCCCGGGAGCTCCCGCGGCACGCCGTCGAGTTCCCGGTGACCGCCGTGAGCCAGGCCCTGCAGGCCTCGATGCGCCTGCAGCAGACCGTCACCGAGCTGGCGATCAAGGGCGACCGCGCACTGGGCACCCTGCGTCCGGCCGAGGACGTCCCGAGCTGGGCGACGTTCGACGACGAGCTGCCCGCCGCGGACTTCCGGCCCCGCAACGGGGCCAGCACCGTCTCCGAGCTGCGCCCGTCGACGAAGGTCACCGACATCCCGGTCGCCCGGCCGCCGAAGCCGGCGGCGCCGCGGACCGCTGCCGGCACCGACGCCGCGGCGACGACCCCCTCGGTGCTGCCCGAGTACCCGTCGATGACGATCCCGCAGCTGCGCGGCAAGCTGCGTGCGCTCACCCTCGACGACCTGGCCGACCTGCTGGCCTGGGAGACCTCGCACGGGAACCGCTCGGAGTACGTCACGATGCTGACCAACCGGATCTCGACGCTGTCGAAGAAGTGACGTCACCGGCCTCCCCCACGTCGGAGGAGTCGCCCTGGCCGGTGCGCACGGTCGCCCGCAAGATCGCCGAATGGGTCGAGCGGCTCGGCGCGGTGTGGGTCGAGGGCCAGCTCGCCCAGGTCACCGCACGTCCCGGGTCGGGAACCGCGTTCCTGGTCCTGCGCGACCCGGCCGCGGACGTGTCGCTGCAGCTCACGGCGCCGTCGTCGCTGGTGCGCGACAGCGGTGGGGCGGTCGTCGAGGGCAGCCGGGTGATCGTGCACGGCAAGCCGTCGTTCTACCTGGGCCGGGGCACGCTGAGCCTGCGGGTCGATGCGATCCGCGCGGTCGGGCTCGGTGAGCTGCTGGCCCGGATCGAACGGCTGCGACGGCTGCTCGCCGCGGAAGGTCTGTTCGACGCCGCGCTCAAGCGCCGCCCGCCGCTGCTGCCGAACCGGATCGGTCTGATCACCGGACGGGCCTCGGCCGCCGAGCACGACGTGGTCTCGAACGCGACGGCCCGCTGGCCCGGGGTGCGGTTCCGGATCGAGAACACCGCGACCCAGGGCGGGCTCGCCGTCGGGCAGATCGTGGACGCCATCGGCGTGCTCGACCGCGACCCGGAGGTCGAGGTGATCGTGCTGGCCCGCGGCGGCGGCAGCGTCGAGGATCTGCTGCCGTTCTCCGACGAGACGCTGTGCCGGGCCGTCGCGGCCTGTCGGACGCCGGTGGTCTCGGCGATCGGGCACGAGCCGGACACCCCACTGGTCGACCACGTCGCGGACCTGCGCTGCTCGACCCCGACCGAGGCGGGGCGCAGCCTCGTGCCGGACCTGGCCGAGGAGACCGCGCGCATCGCCGCCCTGCGCGAGCGGGCCCGTCGTGCGCTGTCCGGCTGGGTGGACCGCGAGCAGCGGCGGGTGCGCGAGCTGCGCGCCCGGCCGGTCCTCGCCGAGCCCCTGCGGATGTTCGACCGGCACGAGCGCGAGCTGTCCGAGCTGCGCGCGGCCGGGCACCGCGCCGTCCTGCGCCGGTTCGACCGGTCCTCGGCGGAGCTCGAACACCTCAGCGCCCGCCTGACCGCACTGGGCCCGTCGGCGACGCTGGCCCGCGGGTACGCCATCGTCCAGCTCGACGGGGCCGGTTCCGCCGACGCCCCTACCGGTGCCGAGGCCGGCGTCCCGCCGCTGCTGCGCTCGACCGCCGACGCCCCGGCCGGGACACGCCTGCGGATCCGGGTGGGCGACGGCGCGATCGCGGCGACGTCGGACGGTCCCGACCCCGGCCGCCACGGGGACGGCCCCGACCCCGGCCACCACGGGAGCGTCGACGACCCGGCCGCAGCCGGCACGCCGACGGCGACGCCCGACCCGGCCTCCCGCCGCACCGCGCGGACCCGGAAGACTCCGGCCGACGACACGTCGCCGGGCACCCCGGCCCGGCGGAGCAGGAAGAAGGCGAGCGGGTGAGCACACCGCAGACGACCCCGGACAGGACCCCGGTCGAGAAGCTGGACTACGAGAAGGCCCGCGACGAGCTGGCCGAGGTGGTGCGCGCGCTCGAGGTCGGCGGCCTCGGCCTGGACGAGTCGGTGGCCCTGTGGGAGCGCGGCGAGGCGCTGGCCCGCCGCTGTGAGCAGCAACTGGCCGGCGCCCGCGAACGCGTCGAACAGGTCCTGGCCGACACCGAGCCGGAGTAGCGCCCGTCCGGGCGCGGTGGAACACACGGCCGGTACCTCGGACACACCTCCGCCTGTGTGTGCGAGGCACCGGAGGTGTGTGACACCACCTCAGCAGCCCCTCAGCAGCCCCTCAGTAGCGCAGCAGGCGGCGCAGGTGCGCGGCCGTCGGGGCGAACTCGTCCAGGTCGTCCCACGTCCAGCGGACCACCTCCGAGCCGGCGCGGCGGAGTGCGTCCTCCCGGCGCTTCTCCTCGAACACGACGTCGCCCGGCTTCTGACCGGGTCGGAGCATGCGTCCGTACTTGCCCTTCCCGTCGAACTCCCCGATCACCGGAGGCGTCCCGTCCCACCGGAAGTCGACCCTGGCCAGCCACTCGCCGCCGGAGTCGACCACGTTGTGCTGCAGGTCCGGGACGGGGAGGCCGGCCTGGTGGATGCGCACCCGGCTCCGCGACTCGCCCACGCTCGCGCTGCGGCCGTCGGCGAACCGGACCACCCGCTCGGCCGCCGTGACCCCGGGCCATCCGCGGGCCCGGTGGAGCGCGTCGTGCAGGGACCCGACCGTGGCCCCCTCCAGCCGCAACGCCGCGTCGGCGACGACCACCGCCTGCTCGAACGGGACGGACCGGGCCACGTCCACGACCGTCCGCGGCACGCTCGTGACGGCGATCCCGTGCCGGGAGACGATCTCGCCGGACGTCAGCGGCGAGGCGTGCAGGTCGAGGTCGGATCGGCGGCGTGCGCCGGTCGGGCGATCGCGGGTCACGTGCACCCGGCGCATCGGCAGGCCCCACGGCTCGAGTCCGTGCAGCGCCGCGGCGGAGAGGTGGCTGACCACGACCGGCGTGTGCAGCCGGCACAGTGCGCCCCGCACCGCGTCGAGGTGCCGGTCGAACTCGTCCGGTGCGCCGGGGCCGGCCCCGGACGAGCGGAGACGCGCGGGTAGGTAGATGCCGCGCCGGAGGCGGGTGAGGTGCCCCGCAGCGACGGCGCCGTACAGCTCCTTCGCGCTGACACCCGCCGCGAGCAGATCCGCCCGGCGCAGTGGCGCCGAGCCCGTCCAGAGGTCCATGTCCCGACCATGACCCCCACACGGTCACCGACACCCCCCGATTCCCAGACCTGTGGACAACCCACGCAGCTTGTGGACAGCCACGTCGAACACGGCGTCGCGACCCGACACACACCGTCGGCGATATGTGTGGAGGGCCGTGGATGTGTTCGAGCGGGTCAGTTGGTTCCGGCGCCGGGAGGGAGCGGGGTGGCGCGGAGGGTGGCCTCGGCGAGGGTGCGGAACTCGTCGTCGTTGCCGCTGCCGGTGATCAGCAGGCGGCTCGGGGCCGATGGGCCCGGGTTCGGCACGGTGGCGATGCGGAAGGGTTCACCGCTCTGCGCCCGGTAGGTGACCCAGCTCAGGCCGGCGGCGGGGGTGACGCCCTCCCCCGTCGGGATGGTCGCGCCGGCCTCGGTGCGCAGCAGGTTCTCCTCGGTGGCGTCGCTCTGTACCAGGCGCAGGTAGCGACCCTCGCCGGTGACGAAACCGGTCCGCACCGCGGTGCCGCCGCCCTCGACCGGGCCGCGGTCGGTGGAGTTCGCGCGCCACGGCACGGCCGGCACACGCAGGGCGAACGTGGAGACCCGGGCGTACTCGGCGAGCCTGGCCGGGGCGTCGACGCTGGGCCCTGCGTTCGGGTCGATCTGCGGCCCGGTCGGGGCGAACGTGCAGGACCTGGTCACCCCGACCAGCAGCAGCGCGATCGGGATCAGGATCAGCAGGGCTCCGAGCATGTCCTTCATCCGGGTCTCGGTGCGGCCCGGCTTCTGCATCGGGCGCGGGCCGACCCGAGGGCGCTGCCGCGGCGCCTCCGCCGGCTCCGACGCCTCCTCGGGCACGCGGGAACCGGTGGACGCGTGGGGATCGGGCTCGGAGCTCACACCCACCATGGTCGCGCAGGCCCTCCCCGGCGGCGCGCGGGCCCGTTCCCGGTGTGACCGGGCCCGGGGTTCCGATCGAGCAGGCATGGCATGGATCGCTCATCACGCCACCGGCGCGCCCGATCTGCCAGGATCGAGGGCCGGGCCACGCCGGCGCCGGCCGACGCGAGGCCGTGCCGAACACAGCGGACCCCGAGAGAAGGAGATGCCCGTGACCCAGCCAGCGCAGACCTCCAACCCCGCGGCCCCGGCCCGACGGCGGGAGGCCCCCGACCGGAACCTGGCGATGGAGCTGGTCCGGGTGACCGAGGCCGCGGCGATGGCCGCGGGGCGCTGGGTCGGTCGCGGGGACAAGAACGGCGGGGACGGCGCCGCGGTGGACGCGATGCGCCAGCTCATCGGCACCGTGTCCATGCAGGGGGTGGTCGTGATCGGCGAGGGCGAGAAGGACGAGGCCCCCATGCTGTTCAACGGCGAGCAGGTCGGCAACGGCCACGGCCCGGCCTGCGACGTCGCGGTGGACCCGATCGACGGCACCACGTTGATGGCCAAGGGCATGCCGAACGCGCTGGCCGTCCTCGCGGTGGCCGAGCGGGACGCGATGTTCGACCCGTCCGCGGTGTTCTACATGGAGAAGCTCGCGGTCGGGCCGGAGGCGGCGTCGGTGATCGACATCACCGAGTCGGTCGCGGAGAACGTCCGCCGGGTCGCCGCGGCCAAGGGCAGCGACATCGCCGACGTCACGGTGTGCGTGCTGGACCGCCCGCGGCACGAGCAGATCGTCGAGGACATCCGCGCGACCGGCGCCCGCATCCACTTCATCACCGACGGCGACGTGGCCGGCGCCATCGCCGCCGCCCGTCCGAACAGCGGCGTCGACATGCTCTACGGCATCGGCGGCACCCCGGAGGGGATCATCACCGCGGCCGCCCTGAAGTGCATGGGCGGCGAGATCCAGGGCAGGCTCTGGCCCAAGGACGACGAGGAGAGGCAGAAGGCCCTCGCCGCCGGACACGACCTGGACCGGGTGCTCACCACCGCCGACCTGGTGCGCGGGGACAACGTGTTCTTCTGCGCCACCGGGATCACCGACGGCGCCCTGCTGCGCGGCGTGCACTACCAGCCGGGCGGGGCGACCACCCAGTCGATCGTGATGCGGTCCCGGTCGGGCACCGTGCGCCTGATCGACGGCCACCACCGGCTGACCAAGCTGCGCGAGTTCTCCGACGTCGACTTCGACCGGGCCGCCGAGCAGGACACCCCACCTCTGCCCTGACCCCGGGGCCCGGCCCGTGGAGTTGTCTGCCCGGTCACGCAGGCCTGCGCGCCGGCCGGACCCGGGCCAGACTCGGCGCCATGAGCGACGAGTACCGCATCGAGCACGACACCATGGGCGAGGTCCGGGTCCCGCGTGACGCGTTGTGGCGGGCCCAGACCCAGCGCGCGGTGGAGAACTTCCCGATCTCCGGCCGCGGCCTGGAGCGCACCCAGATCCGCGCGCTCGGCCTGGTCAAGGCCGCGGCGGCGCGGGTGAACAAGGACCTCGGGGTCCTGGACGCGGACAGGGCCGACGCGATCGCCGCCGCGGCGGACCAGGTCGCCGGAGGCGGCTACGACGACCAGTTCCCGGTGGACGTGTTCCAGACCGGTTCCGGCACGTCGTCGAACATGAACGCGAACGAGGTGATCGCGAGCCTGGCCGGGAAGGCCGGGGTCGAGGTGCACCCGAACGACCACGTGAACGCGTCCCAGTCGTCGAACGACGTGTTCCCGACGACCATCCACGTGGCCGCGACCGAGGCCCTGTCGACCGAGGTGGTCCCGGCGCTGGAGCACCTGGCCGCGTCGCTGCGCCGCCGTTCCGACGACTGGGCCGAGGTCGTCAAGGCCGGGCGCACGCACCTGATGGACGCGGTGCCGATCACGCTGGGCCAGGAGGCCGGGGCGTGGGCGAGCCAGGCCGAGTACGGCGCGGCCCGGGTCCGCGACGCGCTGCCGCGGCTGGCCGTGCTGCCGATCGGCGGCACCGCCGTCGGGACCGGCCTCAACGCCCCGGACGGCTTCGGCGCCGGCGTGGTCGAGCAGCTCCGGTCGGCGACCGGGCTCGACGTGCTCAGCGAGGCCACCGACCACATCGAGGCCCAGGGCTCACGGGACGGCCTCGTCGAGGCCTCCGGCGCTCTGCGCACGGTCGCGGTGTCGCTCTACAAGATCGCCAACGACCTGCGGTGGCTGTCCTCGGGCCCGCGCACCGGGCTGGCCGAGATCCACCTGCCGGACCTTCAGCCGGGCAGCTCGATCATGCCGGGCAAGGTCAACCCGGTGATCTGCGAGGCCACGATGATGGTCGCGGCGCAGGTCATGGGCAACGACGCGACGGTCGGGTTCGGCGGCAGCCAGGGCAACCTGCAGCTCAACGTGATGATGCCGGTGATGGCGCGCAACGTGCTGGAGTCGGCACGGCTGCTGGCCAACGCCTCGCGCCTGCTCGCCGACAAGGTGATCGACGGGATCTCCGCCGACGTCGAGCGGACCCGCGAGTACGCGGAGTCGTCGCCGTCGATCGTCACGCCGCTGAACGGGTTCATCGGCTACGAGGAGGCCGCCTCGATCGCCAAGCAGTCACTCAAGGAACGCCGCACGATCCGCGACGTGGTGATCGAACGCGGGCACGTGGAGTCCGGGAAGCTCACCGAGGCCCAGCTCGACGCGGCCCTGGACGTGCTGGCGATGGCGCGCGGGCAGAAGAAGGTGTGAGAGAAGCCTGCGGAACGAACCGGCGGCACTAGCCGGCCCGCTCACCCGCCGCACCCGCCCGGATGCGGCGGGTGCGGCCATCTTCCGTTCACCTCTGATTACCCGTTCGGACCATGCATCCGTGACAGAGTGTCGATCAATGTGATCCGCTGTCCACGAATGCGCCGAGGGTGATCGTCCGATGACCGACGACAGGTTCACGTTCGAGCCGGTGTACGACCTGCACACGGCACGCGTGTGCGGCTTCCGCATCGCCCCGGCCCGCCCTCGGGACGCGATCGCCGAACGGGCACGCGGCACCGGGTGGAGCGCCCGGCAGATCGCCGATGTCGACGCCGGGACCGCGGTCTCCGCGGTCGCGCACGCCCGGCGTCTGGACCCGGCCGCGCCGGTGCAGGTCGGCGTGGCCGCGGACACCGTGGTGCTGGCCCGGGACCGGCTGCGGGCGATGCTGCCCGCCGGCGGCGGGGTCGCCCCGATGCTCGAGGTCGGCCCGGCACTGGCCGCGGCACCGGTCGAGGACCTGGTCCGGGCGCTGGCCGAGCTGCGCGGGTGGGGGTTCCGGATCGCGCTCGACGGGATCGGCCGGGGCTTCGGGGTGGACCTGCTCGTGGCCGCGGGGCCGGAGGTCGTGCTCCTGGAGGAGCGCCTGGCCGCGCCCGACCCGGACACCGCGTCCGTGGCCGTGGTCCGCGCGGTGTGCGGGGTCGCCGCGGCGAGCGGGGTGCGGGTGGCTGCGACCGGCGTCGGCAGCGCCGACGTGCTGACCCGGATGCACGGGTGTGGTGCGCGGCTGGCCCGCGGACCGCTGCTCGGTGGCCCGCGCGGACGT
>NZ_JADQDD010000139.1 GCF_019263595.1 Pseudonocardia sp. KRD291 | reverse complement strand
TTCTACCTCGTCGGGCGGGGCGCCTCGCTGACCGAGCAGTTCAGCGCGAACCTCGGCATCGCCGAGGAGATGCGCTCCACCGACGATCCGGTACTGGGCTGGGAGTGGGTGCGCGACGAGCTCGACGCAGGCCGCCCGGCCCTGTGCTGGGCCGAGATGGCCGAGCTGCCCTATCTGCGGGTGAAGATGCGGATGAGCCGCCACGACATCGTCGTCATCGGCTACGACGACGACGCGGGCACGGTCGTCGTGGTGGACAACGACCGTCCCGACCCGCAGACGATCGGCCGCGACGACCTTGCGCGGGCCCGATCGGCCGTCGGCTTCCCCGTGCCCACCCGGCAGACCTGTTTCCGGCTCGGCTTCCCCGATGCGCTGCCGGACCTGCGGGTGGCGGCCGCGAAGTCGTGTGCCCAAGCGGTGCACGAGATGTCCGACCCGGTCCCTTCGATCGGTTCGGCGGCGGCCGCCGGGGCCGCCGGGGTCGCGGCGTTCGTGGCCGATCTCGACCTCTGGGCCGAGCAGTTCCCGGGGGACACGCTGGATCGTGCGCTGTTCAGCCTGCAGGTATTCGTGGAGAAGGCGGGTACCGGCGGCGGCTTGTTCCGGCGGCTGCAGGCGGAGTTCCTGACCGATATCGGCAGTTGGATCGGCGATCCGGCTGTGCTGGAGGCGGCCGAGGTGTACCGGCGGCTCGCCGACACGTGGTCGGAGACCGCCTCGGCGGCGGTGGGTGAGGCCCCGGTCCTCGAGCGCCTCGCGGCGGTGCGCCGCGCGGCCGTCGCGTTGCCTGCGCTGGAGCGCGAGGGAGTCGGGAGGCTGGCTGCGCTGGCAGAGCGGCTGGCGCCCTGACCAGAGCGTCCCCAACGATCGGCACCGGCGCCGGCTTCTTGTCCAAGATGCGGTCGGCGTCGAAGTGGCCGCCCTCCGTAGGGCGACGAAACCCGCAACTGGGAACCGGCGAGGCCAGTGCATGAGACAGGCGGTGACGTCGTACCGCCAGTGCTTGCGCGCTCAGATACGTACGGGTACGTCGCCCGTCGCCTCGCGCACGCTGTCCATCACGTGCACGATCAACCGGTACGCCGCCGTCGCGTCCTGAAGGGGGGCTGGGGCCATACCGTCGAGGTCGGGCAGGGCCCGGGCGGCGTAGGCGTCCGTATGCAGGATCTGGACCATCTCGGCCTCGGTCAGCAGCAGGTCCACGGTGGGGAAGTCGCCACTGACCCTCCCGTCGGTCCAGGTGACGTGCACCAGGCTGCCGTTGCGGGACCCCTTGACGGTGAAGGTGCTCATCGCTGCACGCCGACGGCCTGCCACACCTGCAGCAACGCCTCCTCGTCGCCGAGGTCGGTGTCCCAGCCGTAGGGCTTGGCGAAGGTGAACGTCTGCGGCTCCGGGTAGGTCTGGTCGCTGGTGTCGTACATGGTGACAGAGACAGACCGTTCGCCGACGGACACGAAGAAGAACTCCCGGTAGTCCGACAGCGCCACCTCGAACAACGCCACCTTCGGGTCCGGCCGGGTCACCTGGACCCGCCACCCGCTGGACCCGTGGGCGAGCAACGGGTCGGTGGCGGTCATCAGAGAAACCGCCGGTTGGCGGTGTCGGCTGGCACCGAGATGCCCAGCGCCTCGACCATCGGCCGGGTATCGGCGACGTACTGCTGGCGCAGGTCCTCGTTGTTCTTGGTACGCAGACCCCAGCGGACGTAGGCGTCGGAGAAGTTCGAGTCCGACCGGCCGAACATGTCCAGTGCGGCCGGCCACCAGATCTTGATCTTCTCGTTCGCCTCGTCGAGACCCTCGGGCGTCGAACAGATGCGCTTGAGGTTGCTCATGCCGAACGTGGCGTGGAAGACCTCGTCCTTGTGCAGGCGCTCGGCGACGGAGAGCAGCGGCTCGTAGGGCACGCCCTCCCACGTCTCGCCGATGTAGCAGCCCACCCGGTCGCCGAGGCCGTTGAAGTAGGCGAGGTCGCAGAACGAGTCGATCGGCAGGTGGAACAGGTACTGCTTGATCGGAGCGTCGATCGGGCCGACCCCGAGCCCCTCCAGGATCCGGGCGGTGATGACTCCGTGCTCCACCTCCTGTGCCATGAGCTTGGCGAACGTCGTCTTCAGCCGCTCGCTCGGGCACAGCGTCATGCACTTGTTCCACAGTGTCCCGAGCAACTCCGTGTAGTGCGGGTTGGTCGAGTTCTCCAGGTGGTGGCTGAGCATGCGGACGAGGAGCTCGTGGAACTCCGCGGGCATGTCCGGATCGCCCTCGCGGTAAATCCGGCGTGGCGCCTCGGTGACCGTCACCGGCACTCCCCTCATCGACGTGTGGTGCGGACCGTATCGCTGGCTCCAGATTACGTCAACCGACGGGTCGGACGAATTAAATATCGGGAGGCCTTGACGGGATCATGCTGATTCCGACATTCTTCCGACCAGTGGGTTGGGCGAATTCGAGCCCCCCGGGCGACGCGGAGGTCGACGTGGACGAAGGCGCGAAGGGGCGCACCCTGGCGGAGGCGGATCTCTCGATCACACCGGAGCTGCTGGCCCGCTTGTCGGGCGCACTCGGAACGGGCAGCGGGCCACGGACCGCCACCCTCGTACCATCGTTCGCGGCAACGGTCGGCGGCGAGTCCACGGTCGTGGACGGCTTGGGCATGGACCTGTCGCGGGCGCTGCTGGGCGGACTCGGTTACGAGTGGGAGCGACCGTTCGTCCCGGGCGAGACCGTGCACGTCCGGGTCACCGTCGACGACGTGTTCACCAAGGGTGCCAACCAGTTCGGCGTGATCGTCGCCGAGTACTCGGACGGTGGCGGTGCGGTCGTGCAGCGCCAGTCGATCACATTCGTCGAGAGGGCGGCCACGTCGTGAACATCGTCGAGGCGACCTGCGCCCCGGTCAGCCGGGTGCAGATCTCCCGGTACGCCGGGGCTGTCGACGACTACAACCCCGTGCACGTCGACGAGGAGTTCGCCAAGGCGGCCGGCCTGCCCTCGGTGATCGCGCACGGCCCGCTGACCATCGCCCTGGCGCTGGACGCCGTCGTCGCGCAGCTCGGCCCGGACGCGCTGCGCTCGGCTACGGCGCGGCTGTCGGCCCCGGTGTTCCCGGGTGACGAGCTGACGGTCGCTCCCACCGAGAAGGGGATCGAAGTCCGCAAGGCCGACGGAACGGTCGTCGCCACGGTGGCGCTCACGCCGGCAGCGGCCGCGGACGGTGCCTGATGGGCTACGAGCACCTCATGGTCGAGGAGCGCGCGGGCGGGGTCCGGGTGCTGACGTTGAACCGCCCGGACCGGCTCAACGCGTGGAACTCCCTGATGCGCTCGGAGATGCGG
This sequence comes from Pseudonocardia sp. KRD291, assembly GCF_019263595.1. Classification (GTDB taxonomy): domain Bacteria; phylum Actinomycetota; class Actinomycetes; order Mycobacteriales; family Pseudonocardiaceae; genus Pseudonocardia. The sequence continues at coordinate 12,411 of NZ_JADQDD010000139.1, read as the reverse complement.
GACGCCGTCGAGGACGCCGCCGGTGACCCGCAGGTCCGGGTGCTCGTGCTGACCGGTGCCGGTCGCGGGTTCTCTGCGGGCGAGGACGTCAGCGAGATGGGCGACCTCACCGCGATGGGCACACGCGGGTTCCGCGCACTGGCCCGTGGCATCCACGATGTGTTCGACACGGTTGAGGCTATGGAGGTACCGGTCATCGCGGCGGTGGAGGGGGTCGCCGCGGGCGGCGGGTTCGAGCTCGCCCTGTCCTGCGACTTCCGAGTGGCGGGGGAGAGTGCCCGGTTCGTCATGCCCGAGGCCAAGGTCGGCCTGATTCCCGGCTCGGGCGGCTGCTCGAGGCTCGTTCGCCACGTCGGGCTGGGGCGGGCGAAGGAGCTCGTGATGCTCGGCGGCACGCTGCGCGCACCGCGAGCCCTGGAACTGGGGTTGGCCACCGAGGTGGTCGCCGACGGCGGCGCGCTGGAGGCCGCTGTCGCCATGGCCGGCCGGCTCGCTGCGATGGCGCCACTGGCGCTGGGCATGGCCAAGCTGGTGCTCAACACCTGCACCGATGTCGACGCCGAGACCGGGCGCCGACTGGAGCGGCTGGGGCAGAGCGTGCTCAAGACCACCGAGGACCACCGGGAGGGCGCGCTGGCGTTCCTCGAGAAGCGCCCGCCGCAGTGGCAGGGCCGGTAGGAGTGACCGTGACCACAGTGGAGAAGTCGGGGCTCTGGAACGCACCCACCCAGACCGCTCGGCGCGAGACGCTCGACGCGCTGCACCTCGAACGCATCCGCCACCTCGTGGGTTGGGCCTACGAGAACTCCCCGCTGCACCGTCGTATCTATGACGCGGCCGGCGTCAAACCCGCTGACATCCGCACGTGGGACGACTACCACCACAAGCTGCCCTTCACCGACAAGCCGCACTACGTGGCCGACCAGGAGGCCAGCGTCGACGGTTTCGGCGGCATCGCCCGCGGGCCGGAGACGTGGCAGCAGTACTTCCACACCACCGGCACCACCGGCCGGTTCCTCAACGAGGCGTTCACCCACTACGAGCTGCACAAGGCGGGGTCGCAGTACTGCTACGGCTTGTGGGACCACGGGATCCGGCCGTCGGACTCGATGTACTTCTGCTTCGACTTCGGCATGTGGATCGGGCTCTGGAGCTTCTACTGGGGCGCTCGCAACCTCGGGCTGACGATCGTGTCCGGCGGCGGGGCGAGCGGTGTGGAGCGCGTCCGGCAGATCCTGGAGCGGCGCCCCACCATCGTCTGCGGCACGCCCACCTACCTGCTGCATCTCGCCGAGGTGGCCAAGCGCGAGGGCCTCGACGTCCGCGACGCCGGGGTGCGCATGCTCGCCGGTGGTGGCGAGGCCGGCTTCTCCATCCCCGCTACCCGTGACCAGCTGAAGCAGGCGTGGGGGGCCGAGCAGGTCTATGACGCATACGGCGTGGGTGAGGCCCTGTTCATCGGCCAGTCCTGCAACGAGTGGGGCGGCGGCGTGCACGTGATCGAGGACGTCTGCCACTCCTATTCCGTCGACCCGGCATCCGGCGAGCCAGTCACGTCGCCGGACGCGGTGGGCGAGCACGTGCTGACCAGCTACACGCATTTCGCGCAGCCGTTCATCAAGTACCGCACGCACGACCTGGTGCGCATCGACGACGCACCCGACCACGGCTGCGGCTGGACGTGGAAGCACATGCCCGGCACCGTGCTCGGCCGCGCCGACTTCATGGTCACCATCCGCGGGGTCAACGTGTATCCGACGGCGGTGGAGAACCTGATCGGTGAGGTGGCCGGCCTGTCCAACCACTACGAGCTGCACATCAGCCGGATGGACGGGATGGACCGCATGCTCGTGAAGGTGGAGGCCGCGGCACCGGGGGCCGACGGTGCGGAGCTCGGCCGCTCCCTCGGCGGGTACCTCCGGGAGAACCTCGGCGTCCGGTTGGAGACCGAGATCCTCTCGGCGGGCGCGCTGCCGCGCTACGAGCTGAAGACGAAACGAATCTTCGACAGTCGGTCGGTCGACGAGCGGCCCACCGTGACGTTGGGAGACAACCTGTGACGTCGGTACAGATCCCGGTGCAGACGGCTCCGCCAGGGCTCGGGGGCCTACCGGACCTTCAGCGTGAGCGGCTCGTCGCCCTGCGGGCGGGCCTGCTGTCCGAGCAGGCCGTCGCGGTCAGCCCGGCCGTCGGGAGGGCGCTGGAGATGGCCGACGCGTACCTGTTCCTCGCCCTGGGCTACCTCGGCCACACCGACGAGCTGTTTCCGGGGGAGTCGGCTCCGGGGGCGCCGCCGCCGTGACAGCGGCCCGCGCCGACGTGGACCGATCAGGGGCCGGGGGAGCAGGCCGTCCTCGCGTACGGGGTCGTGGTGGTGCAGTCACAGGGCCTGTCCGCTGCTACCGCGCTCGGCGGGATCGACATCTTTTTCAATAGTGCGGGCGGCGGGGTCATCCACCTGACGCTCGAGCACACCGAGTAGACCTTGCATGCCACCGTCGACAACAACCTTTGGACGACCATCCGCACCACGCTGGCGGTCCTGCCGCGCATGGTGGAGCGGGGCGGAGTCCGGATCGTCAACATCGGCGCGGAGTCGGTCCGCAAGGGACTGACCGATCACGCCGTCTATAACGGGGTCAAGGGCGGTGTGCACGCGATCGCCACTGGGCTCGCGCGCGAAGTCGCGGTCTCCGGGATCACGGTCAACGTGGTCGCGCCGTCCTACACCACGACCCGGAGAACACCGCGGCTTTCGCGGGGAAGGTCTCCGAGCGGTTCCAGGTGGTGCTCGCCGACCCTGTCGCGATGATCCCGGTAGGCCGCCCCGCGAGGTCGCCTACCCTGGCTAGCCCCGAGGCCGGCTTCGTCACCGGCCAGGTCATCAGTGTGAACGGCAGCAGCAGCATGGGCTGATCGATGGGGGCTCCTGCTGGGGCCGACGGCGATGCCCCGATCCCGGTGCTACGCCAGGTCCTGTGCTCCAGATCGCGCTGTCATGGCGGCCGACCTAGTTGTCCAGCGGCTCGACGCCGGCAGGATCGTCAGCCCCGCGATGGCGCGGGGGTCGAGCCGCTGGCCCGGCTGCGCCGCGCCGCGGGACCGGCGCCCGACGAGCCGGCGGTCCTGCACCCCGTGCGGGATCGCTGTGGCACTCGCCGACCGCCAACGCGACCACATCGACGGCTCACCCGGCCTGGCGACCTCTGTCGGCCTCGACCCGATCGCGTAGGCAGGTTCGGCTGAGGTCGACCTTCTGCATGGTCAACTGGCCGGGCGGAACTGCGGTACCTGCATGCTTTCGCCCCGCGCCTCGAAGGTGAGCTCTACCCGCTGCCCAACCGTGACGGCGCCGGGGTCGGGCACGTCAACCAGGTTGGCCATCAGCTGGGGCCCGCCGTCGAGCGCGACGATCGCCACCACGTAGGGCTGGTCGTCACGGTAGGCCTCGTAGGCGGCCTGGTACACCACCGAGAACGTCACGACCTGGCCGGTGCTGGCCGGTGCGCGCCAGCCCATCTCGGAACCGCCGCAGCGCGGGCAGCGCGGTCGTGGCGGGAACACCCAGTCCGAGCAGGGCCCGCACCACGGTGCGGACAGCTCCCCGCGGGCCGCCGCGGCCCAGTAGAGGGCCGACAGCGCGGTGGGTTTGGGGGCGGGCTTCGCCGGCATCAGGACTCCGCCCGGTCGCCGAGGATCAGCGTGGCGTGCTCGGAGAGCATCCCGCCATGCGTGTGCACCAGCGTCGTGGACGTCCCGGGAACCTGCCGCTCCCCGGCGCGACTCATCACCTGCAGCGCTCCCTCGACGACCATGCTCATCCCGGAGGCGTCTCCGGTGTGCCCGAACGACATCAACCCTCCGTATGTGTTGACCGGCAGCGACCCGCCGGGCGCTGTGGCGCCGCTGCGGTAGAGCTCGGGAGCCTTGCCGCGCCCGGCGAGGCCGCACTCCTCCAGGTACATCAGCGGGTTGGAGGAGAAGGAGTCGTAGAGCTGGGCGACGTCGATCTCCGAGGGGGTCATCCCGGACATCGCGAAGGCCTGCCTGGCCGCGTCCGTCGCGCCGCCGGTGTCGAAGGTGGACCGCATGCTGACCGCACCCTCCATGTGCACCTCCCCGTAGCCCAGCAGATAGGCGGGGCGCTCGTTGACCGCGCGTGCCCTCTCCCCGCTGGTGACCAGCAGCGCGGCACCTCCCTCCAGGGGTACCGAGCAGTCGTAGAGGTGGAACGGGCTCGCCACCATCCGTGATCCCAGCACGTCGGCGACCGTCAGCGGGCCCTTGTCGCGCATGAACGCGTCCGGGTGCAGCAGCGCCCACTGCCGCTGGGCCACCGCCACTGCGGCCAGGTCCTCCCCGGTGGCGCCGGTCTCGGCCATCCAGCGCTGCGCGAACAGCGCGTAGAGCACCGGGATGTACGTCCCGTAGGGGTATTCGAACTCCGGGTGGCTGACGAACTTGGCGATCTTCTCACCGCCGGCCGCACCCACCTTGGGGAACTTGCCTGCGGAGATGCACAGCACGGCGTCGGCGCGGCCGGCGGCGATGGCCTCGCCGGCGCGGGCGACCATCAGTGCGTAGCCTGCGCCGCCGGCGTACATCGTCTGGGAGAACCGCGGACGGATGCCCAGCTCGTCGGCGACCTTCTCGTGCACCGCGACGTCCGCGCCACCCTCGGTGAGCACACCGGTCGGTGCGGCCAGCACCCCGTCGATGTCGCCGGGCCGGACGTCCCACTGGTCGAGGAACGCCGAGATCACCGCGGAGTGCAGGGCGAGCTCGTCGAGGTCGGGATAGCGACCGGGCCGGATCTCGGTGACGGCCGCCAGGGCCGGGTCGTTGCGCACGTGGTTCCTCTCGGATCGGGGATGGCTGCTCGCCGTGAGATCTCAGAGCAGGTAGGCCATCGACGGGACGGCTCCGGTTCGGTCCACGAGCAGCACCTTCTTGCAGACCATCCGCAGCCCGCCGTCACCGGCGGGGTCCACCAGGTCGAACTCGAGTCGTCCGCCCCAGACGTGGGTGCGGTCCATCCGGAACTCGTGCAGCGCGAACGCTGCGTACACGGTGACGGCGCCCGGCCGGACTGCTCGCGCTCAACACGAGATCAGTCAGGATAATTACACTTGATGATAGACCGGTCAAGAGTCGGCAGCGCCTTGCCGTCCGCGGGAACGCCTGGTGGGAACGCACTCAGCGACGAGGAGGGGCCGCTTCTCCTGGAATGCCGTGATCCCCTCGTGGTGGTCGGCGGAGCCCTCGCGAGGGTCTTGTGGGCGATCTCCAGCTCGAGGTAAATCTCCAGGTCGCCGCTGACCGACCGGTGGGCCAGCGCCTTGCCCAGACCGAACGCCCGGGTCGGGCCCCGCCGAAGCGGTGCGCCATGACCATCGCCGCCGCCAGCAGTTCCTCCGGCGGGCGGGTCTCCCGCACCCTGGCCGAGCTGCTCGCCTGCGTCGCGTCGAGCGGCTCGGAGAACAGGAACATCTCCTTGGCGCGGTGCAGGCCGACCATCCTCGACAGCAGCCACAGGCCGCCGCCGTCGGGCACCAGCCCGACGTTGGCGAAGCTGGAGATCATGCGCGATCCCTCCGCGGCGAGCCGCACGTCGCCAGTGAGTGCGATCGAGAAGCCGACCCCCGCCGCCACGTCGTTGAGGGCCACGATCAGGGGAATCTCGATGGCCAGCAGGGCGAGGGTGGCGGCGTTCGCGCTGCGCATCCAGGTGCGGGCCGCCGCTGCGTCGGGACGCACGCTCATCGCCCCGATGTCGCCCGCGCAGAAGGCACGCCCGGCGTCAGGTGAGCACCACCGCCCGCACCGCGGTGTCCGCCTGCATATGCGCGGCCCGTTCCGCGAGCTCGCTGCGCATCGCGTGGTCGAGCGCGTTTGAGCTTCTCGGGCTTGTTCAGTGGCAGGACGGCGACCGCGCCGTCGAGGTCGCGAGTGACGGGCGGCCGGGGGAATCGAGGGCATCGAGACCGAGGGGGGTCGGCCGGTCGGCCCGGTAGCGCCTCGCGAGGACCGCCAGGTGCTCGGCCGCCGTACCGGCCGACAGTGCGACGGCGGTCGCGCGTCGCGAGTACAGGTACAGGTCGGACTCCGTCACGTAGCCGATGGCGCCGTGCAGCTGGTGGGCGAGCCTGCTGATCGCGGTCGCGGCGCGCCCGGCGCGGGACTTGGCCGCCGCGACCGACCGCCGGGCCGGACGTCCGGCGCCGAGGTCGGCGAGGGCCGCGTCGACCAGCAGCCGCGCGCACTCCAGCGCGGAGCCCATGTCGGCGACGTGGTGGGCCACCGCCTGGAAGGTGCCGATCGGGCGGCCGAACTGTTCGCGCCCGCTGACGTGGGAGACCGTCCGCTCCAGCAGTTCCTCGCCGAGGCCGATCAGCTCGACGGCGGCCAGCAGCGCGCACACGTCGGCGACACCCTCGGACCGGTTCGGGCCGAGCGGGGCCGAGACGTCCGCGGTCCCGAGCGCCACCGCGGCGCACGCGACGGCGCCGAGAGACTCGCCGGAGATCGACCGCAGTGGCGCCACGGTGACCCCGTCGGCTCCGGTGTCGACGGCGACCATCCTGGTCTCGCCCTCGTCGTCGGCGGCGACGGCCACCACGACGGCACCCGGCGTGGCGTCGTCCAGGCGGCCCAGGTCGCCGTCGAGCCGGTACCCTGCGCTCGCCGCGCGCAGCCGGAGCAGGTCCGGCGATGCGGCGACGGTGGCGGCGCGGGTCGCGAGCCGGGGCAGCCACCGCTGCTGTTGCTCAGCCGAGCCGGTCCCAGCCAGGACCAGGGCCGCCGCGGCCGTGGAGCGCAGGGTGCTGGGCAGCGCGGCCCGCGCGGCTTCCGCGAGCACGACGGCGAGGTCCGCCGGCGTGGCCCCGGCGCCCCCGTACGCCTCGGGGACGGCCAGCGCCGGCCAGCCCTGGCCACACACCGCCGTCCACAGGGCGACACGGTGACCGGCGTCGCCGCCGGCCAGGCGGCGCCGGTCGACATTGGCACCGAGGAAGGCCGCCACCGACTCGCGCAGAGCGCGGTGCTCAGGGCTCTCCGCCGTCCGGTGCGACGTCCTCGGGGCGGGGGGCGCGGACCGGGCCGATGTGGGCAGGCCGTAGCGGCGCTGCGCCACGATCGTGCGCTGCACCTCGTTCGTGCCCCCACCGAAGCGCATGTACGGCGACCGGCGGTAGGCCAGCTCGGCGAGCCCGCCCAGCGGCGCTCCCGGCTCGTCGTGGGCCAGGCGGGAGCGTTCTCCGCAGGTCTCCAGGCTCGCGTCCGACAGCTCCGCCATCAGTTCGGTGGCCGTGACCTTGAGCATCGCCGCGTCGGCGTCCGACAGCCGGCCGGCGTCGATCTCGCGCAGCGTGCGCAGAGCGAGCAGGCGGACCGCGCGGACCCGGGTCTCCAGCTCGGCGAACCGGGGCGCGGTGGCCCCGTCCGGCCCGGAGCCGGTACACAGCTCGGCAGTGAGCCCGTCGAACAGGCGGCGCAACATGCCGACGCCGGCGATACCGACCCGCTCGAGGGCGAGCGCGGCGGTGACGTAGGCCCAGCCCTGCCCAGCCTCGCCGATCAGGTGGTCGGCGGGCACCCGGACCCCGGTGAAGGTCACCTCGTTGGTGCGCAGACCTCCCCAGGTGGGTAGCTCCCGCACCGCGATGCCCGGCGAGTCGAGCGGGACGGCGATGATGCTGATCCCGCGGTGCCGCGGTGCGTCGGGGTCGGTGCGGCAGGCCAGCCACTCGTGGGTGGCGTGGTGGGCCCCGGTGTTCCACAGCTTGTGGCCGTCGATCACCCAGTCGTCGCCGTCTCGCACCGCGCGACAGCGCAGGTTCGCGAGGTCGGTGCCCGCGGCGTCCTCGGAGTAGCCCAGCGCGAACTCGACCTCGCCGGAGACGATGCCCGGCAGCCAGCGGCGGCGCTGCTCGTCGGTGCCGACGCGGGCGATCGTCGGCCCGATCGACACCGTCGTCATCAGGTCCGGGTGCGGCGTGCCGAGGTAGTCGCACGCCTCGAAGAACAGGAACTGCTCGACCGCGGTGCGGCCCTGGCCGCCGTACTCCGCGGGCACCCCGAGACCGAACCAGCCCCGCGCGACCATCGTCTCCAGGAGTCCGCGGACGGCCGGGTGACGGTCGGCGGCGGCGGTCTCACGCCAGATGGGCAGCGCGGCACTGAGCTCGGGGGTCAGGTGCTCCAGCAGGACATCGCGCACCTCGCGCTGCCAGGCGTCCTCGGCGGGGGTCAGGTCCATCAGAGCTCGACCGTTCCTTCACCCGTGGTGGTGGTGCGCCCGTCGGCGGTGGCCAGCCAGACCTCGCAGCGGACCGTCCGGCCGTCGGCACCGACCTCGAGCACCCGCCCGTGGGCGAGCAGCTCCTCGCCGACGTAGGCCGATGCCCGGTTGCGGTAGCGGAGCTCGACCAGCCGGCCCGGCCGGGCCCACCCGGTGAGCAGCTGTTCGAGGTAGGTGCCCTGCAGCGGTCCCGGCACCACGACCGCGGGATGGCCGGCGACGTCGCGGGCGTAGTCGGCGTCGTAGTGGATGCGGTGGGAGTTCCACAGCACGGCCGAGTACTGGAACAGCTCGACGGCGTCGGGCCGGTGGCCGACCGGCCCGAGCAGGTCGTCGGCCCGGGGGAGCCCGATCATCGCAGGATCCGGGAGTAGTCCTCCACCACGACCTCCTCGCCGAGCTGGTTGGTGAGCCGGTGCCGCAGCCCCATCAGCACGAACGGACCCGACGAGCCGGACTTCTCGGTCAGACCGGTGATCGTCTTCTCCAGGGTGATCCGGTCGCCGGCGTGGATCCGGCCGGGGAACCGGGCACGGGTCTCCCCGGCCATCACCTGCGTCGCGGCGATCGGAGGGAGGTCGGCGTCGGGGGTACCGTCCTCGGCGAGCGCGGTGCGCGGGCCGATCAGCGCCGCGCCGATCCGCACGGCCACGTAGAACCCCGGCGGGGCCACGATCGTGCGGTAACCGGCGGCGCGAGCGGCGGCCTCGTCGAAGTGCTCGGGCGCGGTCTCTCCGACGGCGTGGCAGTACTTCGCGATGTCGGTGGCGCTCACCTCCACCGTCACCGGCGGGTCGCTGCGGCCGATCCAGGCCCGCGCCTCGTCCGTGACCAGCCCGCCGGTCACCGGGAACCGCCCCCGGCGGGCTGCCAGACCGGCAGCGCGATGCCCGGGGCGACCGGCTCGAACGCCACCTCCAGTGGCATGTCCGTCTCCAGCTGCTCCGGTGGCACGCCGCGCAACCGGCCGAGCATCCGGGCCGGCGCGTCGTCGAGCTCGACCGCACCGACCGCGAACGGCAGCGCGCCGGCGTAGGCCGCGACCGTGGTGTGGTGCACGACCGTCCAGGTGAACAACGAGCCGGTGCCCGCGACGAGCAGCCAGCGCAGCTCGGCCGGGCCGCACCCCCCGCAGGTGTCGCGCGGCGGCCATTGCACCCGATCGCACGCGGCGCACCGCTGCACCACGAGCTCGCCGCGGGCGGCCGCGGCCCAGTACCCGGCCAGCACCGGGTCGTCCGGATCGGGCAGCGGTGGTGTGGCCCGCTGCGCGCTCACCGGGTCAGCACCGCGATCGCGCCGTCGCCCATGTCGCCCCATCCGGTCACCGCGACCACCTCCGCCCCGGGGACCTGGCGCTCCCCGCCGTCACCGCGCAGCTGCACGACCGCCTCCACCACGTGGTTCATCCCGGCGATGTGCCCGTCGGAGAGCAGCCCGCCGTGCGGGTTGACGGGGAGCCGTCCGCCGAGCGCGATGCCGCCGTCGTCCACGAACGGACCGCCGTCGCCGCGGGCGCAGAACCCGGCCTCCTCCAGCTGCTGGATCACCTCGAAGGTGAAGCAGTCGTAGATCATCGCTGCGTCGACGTCCGACGGGGTCACCCCGGCCATCGCGAAGGCGCGCGGTGCCGCCCTGGTCAGCCCGACGGTGAAGAAGTCGCGGCGGTTGACCAGGTCGTCGGGCGAGTCCGGGTGGCCCTCGGCCAGCCCGGACAGGTGCACCGGGCGGTGGCGCAGGTCGCGCGCCCTATCCGCAGCCACCACCAGCACCGCGCCGGCGCCGTCGGTCTCCTGGCAGCAGTCGAGCAGCAGGTAGGGCTCGGCGATCGGCCGGCTGCTGCGGTACTGCTCCATCGTCATCGGCCGTCCGTGCATCTGCGCATGCGGGTTCAGCTGGGCGTGCGCGCGCATGGCGAGCGCGACAGCGCCCAGGTGCTCGCGGGTGGTGCCGAACTCGTGCATGTGCCGGCGGGCGATCATCGAGTACCACTGCGCGGGCGTGGTGAACCCGTGGGGGTGCTCCAGCTGGCGGCGGTAACGCTGGCCGGGCAGCAGCACCCCGATCCGCTGCTCGACCCGTGACCCGGAGCGGCCGTTGCGCGCGACGAAGACCAACACACAACTGGCGGCGCCGTTGGCCACGGCCAGTGCGGCGAGCCGCAGGCCGGCGACCGTGCTGGCCCCGCCCAGGTGCGGCACCGCCGTGAACGTCACGTCGGGCAGCCCGAGCCCCGCGATCAGGTCCTCGGCCGAGGGCCCGAACGGGAACGGCACGATGCCGTCCACCGCCGAGGTGGGCAGGCCGGCGTCCTCGCACGCCGCCGTGGCGGCCTCGACAGCGAGGCGCTCGGCGCTGCGGCCGCTGGCCCGGGAGAACTCGGTCATCCCGATCCCGGCCACGCAGGTCCCGCTCACGCGCCGACCCCCGAGCCGAGCCGGCCGGCCAGATCGGCGACGGCCCGCTCGGCTCCACCGACGAGGTCGGCCAGCACCGTGGCGGCGTCCTCGACGCTGTCGACGAGTGCGGTGGACTGGCCCAGCGGGATCGGGGAGCTCACGACGTCGCCGTCGCGCAGGCCCTTGAGGACCAGGCCCTGGCGGTTGATCTCCACAGCCTGCTGCGGGAAGGGCCGGGGCTCGTGGGTGGTCCAGTAGGCGGTGAAGTCGTTGGTGGCCAGCCTGCAGGTCTTGCCCGACAGCGCCCGTGAGATCACCGTCTGGTCCTCGGTGCGGGCGACGGCCTCCTTGCGGACGTCGTCGTGCACGGAGGACTCCCGGGTGGCCAGGAAGCGGGTGCCGACCCAGACGCCGTCAGCGCCGAGCGCGAGCGCCGCGGCGACCCCGGCGCCGGTCGCGATGCCGCCCGCCGCGACCACCGGGATGCCCACCTCGCGCGCGACTGCGGGCACCAGCACCGACAACGCCACCGCGCCGGTGTGCCCGCCCGCCTCGGTGCCGGTGGCGATGACCGCGTCCGCGCCGAGCTGCTGGGCGCGCACGGCGTGCCGCGCGGTGCCCACCAGCGTCATGACCGTGATGCCGTGCTCGTGGGCCTCGGCGGCGGCGCCCGCCGGGAGCTTCATCGCGTAGACGATCAGCGGCACCCGCCGCCGGTAGGTGACCGCGAGCATCTCCGCGCGCAGTTTCGGGTCCACCGCGTGCGACACACCCTCCTGCGGGCTCGCGGTCCGCTCACCCAGGTCCGGGAACAGGAAGTCCACCCCGAACGGCGCCGAGGTCGCGGCCTGCACGAACGCGATCTCCCGGTCCAGCTCCTCGGGAGTCATCCGGGAAGCGCCGATGCACCCGACCCCTCCCGCGTTCGACACCGCGGCCGCGAGCCGGCCCCCGGCCGCCACACCCATTCCGGCCTGCATGATCGGGTAGCGCACCCCCAGCAGCTCGGTGATGCCGGTTCTCCACGTCATCGGGGCGATTCCTCTCGGGTTGCGGGCCGGTCGTCGCGGTCGAGTCCGGCCAGGCAGTCGACGACGGAGACGCCGTGGCCGGCCGCGTGCACCAGGACGGGGTTGAGGTCGAGCTCGCGGACACCAGGCAGCCCCGTCCGCCCGTCCGCACCGACGAGCCGGGCCAGCCGGGCGACCAGCGCACACAGGGCATCGACGTCGGCGCCCGCATCGGCCAGCAGCCGGGCCAGCCGGGTGCCCGCCAGCGGGCCCGCACCTCGTCGGGGCCTGCGGGCGGCAGCACGATGGTGACGTCGTCGACGAGCTCGGCGAGCACGCCGCCCGGCCCGACGGCGAGCACCCTGCCGTACACCGGGTCGGTGGCCACCCCGACGATCACCTCGACGCCGGCCCGGGCCATCTGCTCCACCAACACGCCACGTACCCGACCGGCGCCCACCGCAGCCACGCCGGCGGCGTGCACCCGGGTGATCGCGGCGGCGAGCGCAGCGGCGTCGGGCACCCCGAGCACCACGCCGCCTGCCGCGCTCTTGTGCGCGATGTCGCGGGCCAGCACCTTGACCGCCAGCGGGAAGGCGAGGCCCAGGTCGGCGCCCGTGGCGAGCTGTCCGTCCGTCAGCACGCGGCGCGGCGGCAGGCCAGGGACCCCGGCCAGCTCCAGCAGGGTCTTGGACTCGTC
>NZ_JADQDD010000138.1 GCF_019263595.1 Pseudonocardia sp. KRD291 | reverse complement strand
GCTTGGCCCGGGACAGCCCCTGGTAGGCGCCGGAGCGCGCGCCGTCGCGCAGCGCGCGGATCCGGGCCCGCCGGGCCCGGCCGGCCGAGTTCCACGTGAGCAGCGACCGTCCCCACGGGTCCCGGGCCAGTGTCGCCGTCCCGGCCTCCCGGGCGGCCATCGCCCAGCGGTCGCCGACGTCGTCGAACCCGTCGCGGTAGGCGAACACGGCCGGGCGCACCCAGGCCAGGCCGGGGTGCAGGCGCGTCATCCGCGGCGCGTACTCGGCGATCACCTTGTCCAGGCACTCGAAGCGCGCCCCGCGGTTGGAGCTGATGCTGCCGGTGCGCATCAGGCGCATGTCGAGCAGGTAGCGCCTGGTGCCCCAGAGCAACGGTGTCGTCGACGACGACGCGATCCGCAGCCACATCTCGAAGTCGACGGCGCTGGCCAGCGTCGTGTCGAACACCCCGACCTCGTCGAAGCAGCTGCGGCGGATCAGCAGCGAACTGCCGTTGTGCGGGGGGTTGTTCTCCACCAGCAGCCGGTCGAGGTCGCAACGGCCGGTCGGCTGCCAGCGCAGCGCGACGACCTGCCCGCTCTCCAGCATGACCCGGGTGTGGCAGTAGACGATGCCGACGTCGCGGGGCGCGTCGTGCATGACCGCCAGCATGTGGCGCAGGAAGTCCGGGTGCCAGCGGTCGTCGCCGTCGAGGAACGCGACGAACTCCGCCGAGCTCTGCGCCAGTGCCAGGTTCCGCGCCGCGCCGGAGCCCCCGTTGGGTGCCGAGACGAGGCGGACGCGGGGGTCGATCGCGGCGCGGGACCGCACGACGTCGGCCGTGTCGTCGGTCGAGCCGTCGTCGACGACGAGGTACTCGAAGCGCGTCTGCGTCTGGGCCAGAACGGAATCAATGGCGTCACCGATCCACGGCCCCACATTGTAGGCCGGAGTGATCACCGTCACGAGAGCGGATTCATCCCCCACGGTGAGCACGTTAGCAAGCGACCAAAGGGGTGGACGCGCCACATCGGGGAAGAACAGCCGGAAGGGTCACCGATTGCGACAAACGGGCTGCGCGGCACCGCGAGTGGTCTGTCCGGGTGGCGGGCGCCACGGTGGGTGTGCGACAGGGTGATCTAACTGCGCCGAACGGGCCGCCGCGCCGATGATCGACTGGTGGGGAGGGAGCCTCGGGCGTTGCGGCGGCGCCGCTGCACTATCCTCCGACGAATGTCGTTTCCGGCTCGGGTGATGATCTCCCGGCGACTGCGGTTCCTGCCGCGCCGCATATTTGCGATGGCTCATCACGCATTGTTCCAGGGTGAGTTCACGACCTTTCGGCGTCCGCGGACCTACGCGCAGATGTTGGCGAGGAAGAATCTGGGTGAACAGCCCGCTCTGGTCCATCTGACCGCTGACAAGTACGCGGTGCGTGCGCACGTCGCGGAACGGGTCGGCGAGCAGCACCTGATCCCGTTGCTGGCCGTGGCGGACCGCGCCGAGGACCTCGATCTGGAGTCCTTCGACGAGCCCTACGTGGTCAAGGGCGCGCACGGGTGCGACATGACGATCCTGGTCCGCGAGCCGGCCTCGGCCGACCACGCCGCGATCCGGTCCACCGTCGCCCGCTGGCTCGACACCGACTTCTACCGGCACGGCTGGCGGGAGGCTCCCTACCGCGGGCTGCCGCGGCGCGTCGTCGTCGAACGGTTCATCGGGGACGGGACGAGCCCGCCCGCGGACTACAAGTTCTTCATGTTCCACGGCGAGCCCGCGATGGTCGTGGTCGACCAGGACCGGTTCACCGACCACACCTCGACGTTGCTGCACCCGGACTGGTGCGGGTACGCGGTCTCCGGGCGGTTCGCCCAGGCCGGCGCGCTCCCGCAGAAGCCGGCCGCCTACGACGAGATGATCGGTATCGCGCGCAAGCTCGGCGCGGACTTCACCTTCGCCCGGGTCGACCTCTACGACGTCGACGGGCACGTGTACTTCGGCGAGATCACGCACAACCCGGGCGGCGGCCTGGTCCGCCTGCAGCCGCGCGAGTTCGACCGCGCGCTCGGTGACCTGTGGCGTGAGGGCACCCCGATCCCGGAGCGCTTCGTCCGCCGCCCGGTGGTCTGAGCCCCGGGCCCGCCCGCTCGCCTCCCGGGGCCCGGCTCAGGCCGCGGCCGGTGCGCGGCGGTCCGTGCGCAGCCACCGCAGGACCCGGGGCCCGAGCACCAGGGCGAGCAGCAGCTCCACCGCGAGCCAGGACCAGCCGACCGCGTCCAGCCCGAGCGGCCCGGCCAGCGCGATCGTCCCGCCGAGCATCAGCACCGCGTGCACGAACTGCAGCACGGCCAGCGGGCCGGTCCGGTTCTGCAGCCGCGACATCGTCATGTAGAGCGTGACGACGACCCGGGGGAACATCGAGACCATCAGCAGGACCAGCAACCAGGTGGCGTTCTCCCGGTACGCGGTGCCGTAGAGCTGCAGCAGCAGCGGAGCGGCCAGCGCGAGCACCACCGAACCCGGCAGCACGGTCACCGCGATCCGTTTCAGGATCGCCGCGGCGAACCGGTGCGCCCGGGCCTCGTCCCGCGCGCCCTCCACCACGAGCGAGGACGTGATCGAGGTCTGCAGCAGGTTCATCGCGATGAACACCGTCTGTGCGGGCAGCAGGAACGCCGCCTGCTCGGGGCCGAGCAGCGTCACCACCAGCACCGGCAGGAACGACGAGGTCGCCTGGTTGAACACCTGGCCGGTGTAGTCGCCCGCCATGTAGCGGTTCAGCGTCCGCCGGTCCGGGACGTGCTGGTCCGGGGCCGTCTCGGCGGTGTGCCGCGGCAGGACCCGGCGGAAGATCAGGATGTTGAACGGGACCAGCAGGGCGATCACCGGCAGCGTCCAGGACGTGAACACCCCGTCGGACAGCGAGGTCTGCGCGACGACGACGAGCAGGACCAGCTTCACGACGCCGTAGACGCCGTTCTCCAGCACGATCCACATCGCCGAGCGCAGCCCGGTCAGTGCCGCGTCCTGCAGGTTGAACAGTGACCAGGCGGCGGTCGAGACGACGAACCAGGCACCGAACCCGGCCGAGACATACAGCGGGTCCCCGGGGTCGCGCAGGAAGTGGCAGTAGGCCATCACCAGGGACGCGCCGACGACGGCCACCAGGGCCGACACGGCGTAGGCCCGCCGGACCAGCGCCGCCGACGAGGTCCCCCCGCGCGGCAGGAACCGGATCAGCGCCTGCCCGAAGTTGAGCTGGGTCAGCACCGACACCAGCATCATCAGCGAGACCAGCGCGTTGCCGCGCCCGACCTCGTCGGCGTCGAACGTGCGCGCGGCGAAGATCCAGTAGAGCAGGCCGAACCCCGAGTTGACGACGGTGTTCAGCATCAGCGCGTAGGCGTTGCGGTAGAGCGGTACGGCCATCTCCGCGCGCAGGGCGCGGACCCGCCCGCCGAGGACGCCGGTCGGGCGGGCCGCCGAGGGCCCCCGCTCCCCGCCGGGCAGACCGGGGCCGGGCGTGCTCACGGGGTCGTCGGCAGGTTCGCCGGGACGTCGTGCAGGACCCGGCCGACGCCGACCCAGTCGAACCCGGCGCGGCCGAGCACGGCCGGGTCGAGCAGGTTGCGGGTGTCGACGACGGTCCGGCGGGCGACGACGGTGGCCAGGGCCGACCAGTCCAGGGTGCGGAACTCGGGCCAGTCGGTGAGCACGACGACCGCCTCCGCGCCCTCGGCGGCCTTCTCCGGGGAGTCGACGGTCTCGAGCAGGCTGGACTCGATCGGGGTCGTCGCGGCCGGGACGCCCGGGTCGTAGCCGACCAGCTCGGCACCGGCCTGGCGCAGCAGCGCGGCGACGCCGAGGGCGGGGGAGTCGCGCAGGTCGTCGGTGCCGGCCTTGAACGTCAGGCCGAACAGCGCGATCCTGCGCCGGGTCACCGAGCCGCGCTTGCTGCCGGTGATCGCCACCCGGATCTTGTCGACCATCCGCTGGAACTGGCGGGTGTTGGTGTCGATCGTGGCGCGCAGCAGGCGGAACTCGAAGTCCGCCGAGTCGGCGACCTGCAGCAGCGCGTGCACGTCCTTGGGCAGGCAGCTCCCGCCCCAGCCGGGGCCCGGGTTGAGGAAGGCCTGCCCGATCCGCCGGTCGTAGCCCATCCCCTCGGTGACGTCGGTGACGTCGGCGTCGAGGCGCTCGCACAGCTCGGCCAGTGCGTTGACGTAGGACAGCTTCATGGCCAGGAAGCAGTTCGCCGCGTACTTGATCATCTCGGCGCTGGCCGCGTCGGTGAGCACGGTCGGGGCGCCGAGGCGGGCGTAGAGCGTCGCGACCCGCTCCGCGGCGTCCTGCGACGTGTTCGACCCGACGACGATCCGGTCCGGGTTGAGGAAGTCGTGCACCGCGGAGCCCTCGCGCAGGAACTCCGGGTTGGACACGACCGCGACGTCGGCGCGCTCGAGCAACTCGGACGTGCGGTCTGCGGTCCCCACCGGCACCGTCGACTTGTTCACGACCACGCAGCCCGCGGGCAGCACGGCGCGGGTCTCCTCGACGACCGACTCGACCGCGGCCAGGTCGGCGACCCCTCCCACGCCCATCGGTGTGGGCACGCAGAGGAACATCACCTCGACGGGCTGCGAGCGGGCGCCGAACTCGGCGACCGCGGCGGCCGCACCGACCACGAACGTCAGCCGCCCGGCGGCGATCCCCTCGCGGACCAGCTCGGCCAGGCCCGGTTCGCGGATGTCGACCTCGCCCGCGGACAGGCGCGCGACCTTGGCCTCGTCGATGTCGGCGCAGACCACCCGGTGTCCGAGGGAGGCGAGGCACGCACCGGTCGTCAGTCCGACGTACCCGGTACCGATGACGGCGACGCTGCGGGCGAACACGGACGCGACGCTAGCCGACCCCCGGTCGGGCACCTGCCCGCGGGCCATCGCCCGGGTGGGGGAGCGACCTTGTTAGGTTCCGCGCGTCGGATGTGTGCGGAGAAGGGACCGGCCGGGTGAAGATCGTGTGTGTGGGCGGCGGCCCGTCCGGGCTGTACCTCGCCATCCTGGCCCGGCTGCGCTCCGGCGGACGCGACGACGTGACGGTCGTGGAACGCAACGGCTTCGGCGCGACGCAGGGCTTCGCCGTGACGCTCGGCGAGGACATCCTCGACGGCCTGTTCCGCACCGACCCGGTCGGCGCGCGCGCCGTCCGCGCGGCCGCGCACGTGTGGGGCGAGCAGGTCATCGAGATCGGGTCGCGGGACGGGAGCGGCCGGCCGGTGCACCTGGGCGGGCGCTACGGCTACTCGATCGGCCGGGCCCGGCTGCTGGAGGTGCTCACCGAGCGCGCGCGGCAGGTCGGGGTGGACGTCCGGTTCGACACGCCGGTCGCGGGCGACCCGGCGCAGGACCCGCTGACCGCCGACGCCGACCTGGTGGTCGCCGCGGACGGGATCAACTCCCCGATCCGGGCCCGCCACGCCGACCACTTCGGCACCGAGATCAGCCACGGCCGCAACCGCTACGTCTGGTTCGGCACCTCGCGGGCGTTCGCGGCGTTCACGTTCGCGTTCGAGCCGACCGAGGCCGGCTGGATCTGGTTCCACGCCTACCCGGCCGCGGACTGTGTGAGCACCTGCATCGTGGAGTGCTCGCCGGAGACCTGGACCGGGCTGGGCCTGGACACGATGGACCCGGACGAGGCGATGCGGATGCTCGAGCGCCGCTTCGCCCGGGCCCTGGACGGCCACAGTCTGATCGCCCCGCCCGGCATGGGCTCCTCGCCCTGGCTGCGGTTCCGGGAGGTCCGCAACTCCACCTGGCGCCGGGACAACGTCGTGCTGATGGGCGACGCCGCGCACACCACGCACTTCGCCATCGGGTCGGGCACCGTGCTCGCCGTCGCCGACTCGATCGGGCTGGCCGACGCGCTCTACGGGGACGGGGCGCACGTCCCGGCCGCGGCCGACCTCTCGGGAGCACTGGCCGCCTACGACGCGCGCCGCCGCGCGGTGATGAAGCCGATCCAGGACATGGCGCGCCGCAGCATGGAGTGGTTCGAGAACATCGACGAACGCCTGGACCAGGACCCGGTGCGCTTCGCGTGGTCGCTGCTCGACCGCCGCGGCGACCAGGGCCCGCTGCACTACCAGCTGCACCGTGCCACCCAGATCGAGCCGGTCCGCCGGGTGCGCGCCCGCCTGACCTCGGCCCGGCGCCACCGTCGCGCCCTGAGCCGCGGGGAGATCACCCGCGCCCAGCTCCTGACCGGCTCGACCTGAGCCACACGCCACGGACCCGGGCTCACGTCCCGTCCGACGAGCTCCCCTTCGCCAGGAACGAGTGCCGGCGGCCGTAGGCCAGGTAGACGACCAGGCCGATCACCAGCCAGGCGATGAACCGCAGCCAGGTGAGCAGGTCCAGGTTGAGCATCAGGTAGAGGCAGGCCACGGCCGTGATCGCCGGGATCACCGGGGACAGCGGCACCCGGAACGGGCGCTTCAGGTCCGGGCGGGTCCGGCGCAGCACCGGCACCGCGATCGCGACGACGATCATCGCGGCCAGCGCGCCGATCGAGACCATGTCGGCCAGCTCGGTGATCGGGGTGAACGCCGCGATCACCGCGCACACGACGCCACCGATGATCGTCATCCGGTGCGGGGTGCCGAACCTCGGGTGCACCGTGCCGATCGGCTTCGGCAGCAGGCCGTCGCGTCCCATGGCGTAGCCGATCCGGCCGATCGTGACCAGCTCGACCATCATCACCGAGGTCAGGCCCGTGACGGCGCCGATCGCGATCAGGATCGCCACCCAGCGCGCCCCGACGTCGGTGAACGCGGCGGCCAGCGGCGCGGCGACGTCGATCTCGGTGTAGGGGATCATCGCGGTGAGCACGAACGAGACGCCGACGTAGAGCACCGCGCAGATCGCCAGCGCACCGAGCAGACCGATCTTCATGTCCCGCGGCGGGCGCTTCGTCTCCTCGCCGAGGTTGGCCAGCGCCTCGAACCCGGTGTAGGCGAAGAACACGATGGCGGCGGCGGTGAGCATGCCGCCGACGCCGTAGACGGTCGGTTCCAGCCCGAACACCCCGGACACCACCGGCTGGGTGAGCACCGAGCCGCCGCCCTCGGCCGGCTGCGCCGGCGGGATGAACGGAGTCAGGTTGGCCGTGTCGACGTAGAAGAACCCGACGACCAGGATCAGGACGCACACGGCGAGCTTGACCGCGACCAGGATGTTCGTCAGGCGTGAGGACTGCTGGATGCCGGCGACGGCGACCACGGTCAGCAACGCGATGATCACCACCGCGCCGACGTTGACGGTGGCGTCCTCGCCGAACAGGCTCGGCGGCAGCCCGAACAGGTTCGACAGGTAGCCCGACCAGCTGCGGGCGACGGTCGCGAGGCCGAGCCCGAACTCCAGCAGCAGGTCCCAACCGATGATCCAGGCGAAGATCTCGCCGAGGGTGGCGAACGCGTAGGTGTAGGCCGAGCCGGCCGTCGGGACGGACGAGGCGAGCTCGGCGTAGCAGAGCGCGGCCAGCCCGGCGACGACGGCGCCGATCAGGAACGAGAGCGTGACCGCGGGCCCGGCGTGCTCCTTGGCCTCCACCCCGGCCAGGGTGAAGATCCCGGTGCCGATGATGATGCCGACCCCGAACCCGATGAGGTCGCGGGCCCGCAGCGTCCGTTTGAGGTTGTTCCTCTCGCCCCGTTCCAGCACGTGCTCGACCGAGATCGTCCGCGTCACCGCCATCGGCGCACGCTATGCCGCGGGCGCGGGACGTGCACCTCCTGCCGCACCGGTCGGTGGTCGATCGTGATCCCCGGCGCCGCTGCGGCGGGCGTGACCTCTGCGTGAACAGATCGGTCGTCCCGGACGCGACCGGGTCCGGTTCCGTACGGTTGAGGGTGGTCGTCCTGCTCTTCCGTCACCCCCGGTGCCGGCCACCGGTCCGTCCGAGGGGCCACCGTCGTGGCGCGTCGCCCGTTCGTCGCACGCTGTGCGGTGCTGCTCGGCGCCCTGCTGGCGCTCGCCGCGTGTGCGGCGCCGATCGAGAAGGTGGGCAGTGCGGGCACCGACACACCGCCCGCCGCGCCCGCCGAGGCTCCGCCCGTGCCCGCCCCGGACGTGTTCCGCGACGGCGTGCCGGTGGGTCGGGACGGCGAGGACGGGCTCTGGCTGTCCTGGACGCTGACCGACACCGTCGACGGCCGCCGGACCGGGTCGCGCAACGCCGCCACCGAGCGCACGAACGCCGAGTCCGCGATCAAGGCCTGGATCGCGGCGGACCACCTGCGCGTGGCCCGGGACTCCGGACGCGCCGTCACCGCCGCCGAGCGCGGTCTCATCCGCCGTGCCGTGCGCAGCAGCGACGACCAGGCCGCGGAGCGGCTCTACCGCGGGCTCGGCGGGGACAGGATGCTGGCCCACCTGGAGCCGGTGTGCGGGGTCGACGTCTCGACCTCGCGGCGCGGCTACTGGTCCTACGCCCAGCTCACCGCCGTCGACGCGACCCGCATCCTGACCTGCGTGCTGGACCGCGCGCCGTCCTACCCGGGCGGCGCGGAGCTGGTGGCGGACCTGCGCAACGTCGACGAGGGCGGCTCGTTCGGCATCCGGGAGCTGCTCGGCGGGGACACCCCGGTCGCCGAGAAGAACGGCTGGACGCTGCACTCGGAGACCGGCTGGAACGTCAACTGCGTCGTGTCCTGGGACCGCTACGCGCTCGCGGTGATGACCCGGTTCCCGGCGCAGCGCCCGGAGTCCTACGGCTGGGGCGTGTGCCGTGACGTCACCGAGGACGTCCTGACGTCGCTGCGGGGCTGAGCCCGTCCCGGGCCGGGGGTCATCGGTCGTCCGCGGCCAGCGCGGCGATCGCCGTCGCGAAGGCCGTGAGGTCGTCCAGCCCGCCGGCCCGCACGGCCCGGGCCAGCCGGTCGTCGTCCACCTCGACGTAGAGGTGCACGATCACGTTGCGGGCGCCCGCCAGGGCGACCATCCGGTCGGCCAGCGCGGCGTCCAGGACGCCGACCTCGGCGAGCACCCGGAAAGCGTCACCGTAGTCGCGCGGGACCCGGTGCCCGTCCGCCGCGATCACGTGGTTGGCGAGGTCGATGCAGATCTGGGCGGCGGTCTGCACCAGGTGTCGGCGACGGAACGGGTCGGGATGGTCCGCGGCCAGCAGGGCCCGGTAGCGCTCCAGCTGCACGAGCATCCGGCGGATCCGGTCGACGTCGACCATCAGGACCTGCCGTCGTGGAGCCGCAGGCCTTCGCCCGCCACCCGGGACAGGAAGGTCCGGGTGGTCTCCTGCACCACCGGGCGGAACTCGATCCAGCGCATCCGGGCGTCCACCTCGAAGCGGACGCGACGGGCCTCGTCGGCGGAGTGCAGCAGCCGCCCCCGCTCGGCGACCCGCCCGCGCAGCTCCAGCGGTGCCGCGTCCAGATCGACCACGTCGACGGCGGTGCCCAGCACGGGGGAGAGGTCCGAGGCGAGCCGCACCGTGGCGTCCAGCGCGGGCTCGCCGAGGAACAGGACCGCGACGTCGTGGTCGCTGGATTCCCGGGCTCCCCCCTCCGCGCGGGACCCGAACAGGTAGGCGACGGCCACCCGGTGGGTGGTCAGCGTCGCGACGAGCGGGCTCATGCGGTCATCGTCTCAGGTCACGCTCCCTGCCGGCGGGCGCTCCCGGGTCGGTTTCGACCCCCGCCGCGGCGGGAACGCCTGCACCGCTGTTCCCGACGAGAGGTGTACTGCGATGACCGGCTTCTTCGGGCCGGGTGGCCCCGGCGACGTCCCGCGAATGGGTCCCGGCGACCCGCGCGGACCCATGCACCGGATCGACCTGAGCCGACTGATGAGCGCAGGTGCCCGGGAGATCATGTCCGGGGCCGCGCAGGAGGCCATGGGCCGGGGTGACACCGACCTCGACGCCGCGCACATCCTGCTGGTCTGCGCGCGCGCCGAGACGACCCGCCAGTGGATCACCCGCGCCGGGTCGGACCCGGACGTCATCGTGCGCACGCTGGAGGAGCGGCTGCCGCGCCAGGAGGCCGAGGAGGGGCGCCACCCGTCGTTGACGCCGTCGGCGAAGCGCGCGCTGCTCGACGCGCACCAGATCTCGCGGTCGATGGGCTCGAGCTACATCGGCCCGGAGCACCTGCTGCTCGCGCTGGCCGCGAACGAGGAGTCCGCGGCCGGTCGGCTGCTGGCCCGCTCCCGGTTCACACCCGGCTCGATGACCTCCCACCCGCAGGGCGGCGCGCGGCCGTCCGGGCCCGGGCAGCCGGAGCCCGAGAGCGCGACCCCGACCCTGGACCAGTACGGGCAGGACCTCGTGGCCGCCGCACGCAACGGGAAGCTCGACCCGGTGATCGGGCGCGGCGACGAGATCGAGCAGACGATCGAGGTGCTCTCGCGGCGCACCAAGAACAACCCGGTGCTGATCGGCGAGGCCGGCGTCGGCAAGACGGCCGTCGTCGAGGGGATCGCCCAGCGGATCGCCGACGGCGAGGTGCCCGACACCCTGCGCGGGCGCCGCGTGGTGGCGCTGGACCTCGCCGGTGTCGTCGCCGGTACCCGCTACCGCGGCGACTTCGAGGAGCGGATGCGGTCGATCATCGAGGAGATCCGCGAGCACGCCTCGGAGCTGATCGTGTTCATCGACGAGCTGCACACCATGGTCGGGGCCGGGACCGGAGGCGGTGAGGGCGGCGGCACGATGGACGCCGGCCAGATGCTCAAGCCGGCACTGGCCCGCGGCGAGCTGCACGTGATCGGCGCCACCACGCTCGACGAGTACCGCCGCCACATCGAGTCCGACGCCGCGCTCGCGCGCCGGTTCCAGTCGGTGCTGGTGCCGGAGCCGACCATCGAGGACACGGTGGCGATCCTGCGCGGGCTCGCCGACCGGTACGAGGCGCACCACCAGGTCAGCTACACCCCGGAGGCCCTGCGCGCCGCCGTCGAGCTGTCCGACCGCTACGTCACCGACCGGTTCCTGCCGGACAAGGCGATCGACCTGCTCGACCAGGCCGGTGCCCGGGTCCGGCTGCGCACCCGGACGCCGTCGGTGGACCGCCGCGACGTCGAGCAGCGCATCGAGCAGCTCGAGCGGGACAAGGACCAGGCCGTCGCGCACGAGGACTACGAGAAGGCGAGCCGGCTGCGCGACGAGATCGCCACCGCGCGCACCGAGCTGACCGACACCGGCGGGCCCGGGGGCAAGGCGCCGCAGGTCGGGGTCTCCGAGATCGCCGACGTCGTGTCGCGGTCGACCGGCATCCCGGTCTCGCAGCTCACCGAGGCCGAGCGCGACCGGCTGCTGCGCCTGGAGGAGGAGCTGCACCAGCGCGTCGTCGGGCAGGAGGCGGCGGTGACCGCCGTCGCCGAGGCGATCCGGCGCTCGCGCTCCGGGCTCGGCGACGAGGACCGCCCGGTCGGCAGCTTCCTGTTCCTCGGGCCCACCGGCGTCGGCAAGACCGAGCTGGCCCGCGCGCTGGCCGTGTCGCTGTTCGGCGAGGAGGACCGGATGGTCCGCCTGGACATGAGCGAGTACAGCGAGAAGCACACGGTGGCCCGGATGGTCGGCGCCCCTCCCGGCTACGTCGGCTACGGCGAGTCCGGGGAGCTGACCGAGGCCGTGCGCCGGCGTCCGTACTCGGTGCTGCTGCTCGACGAGATCGAGAAGGCGCACCCGGACGTGTTCAACACCCTGCTGCAGGTGCTCGACGACGGCCGGCTCACCGACGGGCAGGGCCGCACCGTCGACTTCCGGCACGCGGTGATCATCATGACCTCGAACGTCGGGTCGGAGCTGATCACCGGGCGTGGCATGACGCTCGGGTTCGGCTCGGCCGCGGAGCAGAACGCGAACGCCGAGGAGCGCGAGGAGGCGGTGCTGCGCGAGCGTCTGATGCCGCGCCTGCGGGAGGTGTTCCGCCCGGAGTTCCTGAACCGGATCGACGAGACGATCGTGTTCCGGCGCCTGGACACCGAGCAGCTCGCGCACATCACCGAGCTGCTGCTGGCCGACACCCGGGCCCGTCTCGCGCACCGCGGGATCGGCCTGGAGGTGAGCTCGGAGGCGGTGCGCCTGCTGGCCGAGCACGGCTACCAGCCGGACTTCGGGGCCCGCCCGCTGCGCCGCACGATCCGCCGCGAGCTGGACAACCCGCTCTCGCAGATGCTCCTCAACGGCGACATCGACGCCGGACACACCGTGCGCGTCGGTGCCGCGGACGGCGAGCTGGTGATCGACACCACCGAGCCGGCCACGGTCTGAGCCGGGCGGCCCGCGCCGGGCGGCCCCTCCTCGAGGCGGCCCGGCGCGCCCGACCCCGACGGTGCGCCCTCACACGTCGCCGAGTTAGACATGCAAAAGTACGCATGAGTACGATGTGGGGGAACCTCGGGAGGTCGCATGGGGCAGGGACACGGGCACGGACACGGGCACGGGCACGGCGCGGGTTCGGACCGCCGCCGGCTCTCGATCGCGCTCGCGGTCACGCTGGTCACGGCCGTGCTCGGGGCGGTGGGGGCGCTGCTGACCGGGTCGCTGGCGTTGCTGGCCGACCTCGGGCACCTGCTCACCGACGCCGGCGCCCTGGCCGCCGCGGTGCTCGCCTCCTATCTGGCCGCGCGTCCGAGCAGCTGGCGGCGCACCTACGGGCTGGGCCGGGCCGAGGTCCTGGTCGCCGGCCTGAACGCGCTGGCGCTGGTCGCGGTCGTGGTCTGGGTCGCCGTCGAGGGCGTGTCCCGGTTGTTCGAACCGGCCGACGTCCCCGGGCTGCCGCTGCTGGTGATCGGCGCGTTCGGTCTGCTCGGCAACGTCGTGTCGCTGCTCGTGCTGGCCGGCGGGGACCGGGCGAACATGAACATGCGCGGCGCCATGCTGCACGTGCTCGGCGACGCACTGGGCTCGGTCGGGGTGATCGCCGCGGCGGTCGTACTGCTCACGACCGGCTGGCCGTACGCGGACACGATCGCCTCGCTGCTGATCGTCGCGCTGATCCTGCCGCGGGCGGTGGGCCTGCTGCGCGAGGTCGCGCACGTCCTGCTCGAGGGCGCCCCGCGCGACATCGACCCGCAGGCCGTGCAGGCGGCACTGCTGGAGATCCCGGACGTCCACGCGGTGCACGACCTGCACGTCTGGGCGATCAACGACCGTACCCCGGCGATGTCGGCGCACCTGGTCGTCGACGAGGACTCGCAGACCCACTGCGGCGACGCCTCGGTGCTCGACCGCGCCGGTGACCTCCTGCGGGAGCGGTTCGGGCTGGCGCACAGCACGCTGCAGGTCGAGCACGGCGCGCACGTGGGGCACGAGGACCACTGCGGCTGAGCGGAGCGTGCGGAGCGAACATCGGCGCTGAGCGGAGCGTGCGGAGCGAACATCGGCGCTGAGCGGAGCGTGCGGAGCGAACATCGGCGCTGAGAGCCGGTGATCGCGAAGTGTGTGCGGATCGGTGCCACCCGTGGCACCGATCCGCACACACAGATCGATCACGGCCGGTGGCGGCAACCCGGAATGCGGTGCGGGCCGGTCGGGCGCGACCGGAAACGGGGGTGCGCCCGCCCGCCGCCACGGCCACGATGATCGTCATGCCCGCGGTACCCACGCTGCGCCCCGCCCGTCCGGCCGATCTCCCGGCGATCGAGGAGCTGATGGCCGCGTCGGTGCGGGCGCACTTCCCGTCGCACTACGACGTGCGCCAGACGGCGAGCGCCGCCCGCCACATCGCCCGCCCGGACGCCGTCCTGGTCGACGACGGCACCTACTACGTGCACGAGGCAGGCGGCCGGATCGTGGCGTGCGGGGGATGGAGCATGCGGGCCAAGCTGTTCGCCGGTCCGAGCGACGACCCGGACGACGACCCGTTGCGCCGGATCGACCCGGCGACCGAGCCGGCGCGGATCCGCGCGATGTTCGTGGACGACGGGTGGACCCGCCGCGGTCTCGGCCGGGAGATCGTGGAGACGAGCGCCCGGGCGGCGTCCGGAGCCGGGTTCGCCGCGCTGGTGCTGGTCGCGACGCTGCCCGGGGTCGCGCTCTACGAGTCGTGCGGGTTCCTCGCCCGCAGGTCGGTCCGGATCGTGCACCCCGACGGGGTGGAGCTCGACGGCCTGCTGATGGACCGCGACGCCGCCCGGGCGGGATGAGCCAGCGCCAGCGCCCCGGGGGGCCCGGCCCGCCGGGCGGAGCCGGACCGGGCACTCACCCGGCCAGGTGTCCCCACCGGTGCGACAGCGTCTCCCACGGCCCTTGCGCGGCGATCCGCCCGTCCTCGAGCACCACCACCCGGTCCGCCCGTGCCAGCGCCGCCCGCGTGGTGCTGGCGCCGACGACGGTGGTGCCCCGCCTGCGCAGCGCCGCCCACAGCTCGATCTCGGTACGCACGTCCAGTGCCGACGACACGTCGTCGGCGACGATCAGCTCGGCGCCGGTGGCGAGCGCGCGGGCCATCGCGAGGCGCTGCACCTGACCGCCGGAGAGCCGGATCCCGCGGTGCCCGACGACGGCGCCGGTGCCGCCCGCCGCGTCGACGTCGCGGCCGAGGCGGGCCGCCTCGACCGACTCGGCCACCGGCCGGCGGTGCCCGAGGGTGATGTTGTCGTCGAACGTGCCGGACAGCACCCGGGGCAGCTGGGCCACGTAGGCGACCTGGCCGGGGCGCAGGAACCGCTGCGGGTCGGAGACCGCGTACCCGTTCCAGCGGATCACGCCCTCGTGCCCGACCAGGCCGGCGAGACCGGCGAGCAGGCTGGACTTGCCGGACCCGACCTGCCCGGTGAGGAGCACCAGGGACCCGGCGTCCACGTCGAGGTCGACACCCTCGACGCCGACGGTGCCGTCGTCGTGCACGGCGGTGACCTTCTCCAGCGACAGCCGGCGCAGCGGCTCGCCGACGGCCGGTTCCGGGGCCGGCGCGGTCCCGGTGACCAGGTCGACGCCGGCCGGGAGCCGGGTGAGGTCGGCAGGCCCGGCGAACGGGGCGACCGCGGCCAGCCAGCGGCGGGCGATCGGGGCCTCGGTGACCACGGCCGCGCACACCTGGCCGAGGAACCCCGCCCCGCTCAGCGCCGTCGTCACCAGCAGCGCCGTCGCCAGGTTCCAGGTCCCGGCCAGGTGCAGTGACCAGGTCAGCACCACGGCGCCCTGCACGAGCACGCCGGGTACGCCGTCGAGCAGTGTCCGCACCCGCTGCTCGCGGATCGTCGCCCGCACCCGCACGCGGTCGACCGAGTCCAGGTGCCCGCGGACGGCGCCGGTGGCCGCGGCCAGCTTCACCGTGCGCACGCCCTCCAGCGCCGACCCGAGCGCGGTGCCGAACCGGGCGCGGGCGTCGGCGGCGATCCGGCCGGCGCGCCCGGCGAACGGTGCCCCGATCCCGGCGACCCCGGCGCAGAGCAGCAGGAACCCGCCGATCACGGCGGCGGCTACCGGCTCTCCCGAGACCAGACCGGTGACCAGGACCAGTACCGCGGCGTTGCCGACGTCCACCCAGCGGTCGACGTAGAGCACCATCCGGTCGGAGTCCAGGGCGCGGGCCACCACCTCGCCGGACGGGACCCGGGCCGGCCGGTGCTGCATGGTCTGCCCGCGCAGCACGGCCAGGCGCATCCGCAGCGTCGCCGCCGCCCACCAGAGCGGGTACGTGCGGAACGCGACCGCGATCCACACCGGGAACAGCAGCAGCACCCCGGTCAGGGTCAGCGCGGTCGTCCACGGCAGGGCCCCGCCCTGCAGGCCCTGTACGACCAGGCCCCAGAGCCATCCGGTGACGGCGCCGGTCGCGCTGCCCAGGGTCGCCAGGACGAACGCCAGGCCACCGGTCAACCCCCAGCGCGGGTGCGCGAGGGCCAGCCGCAGCACGGTCCGCCACAGCGGGGGAGGGGCGACCGGGTGCGCCACCGGCCGCGGACGGCGGGCGGCCCGGCGCAGCGTGCCCGGCCCGTCACCGGATGGCTCTGGGGCCTGGTCG
>NZ_JADQDD010000137.1 GCF_019263595.1 Pseudonocardia sp. KRD291 | reverse complement strand
CTCGGGTTCGGTCCCCCCGATCAACAGGCCACCCCCCACCTCGCCCCGCATGTAGGTGCCCAGGTCCATGTCGGCGATGCTGATGCCGGCCGAACCGGGCGCTGCGAAGCCGGCCGGCGCGGTCGCGTACGCCACCTCCTGACGCAGCGGACGGACGCCGACCGTGAAGTCCGCGCCGACGCCGGCCAGCGCGTTGAGCGCGCCCGACCAGGGCCCGGCGGCGTTGACGACGGTGCGGCACGCGATCGTGCTGCCGTCGTCGAGCCGGACGCCGGTCACCCGACCGCCGTCGGTGTCGAGCCCGGTCACCCTGGTGCGCAGCCGGAACTGCGCGCCGTGGTGGCTCGCGGCCGCGGCCAGGTTCCGGGCGGCGAGCTGCGGGTCACCGACGTACCCCGCGTCCGGTGTGTACACCGCACCCAGCTCGCCCGGTGCGTCGTCCCAGAACCGTTCGTCGTCGATGCGCCGGGGTGGCCAGTACCGTCCACTGTCGATGCCGGGAATCCGGCGGCGCAACGTGGCGCCGTCCCACTCCTCGTAGGGCACGCCGACCTCGTCGAACAGGCGTACGTACCCGGAACGGGGAGCGAGCTCGACGTCGAGCATCGCGAGCCCGCAGCGCTCGTACCGGACCAGCTCGCCGACGTCACACGCCAGGTACTCGCCCCAGTGCTGCCAGTGGTGCAGTGACTCCCAGGCGGTCGCGACGCCGGCACGGGTGGAGAAGTTGAACCGCACCACCGCACTCGACGAGCTCGTCGAACCGTGTCCGACCCCGCCCGCCTTGTCGACGACGACCACGTTGCGTCCGGCACGTGCGAGCTCGAGCGCGACCGCGGCCCCGATCACGCCGGCTCCTACGACGACATCTACGTCCATCCGCCCAGTCTGAGACGCCGGTCGGGCGCGGACATCCGTCCGGAGCCGAACATCGTGACCGGTGGAAGCGACAGATGTCGCTCGTCGCGCCCCGCGGCCGGCGGACCTACCGGAGCCGAGCGTGCGGTACCGCCCGGTCCCGCCGCATGACCTGCGTCGGCCCGGTGCGTCGTGCGTGCGTTCAGTGCAGGACGGTGAGCAGCCCCTCGACGCCGCGGCGGAACGCGGCGCCGGCGCTGTCGATGCCGTCGACACCGGCCCCGGTCATCACGCCGTCGCGCATCATGACGAAGTGCTGTGCGGCGTGTTCGGGCCTGCCGCGTCGCGGTGACGCCCCGAAGACCTGGGCGAACAGCTCGGTGAGCGTGGCCAGGTACCAGGCGCGGTGGTCGAGGACCGCCTGGTGCACCGGGTCGTGGGGGTCGGGGTACTCGGTGGCGGCGTTGAGGAACGCGCAGCCGCGGAACCCGGGTGTCGCCAGGCCGTCGGCGACCGCGGTGCCGATCGCGCGCAGCGCGTCGGCCGGCGACGGCGCGGTCTCGACGGCCGCTCGCACCTCGGCGCGGGTGAGGGTGTCGACGCCGTGCAGGTAGGCCAGGACGAGATGTTCCTTCGAAGGGAAGTGCCGGTAGAACGTCGATCGCGTGACCGGTGCCTCGGCGAAGATCCGCTCGACCCCGACGGCCCGGATGCCCTCGCGGTAGAACAGCTCGCCGGCCGTGGACAGCAGTCGTTCGCGTGCCTCGGAGCGGGTCGGCGTGGCCATCCGTCCACGGTAACAGACAGAACGATCCTTCTTGTTTGCCTCGACTCCGTGTGCGAGGCTCTGCCTGCCAGTAGAGAGAAAGTTCCTTCTGGCTCCCTCTCCGGAAAGGAACCCGTCGTGACCACGACTGCCGCCCCCGCCTCTGCCTCCGCCCATGCCACCGCCGCCGCGACGCTCCGGCGGCTCTACCTCGTCCGCTCCGGGTTCGCGCTCGTCTGGGCGGTCCTGGTGTTCGTGACCGCGTCGGGCATCGGGCCGCTGACCGTGGTGCTGCTCGTGCTGTACCCGGTGTTCGACGTCGCCGCCGCGGTCGTCGACGCCCGTTCCTCACGTGCCTCCTCCTCGGCCCCGGTGGCCGACGGGTCCGCGAACGGGTCCGCCGCGGGCCTGTACGTCAACATCGCGATCAGCGCCCTGGCCGCCGTCGGTCTCGCCGTGGCCCTGGGCTCCGGCATCCCCGCCGTCCTGCGGGTCTGGGGGGCCTGGGCGGTCCTCGCCGGCGTCGTGCAGCTGGTCGTGGCACTGCGGCGGCGCGGCCTGGGCGGACAGTGGGCGATGGTCGCCAGCGGGTCCATCTCCGTGCTGGCCGGCGTGTCGTTCGTCCTGATGGCCTCGAGCGCGGGAGCGTCCCTGGCGAACGTGGCCGGCTACGCCCTGCTCGGCGGCATCTTCTTCCTCGTCTCGGCGCTGCGCCTCGGACGCGGTGCCGGCAGGCGCTGACACCGGCGCCGGCGAGCCGGTCCCGGCGTCATCCGTTCGGATGCGCTGCGACCGATCGCGCGCCCGGCACGACCGGCGCTGGGTACGGTTCCCGCAGATGTCCACCTCGAGCCCTGCGCGTGACCGTCTGCGCGCCGTCGTCACGCACGCGGGCTCCTCGCTCGTCGCCCTGACGGTTCTCGCTGCCGGAGCATTCGTTGTGCCGCAGGGTGTCCCGGCCGATCAACCGGTCGTCCGCACGGCGTCCACGGCGCCGGCGCCGAGCGGCCCGGCCGCACCGTCGGTCACGATCGACGGTGTCGACTACCCGGATCCACTACGGACCGACGACGGCGAACCCGTGGACGGCCCGGCGTCCTGGGAGGGCACCCGCCGCGACGAGCTGCTGGCCCACTTCCGCCAGCACGTCTACGGCCGGAGCCTGCCGGTACCGACCCGGCAGACCTACGCGGTCCGGTCGACCGACGTCGGGGGCGTCGAGCGCAAGAACGTCAGGATCACCGTGACCGGCCCGGAGGGGTCCGGGAGCTTCGACCTGACGCTGTTCCTGCCCGGAGGCGGGCGCACGCCGCGCGGGACGTTCCTGATGATCGACCATCGCGGTGCGGTCGGCGACGACCCGGGCTCGTCGTCGGGCTACGCGCCGGTGTCGAAGATCAACGACGCCGGCTACGCGCTGGCGGCGTTCGACACCGACGACATCGCCCCGGACGACGAGAACCGCTACCGCAGCGCGATGATCGACCTGTTCCACCCCGCCGGCGAGAAGCTGCCCGAGGACGCGGGCCGGACGATCAGCGCCTGGGCGTGGGGTGCCAGCCGGGCCATGGACTACCTGCAGACCGATCCCGACATCGATCCGGCCGCGGTGGCGGTGATCGGCCACTCCAGGGGTGGCAAGGCGTCGTTGTGGGCCGGTGCGCAGGATCCGCGCTTCGCCGCGGTCGTCTCGAACGACTCGGGGTCGACCGGAGCCGGTCTCGCCCGCCGCCGCGAGAACGGCGCCGAGACGGTCGCGCGGATCAACGACTCGTTCCCGCACTGGTTCCCGCAGACCTACAAGTCCTACAACGACCGGGAGAGCTCGCTGCCGGTCGACCAGCACGAGCTGCTGGCGCTGATGGCGCCGCGACGTGTCGTCGTCGGGAGCGCCACCGACGACGCGAACGCCGACCCGGAGGGCGAGTTCCGGTCCTACGTCGCGGCGGCACGGGTGTACGAGCTCTACGGGCTCGGGGACACCGGCCTGGCGTCGACGCGGTGGCGGCCGGCCCCCGACACGGGGTTCCGTGGCCCGGCGATGAGCTACCACCTGCGCTCCGGCGGGCACGGCCTGACGGCGTCGGACTGGGACATCTACCTCGACGGCGACCTGTTCTCCCGGTAGCCGGGGTTTCTCGCTAGGTTCGCCGACGTGGTGGACCTGGCTGGAACGTTGTCCCGCAACGGATGCGACGTGCACTTCGCCGACTCCGGCGGTGCCGGGCGCGCCGTGCTGATGACGCACGGGGCCGGCGCGGACCATCACATGTTCGACGGCCAGTACGGCGCGCTGAGCCGGGCCGGGTACCGCGTCGTGGTGTGGGACATGCGTGCGCACGGACAGTCGCGTCCGACGGACCCCGACGGGCCGCCGTTCACGGCCGACCTCGCGCTCGACGACTTGTCCGCGCTGGTCGAGCATCTGGGACTGGACCGACCGGTGCTGGTGGGGCACTCCCTCGGCGGCAACCTGTCCCAGGAGACGGTCCGCAGGCGGCCGGACTCGGCCTCTGCCCTGGTGGTACTCGGCTCGGCCTGGAACGCCGGACCGCTGAGCCGCACGGAGCGGATCCAGCTGGCGATGGCCGCCCCTGCACTGTGGACGGTGCCGGGGCGGCGTCTGCCCGCGATCCTGGCCCGGGCCTCGGCGACGACCGAGCACGGCCGCCAGGACACGGGACGGGCGTTCGCCCTGCTCGACAAGCCGACGTTCATCGACGTGTTCCGGGCGACCA
This sequence comes from Pseudonocardia sp. KRD291, assembly GCF_019263595.1. GTDB lineage: Bacteria > Actinomycetota > Actinomycetes > Mycobacteriales > Pseudonocardiaceae > Pseudonocardia. Next base: position 11,645 of record NZ_JADQDD010000137.1, on the reverse strand, counting down.
CCACCCTGCTCGCACCGTCGCCCGGATACCGCACGCCGGTACCGCTGTGCCTGGTCCGCGGGGCGGAGGACTACACGGGCGCGATCGCCACGTCGATGCCCCGGTGGGCGGCGGCCGAAGGGGTGACCGAACACGTCGTGCCCGGCGCGGGCCACATCGTCACCGTGGACGCCTCCGATGCCGTCATCGACGTGCTCCTGGAGTTCCTCGAGGGGCTCGACAGCGGGTGACACCGCGGCCCCCGACACCGGCGCCGACCGCCCCGCTCCCGTCGTTCCCGGCCGCGGCGGGGGCTCCCGTAGAGTCCGACCGGTGGCGTCGGGGGTGGTGCGCGCGGGCGACGACGGGGTGGCGCGCAGGTTGAAGGCACTGGCCTGCACCGCTCCGTTGCACGACCTCGACAGCCGCAGGACGCGCCTGGACTGGCTCGACGCGGCGCCCTACCAGATGTCCGAGATCGCGTTGCAGGCGATCGACCAGGTCACGCTGGCGATGGACTTCGACCACGGCGCCGACCAGGCCCAGGTGGTGCGCAGGCTGCGGCCGTTCGTCGCCGCGCAGGCGCCCGAGGCGTCCGACGACGAGCACGAGCGGGTCGGTCACTGGGTGATCGAGAACCTGATCAACGTCGGGAGCCTGGACCGCGGGTTCCAGATCGACTACGGGAGCCTCGACGAGGCCGGGCGGTACGTGCGGCGCCGCTTCGACTTCAAGCTGCTGGTGGAGCTGGCCGGCCCGGACGGGCAGGTGTACCTGCGCGCCTCCGACGAGGCGATCAACGTGCTGGTGGGCGCGCTGGACACCGACGTGGAGTCGGCGCAGGTCGCCGCCGAGGTGAAGCTGGAGAACCTGATCCAGCGCGGCCGTCTCGGCGACGCCCGGCTGGCGGCGGAGCAGGCGCGCTACCGGACCGTGCAGTACGCCGAGGCGTTGCGGCAGAAGCTCGACGCGACCCGCCGCGACGTCCGGTCGGTGGACTGGCTCGCGTCGGTGCCCGCCCTGCTCGACGAGGCGCTGACCCACATCGAGAGCCGCTACCGCGCCGAGACCGCGATCCTGGCCAACATCGCCGACGCCCGCGACGACGCGGCCGAGCCGGACCGGCGACGGCAGGCCGCCGACCTGCTGGGCGTGGTCAACGACTGCATCCAGCGACACACCCAGCTACAGACGCGGCTGCAGGAGGCCGGGGCCGCGTTCCGCGCCGAGCAGGACCGCCAGGAGTTCACCGGCGGCCCGCAGCGCGCCGCGGTCGACGTGTTCGGACAGCTGCTGCGCCCGTGCCTGGCCCTCGACGTCGACCGGGCGCTCGCCCCGACCGGAGCCTTCTTCGGCGCGGGGGCCGGGGTGCGGGTGCCGTCGGTGCCGAGCCTCGGCGGGCTGGTGGAGACGCTGCTGACACCGCCGGCCGAGCGGGACCCGCTCGGGCAGCCCGTCCCGGAACCCGAGCTGGCCCCGGTGGTCCCGGACGCGTTCGGCGAGCTCCGGTGGGCGCGGGCCGACGCGGTGCTGGGCGCGGGCGGGGACGTCGTCCGCCTCTCCGAGCTGCTCGGGCGGGCCCGGGACGTCGACGCGGAGCTGCCCGCGCTGGTCGCGCTGCGCACGTTGCACGCGGTGGGGACGGCGATCGCCACCGCACGCAACCAGGGCGACGGGTCCGTGCTGATCGCCGTCGACGACGGCGCGGTCCTGCACGACCCCGAGTTCGGCGGCGCCGATCTGCTGGTCGCCTCCGCCGCCGTGCTCGCCGGGGACTTGGACGAGGACGGGGACGGGACGATCGACGGGAACGACCGGCGGGAGGCGTCGTGAGCAGGGAGGTGTCGCCGTCGGACGTGGAGGCCGCGGCGCGGCTGGTGGCGTTCGGGATGCGCCCGAAGGCGTTGCCCGGTCGCGACCCGGCCTACGCCGAGCTGGTCCGCCGCTACCGCGAGGACGACGTGTTCGCCGACACCGCGCAGCGTGTCGCGTCCGGCCTGGGGCTCGTGGTGCTGGCGGTCGACGCCGCGCCCGGCATCGTGCTGGCCGCGGTCGAGGAGTCGGTGTTCGAGATCCGGATGGACGAGTACGCCCGGCGCACCGCGCTGGCGAACCGGCAGGCGGACAAGGTGCTGCACGGGCTCGCGCACCTGGCGTCGGCCGCGCTGGCCTTCCCGCGCCCGGACGATCTGGGCAACGACACCTACGTCGGGCGGGTCTCGGTCGACCAGGTCGACGGCGCCGTCCGGGAGGCCGCCCGGCTGCTGGAGGAACGGGTCTCCGGCTCGGAGGAGGCCGACCCGCTGTCCGACGCCCCGCAGCTGGAGGCGGTCTGGCGGGTCTGGCTGCGGCGCCCGGAGGCGGCCGGGACGAAGGACGGCCGGGCGGGGGAGGCCACGACGCGCGGGATCGTCGGCAAGGCGCTGCGGTTCCTCGCCGACCAGGGCTTCCTGGTCCCGGTCGGCACCGAGGGGGTCTACCGGACGACGCCGCGCTACCAGGTGCAGGTGCGTGAGCTGGCCGCGCAGCGGGCGTTCGACGAGCTGCTGGAGCTGGGTGTGCTTCCGGTCGGGGACGCGTCCGGGTCGTTGCGGGGTGGATCGGATGTATGAGCTCTCCCGGGTGCGGCTGTTCTCGGTGGGACCGGCCGGGGCGCGCTACCAGGACGTCTGCCTCGACCTGCGCGGCGTCGGCCCGGTGGTGCGCGGCGCCGCGCGGCAGGAGGACCTGTTCGCCGCCGAGGGCACCGACGCCGGTTCGGCAGGCGCCGCTCCCGGTGCTGATGCTCGTTCCGCTGGCGCTCCTCTCGGTGCTGCTGCTCGTTCCGCTGGCGCTCCTCTCGGTACCGAGCACGTCCCGCGCCGCCCGGCGCCGGCGTCGGTGCTGTTCCTGGAGAACGGCGGCGGCAAGTCGGTCCTGCTCAAGCTCGTGTTCTCGGTCCTGCTGCCGGGACGCCGGCAGGTGGTCGGCACGACCAGCACCACGGTGCTGGAGAAGTTCGTGCTGGCCGAGGACGTCGCGCACGTGGCACTGGAGTGGATGCACACCGTCACCGGGGCGCTGCTGGTCACCGGCAAGGTGTCGCAGTGGCGCGGTCACGTCGCGTCCGCGGACCCGGAGAAGCTCGCCGACGCCTGGTACTCGTTCCGTCCGGGCCCGGGGTTCGGGCTCGACGACCTGCCGTTCACCCACGACCGGCGCCGCGTCGCCGGGTCCGCGTTCAAGGACCGGCTCTTCGAGGCCTACCGCGCGCGCCCCGACCGCGAGCTCGTCTGGGAGACCGGGCAGCGCGACTGGACCCGCCACCTCGTCGACGTGGGGCTCGACCCGGAGCTGTTCCGGTACCAGCGCACGATGAACGCCGGCGAGGGCGAGGCCGCCGACGCGTTCTCGTTCCCGAACGACGAGGCGTTCGTCGACTTCCTGCTGCGCGCGGTGCTGGACCCGGACGAGCCGCAGGGCCTGGCCGACCTCGTCGCCGGCTACGCCACGAAGCTCGCGCAGCGCGAGGACCTGGAGACCGAGCGGGCGTTCGTCGACGGCACGCTGGAACGGCTCGGCCCCCTCGTCGAGGCCGAGCGCACCGCCGAGCTGGCGCGCGAGCGGGAGGCCGGCGCACGCCGCGGCGGCCGGGAGCTGGCCGCGTCGCTGGTGCGGCGCAAGGCGGTCGAGGACGAGCGGCTGAGTACCGCGCGGGAGGCCCTCGACGTCGCCGAGGAGGCCGAGCAGTCCGCCGGCCGCACCGAACGCCGGCTCGGCGAGGTCGTGACCGAGCTGCGCAGGCTCACCGCCGGGCTGGAGCTCGAGCACGCGCAACGCGCCGAGGAGCAGGCCCGCCGCGAGCACGACGCCGCGCAGGAGACGGTGGAGGCGTGGCAGGCCGTCGAGCCCGTCCTGCGCCACCAGATCGAGGCCGCGGAGGCGGGCCGGCTGCGGCGCCTGCTCGACGAGGAGCAGGAACGGGCCCGCCCGGCACTGCGGGCCCGCCAGGACGCCGCGCGGGCGCTCGCGGCCGGGCTGCGGGCCGTGGCCGCCGACGCCGACCGGGCCGCGCAGGGCGCGTCGGAGAGTGCGCGAGCGGCGTCGGACCGCGCCGAGGCGGCCCGCGAGACCGAGATCGAGGCCACCTCCGACGTCGCCTCCCGGGAGTCGGCGGCCGCGCAGGCCCGGAGCGGGCGCGACGTCATCGCGGGCCGGGTCGCCGCAGCCGTGCGGGAGGGGCTCCTGACCGCCCCCGGGCCGGGCCGCGACCCCGGGGACGACGACGTCACGGCCGCGGCGGCGACCGCCCGCGGCGAGGCCGGCGCGGCGGCGCGCGCGGTGTCGGACCTGCACACCGGGCTCGACGACCTGCGCCGTGCCCGGCGGGCCGCGGACACCCGTCGCGGTGCGGCGGCGCGCGCCGAGCAGGACGCGCGGGCGGCGTCGTCCGCGGCCGGGGAGGCCCACGCCGCCGCGGTGTCCGAACGCGATGCGCTGGCCGCCGAGCCGCGTCTGGCCGAGCTGCTCGGCGTCGAGACGGTCCGCCCGGCCGACGACGCGGACGCCCTCGTCGAGCACCTGTCGTCGGCGGTCGGGTCGGCGGAGGGGGAGCGGACCGAGCTGCTCGCCGCGCAGGCCCGCGACCAGCGGGCACTGCGTTCGCTCGGTGCCGGTGGGCTGCTGCCCGAGCCCCCCGAGATCGAGGACGTGCTCGGTGTCCTGGAGGACGCGGGGATCACGGCCTGGTCCGGCTGGCGCTACCTGACGATGCTGCCCGAGTCCGACCGCGTCGCGACGATCGAGCGGCTCCCGCACCTCGCGGGCGGGGTGCTGCTGAACAACGCCGACGACGGGCCGCGCGCCCGCGCCGAGATCGAGGCGGCCCGGCTGCTGCCGTGCGCCGTGGTCGCGGTCGGGTCGACGGCCGCGGTCGCCGGCGGCGAGGCGGCCGCAGGCGTGCAGCTCGTGGTGCCGCCGAACCCGGCGATGTTCGACGCCGACGCCGCCGACGCCGCGCGCGAGAACCTGACGCGGGAGACCACCGCGCGGTCGGCCCGTCTCGACGAGCTGGCCGCCCTGCTGGACACCGACGGTCGGCTGCTGGCCCGGCTGCGCGGGTGGCGCGAGCGCCGCCCCACCCTCGACGAGCTGGCCGGGACGCTCGAGCGCGCACGCGCGGCGCACGCCGAGGCCGCCGAGGCGCTCACCGCGGTCGACGCCGAGATCACCGACCTGGACGAGCGCGCCGACGACCTCGAGCAGGACCGGCCCCGGCGCGAGGAGGCGGCCGCGCTCGGCCGCGAGCGCTCCGAGGCCCTCGACGCCCTGGCCGCCGAGGTGGCCCGCCGGCCGGAGCTGGAGGAGGACCTGCGCGCCGCCACCTCCGCGGCCGAGCACGCGCGCGAGCGCGCTGCCGTCGCGCGCACCGGTGCCGAGCGGGCCCGCGACGACGCCGGCGAGGCCCAGCGCAGCCGCGACCGGCACACCGCCGTCGCCGACCGGGCCCGCGAGGAGCTCGCCGAGCTGCCGCTCGACGACGGTGGCGACGGCGATGACGGCGGAGGCGACGGCGGCGGCGAGCCGGGGGCCGGCACCGGCGCGGACGAGCGGTCGCTGGCCGTGCTGCAGGCCGAGTTCCGCCGCGCCGAGGCCGCCTACGCCTCGTCCGAGGTCGACACCGACCTGCGCCAGGAGCTGGCCGCGGCCGAGCGGGCGGCCGGGTCCGCGCGCACCGCCGTCGACGCGCTCACCGCGGCCGCCCGCGACGGCGCGGAGGCACTGCTGCGCTCGCCCGAGGCGGCCGACGTCGGTTCCCGCCGCAGTGCCGCCGACCAGGCACGGACCGCACTGGCCCGGCACCGCGACGCGGTGCAGAAGGCCGCCTCGGCGACGGCCGTGGCGAGCGCGGCGACGCAGGGCCCACCGGGCACGCCGCGGTCGGTCGAGCCCTACGGCCCGCCGCGCGACACCGAGCACGGCCGGGAGCTGATCGACCGCGCCGACACCGACCGCCGGGCCGCCGAGGCCGACGCGGAACGGACCCGCCACCGGGCACGGGCCGAGCGCGACGAGGTGCGCCGGATCGAGCACGCGGCCGAGGGCTTCGGGCACATCGTGGCCGGTCTCGACGGGGCCGGGGAACCGGAGGAGCACGAGCACCCGGCCGAGCCGTTCGCCGGCGACGTCGGGGCCGGGGTCCAGGCGTGGAAGCAGCGCCAGGTGACCGTCCGGGCCACCGCGGACGAGCGTGCCGCGGCCGAGAAGGAGGTCCGCGCGGCCGTCGACGCGGTCGCGCAGTTCGCGCAGGACCCGCGCTTCTCCGCGCTGACGATTCCGGTCCGCCGCCACATCGGCGGCGTGGCACGGGCCGACATGCCCGGCCTCGCGCCGGACTGGCAGAAGGCGCTCGCGCCCCGCCTGCGCTCGCTCGACGACGACCTGGCCAACATCGACCGGCACCGGTCGGGCATCGTCACCCGGCTCGCGGGCATGGTGGGGGAGGCGCTGCGCACGCTGCGTCTCGCCCAGCGCCTGTCCGAGCTGCCCGACGGGCTCTCGGACTGGTCGGGCCAGCAGTTCCTGCGGATCCGGTTCGACACCGTCGACGACGAGGTGCTGCGGCACGCCCTCGGCGAGGTGGTGGACCGCACCGCCGAGGCCGGCACCACCGGCTCGTCGCCCCGGGACCGCCGCGACGGCATGTCGCTGCTGCTGCGCGGCGTCCGGGCAGCGATGCCCAGGGGCGTGCGGGTCGAGATGCTCAAGCCGGACGCGGTGCTGCGCACCGAACGGCTGCGGGTCTCCGAGATCCGGGACGTGTTCTCCGGCGGTCAGCAGCTCACCGCGGCGATCGTCCTGTACTGCACGATGGCGGCGCTGCGGGCGCACCAGCGCGGCGAGGGCAGGCGCCCGCACGCCGGGGTGCTGTTCCTGGACAACCCGATCGGACGCGCGTCGGCGGGCTATCTGCTCGAGCTGCAGTTCGGGGTGGCGCAGGCGCTGGGGGTGCAGCTGGTCTACACCACCGGCCTGTTCGACGCCGGCGCGCTGAGCACGTTCCCGCTGCTCATCCGCCTGCGCAACGACGCCGACCTGCGTGCGGGGCGCAAGTACCTCTCGGTCGACGACCGGATCGCGCACACGCTCGACGAGCTGCCCGACCCGGACGGCACGGGCGGGGTCACCGCGACCCGGCTGTTCCGCCGCCCCGACCCCGCCACGACATGACCCCGCGGGCCGACCGGGTCGCGGCCCGGCTGAGCGGGTGGCCGCGGCGGCGGGTGAGCCTCGACGAGCTGTGGGGCGTGCTGGACGACGCCGACCCGGCGTCGCGCGGGTCGGCCGAGCGCCGGGCGGTGCTGGCCGGGGTCGTCGAGGAGCTGGCGGCCGCGGGCCTGCTCACCCCGTCGGCCGGGACGGACGGCCGGCACCCGCCGCTGCCGCGGTCGGTCCTGCGTGCGCCCGACACCGGGCCGGGCCCGCCGCGGCGCGACGTCATCTGGCATCACGAGCTCTCCGACGCCGCCGGACTCCACCGGGGCACCGACGTGCTGGAGCAGGTCAACCGGTGGCTGTTCGGCGGCGGTCCCCGCGCCGACCCGGCGCCACTGCGCGAACGGGCCCTGGAGATCACCGGCGACGAGAAGGCGTTCGACGGCGGGCTCGGCACGGTCCTGACCCTGGACGTGCTGCGCGCCTACCGGGTCACCCTGCCGCTGCACCGGGCCAGCGTCGGCCCCGGGCCGATCCTGCTCGTGGTGGAGAACAGCGACACGTTCGACTCGCTGCGCCGGGTGCTGGCCGACCGGCCGGGCGCGGTCGGCGAGGTCGGATGGGGAGCCGGGGCGGCGTTCGGGTCCTCGGTGCTCTCGCTGCGCGACGACCCGCCCGGCGCCCTCCGCTACTTCGGCGACGTCGACGCCGCGGGCCTGCGTATCCCCGCCGCGGCCTCCGCACTCGCCGAGGAGGTCGGCCTGCCGCCGGTCCGTCCCGCGACGGGACTCTACGAGCTGCTCATCGGACGCGGCGCGCCCCGTGCGGGGCAGCCGCCGGTGGCGGGCGAGCGCGCGGACGAGCTGGTCGCCTGGCTGGACCCGCCCTGTCGCGACCGGGTGCGCACACTGCTCAGGACCGGGCGCCGCCTCGCGCAGGAGGCCGTCGGCCTGACCGCGCTCGCGGCATCGGAGACTTGGCGGCCGGACCTACCCGCGTGAGAGCCGTCCGGTTTCGGGAAGCAGGATCATCGGCGCGGCCGTCAGCACTCGACGATGTTCAGCGCGAGCCCGCCGCGGGAGGTCTCCTTGTACTTGTCCTTCATGTCGGCGCCCGTCTCGCGCATGGTCTTGATCGCCTTGTCCAGCGACACGTGGTGCATGCCGTCGCCGTGCGTGGCCATCCGCGCCGCCGTGATCGCCGTCACCGAGGCCACCGCGTTGCGTTCGATGCACGGGATCTGCACCAGCCCGCCGACCGGGTCGCAGGTCAGCCCGAGGTTGTGCTCGATGCCGATCTCCGCGGCGTTCTCGACCTGCTCCGGGGTCCCCGCGATGATCTCGGCGAGGCCGGCGGCCGCCATCGCGCAGGCCGATCCGACCTCACCCTGGCAGCCCACCTCGGCACCGGAGATCGAGGCGTTCTCCTTGAACAGCACCCCGACCGCGCCCGCGGTCAGCAGGAAACGCACGACGGCGTCGTCGTCGAACGCGGGCAGGAACCGGGCGGCGTAGTGCAGCACCGCGGGCACGATGCCCGCCGCTCCGTTGGTCGGGGCGGTGACGACCCGGCCGCCCGCGGCGTTCTCCTCGTTCACCGCCAGCGCGTAGAGCGTCACCCACTCCATGGCGTGCAACGCGTCCGGTGCGCCGGTCGCCGCCTCCAGCCGCTCCCGCAACGCGGCCGCCCGCCGCCGGAGCCGTAGCCCGCCGGGCAGCACCCCGCCGGTGCTGCTCCCGCGCTCGACGCAGTCCCGCATGACCGACCAGATGTGCAGCAGCTGCTCGCGGACCTGCTCCTCGGTCCGCCAGGACAGCTCGTTGGCCAGCATGATCTCCGAGATCGGCAGGCCGTGCGTGCGGGTCAGCCCGAGCAGCTCGTCGCCGGTGGTGAACGGATAGGCGACCGGCGTGGTGTCGGCGACCAGCGCGGGACCGCCGACGGAGTCCTCGTCGAGGACGAACCCGCCGCCGACCGAGTAGTACTCACGGCGGTCGAGGACCGATCCGCCCGCGTCGAAGGCGTGCAGCACCATGCCGTTGGGGTGGAAGTCCAGGCGCTCGTTGCGGTGCAGGACGACGTCGTCGTCGGTCGCGAACGCGATCCGGTGGCGCCCGCCCAGCTCGATCCGGCCGGACTCGCGGACCGCCCGCACCAGGGGCTCCGCCGCGACCGGGTCGACCGTGTGCGGCTCGTGCCCGGCGAGGCCGAGCACGACGGCCGCGACGCTGCCGTGCCCGTGCCCGGTCGCGCCCAGGGAACCGAACAGCTCGACGCGGACCGACGCGGTGCGGTCCAGGTCCCCGGACCCGGCCAGCCGGGAGGTGAACAGGAACGCCGCGCGCATCGGGCCCACGGTGTGCGAGCTCGACGGCCCGATGCCGACCGTGAACATGTCGAACACCGAGATGGTCATACACACGATGTTAGACTGATATACCAACTGTGCCAAGAGGTCAGTACGGCAGGCGGCGGGGTTGCTCCAGGGGGACGCCGTCCTCGGACACCGGCGGCGGCGGGAGATCGGCGCTCGAGGTCAGCGGCGCCGCGCCGGCGAGGGCCATGCCGGCCGACTCCTTCAGGAAGAACACGCTCACCACGCCGATCACGCCCGCCCCGACCAGGTAGTACCCCGGCCAGTCCAGGTTCCCGGTGGTGGTCACCGCGGCCTCGATGACCGTCGGGGCGGTGCCGGCGAAGAGCGAGACGAACAGGTTGAACACCACGCCCAGGCCGCCGTAGCGGACCATGGTGGGGAACGAGGCCGGCAGCGTCGACGGTGCGACCGCGGCGAAGCACACCAGCGTCCCGCCCATGATCAGCAGTCCGACGACCTGGCCGACGAGACCCTCGCGCATCAGCCAGATCGAGGGCAGCCCGAGCGCGACCAGGGAGACGCTGCCGGTCATAAGGATCGGCTTGCGCCCGATCCGGTCGCTCAGCCGCCCGACGGACACGATCACGCACAGCATCAGCAGCATCAGCGCGACCTGCATGCCGGTGGCCACGGCACCGCTGGCGCCGTCCTCGCCGTAGCGGGCCAGCGTGCCGGTCAGGTAGGTCGGCATGTAGGTGGTCAGCACGTAGTTCAGGACGTTCCAGGCGATCACGATCCCGCCCGCCACGAGCGCGGCCGACCGGTAGCGCTTCATCACGATCCCGATCGCACGCCGGTAGGGCATCGCCGCCATTGCCGGGGAGCGCTCCATGAGCTGCCGGAACGCGGGGGTCTCCTCCAGGCGCATCCGCAGGTAGATGCCGGTGACGCCGAGCGGCAGGGCCAGGATGAACGGGATCCGCCACCCGAAGGCCAGCAGGTCCTCCTCCGACAGCACGGCGATCACGGTCGCGCAGACACCGGCACCGAGTGCGTAGCCGGTGACGGTGCCGAACTCCAGCCAGCTGCCGAAGAACCCGCGGCGGCGGTCGGGCGCGTACTCGGCGACGAGGGTCAGTGCACCGGTGTACTCACCCCCGGCCGAGAAGCCCTGCAGCATCCGGATCAGCAGCACCAGGAGCGGGGCGGCGACGCCGATCGTGCCGTAGCCGGGGACCAGGCCGAGCGCGACCGTCGCGGCCGCCATCAGCAGCACGGTGAACGAGAGCACCCGGGTCCGTCCGATCCGGTCACCGAGCGGGCCGAAGACGAACCCGCCCAGCGGGCGGACCAGGAACGCCGCCGCGAACGCCCCCAGGGTCAGCACCAGCGACCACTCGCCGGCCTCGGGGAAGAACACCCGGTTCAGCACCACCGCGGCGAGGTAGGAGTAGATGCCGAAGTCGTACCACTCGGCCACGTTGCCGACCGAGGCCGCCGCGGCGGCCCGGCGGACGGTCCGCTCCTGTTCGATCGCCGGTAGGGCTGCGTCCCCTCTCCGCCGTCGCGGGGTGTCCTTCATGCGGCCTCCTCCGGCGCGGACGGGCAACGGTGGCGAGGCAACGTCGCAACCGCTTCATCCTCGCCGACACGGCGTCTGTGGTCCATCAGTGATATATCGACCGCCCGGAAGACGTCCGGCTGTGGCGCCCCCTGTCCGGGGAGAGTGCCTGGTCGGCGGCGTGTCGCGCTCCGCGCGGCGCTCCGGGGCCGGTCGTAAAAATCCGTGATTGACGCGTGCCACCTGCGCCGTCATCCTACGAGTTGCGCTCTGTATGACGAGTTCTGTGATACGCAACAGGAGTAATCATGATCTTCGTGGGTGAGCTGTCCGAGATCCCGGAAGGTGAGTCCGTTCGGGTCCAGGGGACGGTGGCGATCGCCGTGTTCCACGTCGAGGGCGAGCTGTTCGCCATCGACGACACGTGTACGCACCAGGACGCGTCGCTGTCCGACGGCTTCCTCGAGGGCTGCGCCGTCGAATGTCCCCTGCATGCCGCGTGCTTCGACCTGCGCACCGGCCGGCCGAGCGGTCCGCCCGCGAAAACTCCCGTCCGCACCCACGAGGCCCTCGTCGAGGACGGGCTGGTGTACG
>NZ_JADQDD010000136.1 GCF_019263595.1 Pseudonocardia sp. KRD291 | reverse complement strand
GGATCTCGGCGGTGGGCGGGATGGGCCGACCGGACGCGGTGTCGCAGAGCTTCGACGTGAACTTCCACTACAACGCCGTCGCCCGGATCCTGGACACCGGCAACGCGTCGTCGCTGGACGTGGGCCGCCTGGTCTCCCCCGCCGACTCGGCGTTCTACCCGAGCGCCTGGCACGGCATGGTCTCGCTGGTCGCGCCCTGGTCCGACGTGGTCACCGGCTCCAACATGATGGCGCTGGCCGTCGTGCTGATCGCCTGGCCGCTGTCGTGCCTGCTGCTGGTCCGCCAGGTCGTGGGCCGCTCCGCGGGCGCCGCGCTGGCCACCCCGGTGATCTCGCTCGGGTTCGTCGCGTTCCCGTGGACGCTGGTGACCTACGGCGCGCTGTGGCCGAACCTGATCGGGGTCGCGCTGATGCCGGCCGTCCTGGCCGGGGTCGTGACGTTCGCCTGCCGCGCCCGGCACAGCACGCTCGGCCGCGTCGGCGCCGTCGCGCTGACCGCGGCCGGGCTGACGACGCTCGGCCTCTCGCACCCGAACGCGGTGTTCGGGATGGCCGTCGTCGCCCTGTGCCCGATGGTGTGGGGACTGGCCGGCTTCGTCCGCCTGCGGCTGCTCCGCCGCCGTTGGGTCCCCGCGGTCGCCGCCGCGCTGGCCGCGGTCGTGATGACCGGTTCCGTGGCCTGGCTGATGTTCCGCTCCGAGCTGCTCGCCGGGGTGCGCAGCTACACCTGGGACCCGATCGAGACGTGGCCGCAGGGACTCCTGAGCGTCCTGACCAACTCGCCCAACGGCCGCTCCGAGGCGTGGGCGATCTCGGCCCTGGTCGTCGTCGGCGCGGTCGTGGCGCTGCGGCGACGGGGCTGGCTGACCGTCACCCACGTGCTCACCGGCCTGCTCTACGTGGTGGCCGCGAGCTCGTCGTCCTCGTTCTGGACCGGGGCCTGGTACAACGACTCGCCCCGGCTGGCCGCGATGATCCCGATCACCGCCGTCCCGCTGGCCGTGCTCGGCGTCCTCGCACTGGCCGGGCTGATCGGCCGGGTCCTCGCCGCGTCCCCGGAGACCGGGTGGCTGCGCCGCCCGCGCCCGGCGGTGCTGGTCGCGGTCGGCGTCGCGGCGCTGGTCGTGTTCTCCGGCGGGCTCTACCAGACCTCACACACCGACCAGCTGGCCTCGATCTACCGCTACCCGGCCGACGCGCTGCTCGAACCGGGCCAGGAGGAGTTCCTGGTCCGGGCGGGCGAGATGCTCCCGGCCGACGCCGTCGTCGCCGGGAGCCCGTGGGCCGGCAACGCGATGCTCTGGGCCCTGACCGACCGGCAGGTGCTGTTCCCGCACCTGATGGGCACCTGGACGCCGGAACAGGTCGTGATCGGCACCCGGCTGCGCGACGCGGCCACCGACCCGTCGGTGTGCGCGGCGCTGGCCGCGACCGACGTCGGCTACGCGCTGACCGGGCCGCCGACGCTGTGGTCCTGGAACCCGGACTCGGTGGGCTTCACCGGCCTGGACGGGCTCGACACCGCCCCCGGCTTCGAGCTGATGGCCGGTGACGCGCAGCGCGGCCTCTACCGGATCACCGCCTGCGACCCGGTGACCGCGATCGGTTCCTGAGGACACCCGGCGCGGGCCGGGCCCGCGTCACCCACCGGCCCGCGACGCGCCCTGCCCCGGCGGCACCCGCCGGAGCGCCGGTACCCGCCGGTATGATCCGCACCGTCGTCGGCGATCGCGGTCGGGGACCGTCGCACACTCTCGCCCGACCGGGCCCGGCTGCCGGGGAAGGAGGCGGCCGCGCCATGTCCTGGCTGTCCGCGGTCCCCGCCGTCCTGTCCGCCGGGTTCTGGGCCCTCGGGCCGGGTCTGCTGATCGCCTACGCGGCCGGGCTGCGCAGCCTCGTCGCCTGGGGGGCGGCGCCCCTGCTCTCGGTGGCTGTGTCCGCCGTTCCGGCCGTCCTCGCGGGCGCGCTCGGGATCCCGTGGGGCGTGTGGGTGCCGCTGGTGTCGTCGCTGCTGGCCGCGGCCGCGGTGCTCGGGGTGCGGGAGCTGGCGGCGCGGCGGCGCCCGGGCCGGGCGCCGGGCCCGTGGACGACGGCGCACCGGCGGGTGCGCCAGGCCTACGTCCGCGCCCGCACGCCGCAGGGGTTGTTCGCCCGGGTCCCGGACTCCGTCGACGGGCTGTCCACGATGGCCGTCCCGCAGGTCTGGGCGAACGCCGCGCAGCGCGAGCGCGCGAGCGCCGGGCGTGCGCCGTGGCTCCTCGGGGCGGCCGCGGCCGCCGGCGCCGCGGTCGCGGCCGTGCTCGGCTGGTTCACCGCCGTCAACGGCATGGGTCCCGCGGACGCGCTGTCGCAGACCTACGACGCGGTGTTCCACTACAGCGCCGTCGCGCAGATCCTGGACACCGGCAACGCCTCGTCGCTGCACGTGGGCACGCTGACCAACCCGGCGCTGTCGTCGGCCCTCTACCCGGCCGCCTGGCACGACCTGGTCTCGCTGGTGGCGCTGTCGACGCCCGGCGCCGGGGTCGTGGTGGCCACGAACGCGACCGCGCTGGCCGTGGCCGTCGTGGTGTGGCCGGTGTCGTGCCTGTTCCTCGTCCGCCAGGTCGCCGGGTCATCGATCGGTGCCGCGCTCGCGACGCCGGTGCTGGCCGTCGGGTTCACCGCGTTCCCGTGGGCGCTGATGTCGTTCGGCGTGCTCTGGCCGAACCTGTTGGGTGTGGCGCTGCTGCCCGGGGCGCTGGCCGCGGTGATCACGCTGTTCGGGCTGGCCCGGGAGTCGTCGCCGGGCCCGGCCGGGGCCGCGGCGCTGCTGGTCGTCGACGTCCCGACGCTCGCGCTCGCCCACCCCAACGCCGTGTTCAGCCTGGCCGCACTCGCCCTGTTCCCGACGCTCTGGTGGCTGGCCGTGCTCGTCCGGCGGCGTCTGTTCACCCGCTCGTTCGCGCTGCCGCTGGTCGCGGTCGCCGGGACCGCCCTCGTGGTGTGGGGTGTGCTCTGGCTGATGGTCGCCTCGCCCCTGCTGGCCGGGGTGCGCAGCTTCGACTGGGCCGCGTTCTCCGAACCCGGCGAGGCGGTGTGGGACGTCGCGCTCGGCGCGACGAACAACCGCCCCGAGTCGTGGACGGTGTCGATCCTGGTGCTGGTCGGGATCGTGTTCGCGCTGCGCCGGGCGTCCACGAGCTGGCTGGTCCCGACGCACCTGCTCTCCGGTTTCCTGTACGTGCAGTCGGCCGCGCAGGAGACCGACTTCGCCGCCGCGGTCACCGGTGCCTGGTACAACGACTCGTACCGCCTGGCCGCGATGGTGCCGGTCACCGGTGTCGCGCTGGCCGTGGTCGGGACGCTCGGCCTGGCCGGGCTGGTCCGGCGGGCGATCACCGCGCGACCGGTGTCGTCGCCGAGAGCCCTGCCCTTGTCGAAGGCGTTCCCGAAGGCCCTGCCGGCCATGCTCACCGCCGCCGTCCTGGTGCCGGCCGTCGCGGTCTCCGGCGGAATGGGACTGGGCACGCACGCCACCGTCCTGGCCGGGCCGTACCAGGAGCCGGACTCGGAGCTGCTCGAACCGGGGCAGCGTGAGTTCCTGGAACGGGCCGGTGAGATGCTGCCCGCCGACGCCGTCGTCGCCTCGAACCCGTTCACCGGCAACGTACTGCTCTACCCGCTGACCGGACGCGAGGTGCTCTTCCCGCACATGACCGGGGCGTGGACACCGGACCAGAAGACGCTCGCGGCCCACCTGCGGGACGTGAGCACCGACCCGGCGGTCTGCCCCGCGGTCGCCGCGACCAGGACCGGCTACGTGCTCGACGGGCCGACCACGTTCTGGCCGTGGAACGGGGCCTCCCGGTCCTACCCCGGCCTGCAGGACATCAGCCCGGTGCCCGGTTTCGAGCTGATGGCCGACGACGGCGTGAATGCGCTCTACCGGATCACCGCCTGCGGCCCGGTCGAGCCCACCGACTCATGAGTGAGGAGAACCCCGGTTTGGACGCACTGCCGGAGTACGAACGGACCACCCTGCGGATGGTCGAGCGACGTCGGCTGGCCACCGGGTTCGCCAAGCAGATCGCGCTGACCACCGGGCCGTTCCTGGACAAGCCCTTCGCCGAGTGCGACGTCGTCGACGTCGGCTGCGGGTACGGCTACACGGCGCTGGAGCTGGGCAAGCTGTGCCGCACCGTGGTCGGCATCGAGCCGAACGGTGCGCTGGCCGAGGAGGCGAACCGGCTCGCCGCCGAGGAGGCCCCGAACTTCACGTTCCGCACCCAGTCGATCAACGACTTCGACGACCGCGAGTCCTTCGACGTCGCCGTCCTGGACAACGTCCTGGAGCACCTCGACGCCCAGCCCGACGCCCTGGAGCGGATGTCGAACTCGCTGCGCCCCGGCGGGGTCGCCTACATCCTGGTGCCGAACCGGCTGTGGCCGATCGAGGCGCACTACGCGCTGCCGTTCCTGAGCTGGATGCCGGTTCCGCTGGCCAACCGCTACCTGCGCCTGACCGGGCGCGGCCACGACTACACCGACGCCAGCTACGCGCCCGGCTACCTGCGGATGCGCAAGCTCCTCGCCCAGCGCCCGGAGCTGGACGCGACGTTCACCGTGCCCGGCGACGTGTCGCTGGCCGAGGGCGGCGGGTCGAAGGTCTACACCCTCGGCGTCGCGGCGCTGCGCCGCTTCCCGGCGCTGTGGGCGATCTCGAAGGCGTTCCTCGTGGTGGCGCGCAAGCGGACGGACGCCGGGCAGGCACAGGGGTGACGGGACGCGCCGCGGTGGCCGGGACGCGCCCGGCCGGCTGGGAACGGACCGGTCGTGCGCCCGCGCCGCCGGCGCCCGCACGCTCCGCCCGCGGGTGGCGTGTGCTCGGCGAGGTCGTGGCCGCCACCGTGGTGGCGGTACTGGTGGCCGTCGCGGTGCTGGCGGTGGTGGCCCGGCTGCCGATCCCGTCCGGTTCGAACGTGGGCCTGGCGCTCACCGCCTCCGGGGGCCTGCTCGTCGCCGGGGTGCTCGCCGCGGCCGGGCTGCTGTACCGCCGCCGTCCCGCCCTGACCGCCCCGCTGGCCTGGGTGGGCCTGTCCGCGCTGTCCGCGGTCCCGTTGTCGCTGCTGCTCGCGAGCACGCGCCACTACCTGTTCGGGGTGTCCGGGGACCAGGCGTTCCGGGTGCAGTACCTGACCCGCTTCGCCGACTCGGCCCGCCCGGCCGACGTCGCCTACGCCGACCTGCCGCCGTTCTACCCGCAGGCCTGGTTCTGGGTCGGCGGGCGGCTCGCCGACCTGTTCGGCGTCGAGGCCTGGGCGTTCTACAAGCCGTTCGCGGTCACGACGATGGCGGTGACCGGGGTGCTGGCCTTCGTGCTGTGGTCGGTGGTCGTGGGCCGGGTGCGCGCGCTCGGCCTGGCCACCGCGACCACGCTGGTCGGGCTCGCGCTGGCCGCCTACACCCCCTACTCCTGGCTGACCGCGGCGCTCGTCGCCCCGGTCGCGGTGCTGGGCGTGCGCCTGGTCGACCCGACCCGCGTCGCCGGCCGGCCCTGGGTGGGTGCCGCGGTGACGACCGGACTGATCCTCGGCGTGGCCGGGGTGACGCACACCCAGATCTGCGCCTTCCTGGTCCTGGTGCTGGTGGTGGCCACCGCCGACGGGGCCCTGCGCGGCCGGTCCCAGGGCGGGCCCTACGCGCTGCACCTGCTGCGGACCGCGGCGGTGGTCGTCGTCGCGGCACTGCCGCTGCTGCTGCTCAACTGGACCCCCTACCTGCTGGCCAGGCTCCGGCTGTACGGCTCGGGGACGGCGGACGCCGCGGGCGACGCCGCGCAGCGTTTCCTCCCGCAGAGCGGGGCCACCTACCCGCTGCCGATGCTGGAGCCGACCGTGCTCGGCGCACTCGCGCTGGCCGGGACGGTGTGGATCGTGCTGCGGTTCGGCCGGGACCCGGTGGCCCGCGGGCTCGGCTGGACCGTGGTCTGCGGCTACGCCTGGTACCTGCTCTCCACCCTCGCCCTGGTCGCCGACACCACCCTGCTCTCGTTCCGGATCGAGCCGATCATCTCCACCGCGCTGGCGTGCGGTGCGGTCGGTCTGGCCGCGGACGGGATGCGGGCCGTCCGGTCGCGTCTCGGCGGCTCCGTCCCGGACGGCGCGCGGACCGCGGCGGCGCGGCTCCCGCTGCTGGTGGCGGCGCTCGCGGCCGCGATCGTGGTCGGGCAGGTGCAGACCACGCCGGAGACCTACTCGTGGAGCACCTCGGCGCAGAACGGCGACTACTACCCGGACGGGACGAAGCCGACCGGCGCCCGCGCCGAGACCGACGCCGGGGCCTGGAACGACCGGCTGGCCTCGACGATCGACGAGCTCACCGGGCGCCCCGCGAACCAGGTCGTCGTGCTGAGCAACACCTACGCCCTGCTCAGCTACCACCCCTACCGCGCCTACCAGACCACGGTGGCCCAGTACGCGAACCCGCTGGCCGACTTCGCCGGGCGCCGGGACCGGCTGCTGGAGTGGTCCCGTTCCGGGTCGCCCGCGGAGCTGCTCGCGCGCCTGGACGCGGGTCCGGTCCGCGCGCCGTCGGTGTTCGTGCTCAGCCGCGGCCCGGACGGCCTGCTCCGCCAGGGCCTGACCTACGACCCGTTCCCGAGCCAGGCCACCGGCAGCGGGACCGCGGTGTTCGAGCCGCGGCTGTTCGACGACCCGGCGTTCGTCCGGCGCGACGTCGGCCCGTTCACCGTCGTCGTGCGTCCGGACGTGCCGCCGGTCCGGTAGCCGTCGTCAGCGGGCCGGGTCCTCGACCACCGGGGTCGTCCCGGGCTCGAGCCCGCCGCACGAGGACCGCGGCGCGGCGTAGGAGTAGCGGACCCGCTGCGGGAGGGCGACCTGCTCGGCGTGGCGGACCGCGGCGGCGAACCGTGCCTGGTCGGGCACCAGGTCGCGCCGGACGTACCAGCCCGACCTCGCGGCCGTCTTCATGATCGGAACGTACTCGGCGTCCATCCTCGGGTCGTCGAGCAGCCCGGTGCTCGTCGACCAGCCCCCGTGGATCTCGATGAACGCCGGGCGGGCCTCGACGAGCAGGTGGTCCCGGATGCCTGCCATGTCGCCGGCGCGCCAGAGATCCGCGATCCGGGCCGAGGCGAGCCCGGCGATGTCGATCACCTGGTACCGGCTGGCCAGTGCCGTCCCGCCGATGTCCGGTGTCGCGATCGCGCCGGAGGGGATCCCCAGGATGTCGCCGAACGCGTTGGGTGATGCACCCATCCCCTGCGCGCCGGCGCACATCGAGATCGTCGGTGTGGCCCGGAACGTGCGCGCCCCGTCCAGCCAGGTGATCCCGGAGAGCAGGGCACCGGCCACCGCGAGCAGCGCGACCAGGGCGCGGCCGCGGACCGGGACCTTCGGCAGCACGGCGGCAGCCGCGACCGTCGCGGCGAGGGCGGCCAGCGGCCAGACCGGGGTGGCGAACCGGTAGACACCCATCCAGTCCTCGGAGAGCACACCGAACGCAGCGACGGCGAGCATCAGCGGGACCAGGACGGCGACGAGCACCCCGCGGTGCCGCCCGGGCCGGAACAAACCCACGGCGACGAGACCGAGGACCAGCAGCGCGCTCAACCAGCCCGGGTAGGACAGCAGCTCCGCGGGCCGGGCCAGCGACGCGGTGTCGGGCAGCCCCTGTGACTTGGCCACCGCCGTGTTCGGCAGCCACCGGCCGAAGGTGAGGACCCGCCAGGTCAGATAGCCACCGAACGGGATCGCGAACGCGACCACGGACGCCACCGTCGAGATCAGCGCGGCACCGAGTCGGTCGCGCCGCAGGGTCAGCAGCACCGCGATCGGGTAGGCGCCGAGGTAGACCAGCCCGTCCGGGCGGGTCAGCGCGGCGACCGCGGCGAGCAGGCCGCAGGTCACCGCGACGGACACGCGCAGCAGGTCGCCGCCCGACCGTGCCCGGGCCAGCACCGCGGCGGTCGTGACCGCGGCCAGCGCCAGCAGCGGGTTCTCCAGCCCGGAGGACACCCAGATCACGAACGACGGGACGACCGCGGTGGCCGTTCCGGCGACGACGGTGACGATCGCGGGCCACCGGGAGGGCCGGGGCCACACCGCGCGGGCCACGGTGTGGAACCCGGCGAAGATCCCGGCACAGCACAGCAGCGCGACGGCCTTGGGGAACAGCACCAGGTCCGGGACCCCGAACCAGCTCCCGTGGTCGAACAGGCCGATCCCGTGCCCGAGCAGCAGGATCGCCAGCCAGGCCGGGTTCGAGTACCCCTCGGCGAGCTCCCCGCCGGGCTGCAGCACCGGGCCCGCTCCGGCGGCGATCGAGCGCGCGTAGCTGAACGTGATCGCGGCGTCGTCGACGATCCAGCGGCCGTAGGCGAGCATGTGCACCGCGACCACGACGGTCGGCACGGCCACCGCGACGACCGCGGCCACGACGTCGGATCGACGGCGCCCGGCCGGAGGGTCGGACGGGGCGGGCGTGCCGTCGAGCAGGACGGACCGGGTCATGAGCGGGGATTCTGCCGGTGCCGGGTTCGGCGGGAGGCACCGGCTCGCTCGGCCGTGCCGGGTGGAGCCGGCCGGGCGTTCTCGACACCGCCCCGCCGGATCCCCACTTCAGGCCGCGGGCTCCTCGACGACGGTCACCACGTTGCCGTCCGGGTCGCGCAGCATGAACATCAGCGGCGCGCCGGGCGAGCGCTCCGGCGCCGGGTCGATGTCGAGGCCGCCGATCGCGCTCAGCCGGGCGTGCTCGGCCGGCACGTCCGAACTCTCCACGCCGATCGCGGAGCCGCCTGGCTCCCCGAACATCGGCGGGTTCAGCGCCAGCCGCGCACGGGATCCGGGCGGGGCCACCTCCACCCAGCGGTACTCGCCGTTCTCGCCGAAGAGGGTGTCGCCGCGCAGCTCGAAGCCGAGGGTGCCGGTGTAGAACGCGATGGCCGCGTCCTGGTCGGCGACGGTGAACATCACCACGCCGATGTTGTTGAGGGTGGTCCGGGTCGTCGTCTGTTCGCTCATGCCGATAAGACTGCCCGGTCCGGCGGAACTCATCGCCGGTTCAGCTCCCGACGAGGTGGCGCCCGAGCACCCCGAGCGCGCGCGTGTCCCGGCGGGCGAGTGCCCCCGGCAGCTGCACAGCGGCGTTCAGGCGCGACGAGAAGTGCCACCGGGCGGCGGCCGCGGCCCGGTCCCAGCCGCGCTCCCGCATCCGCCGCGCCTCGGCGGCGAAGAACCGCTTCTCCTCCGGGAACCGGTTCCCGGCCTGGGCCCCGGAGCCCGAGTCGCTGGTGCGGTGGCGCCGGTAGCGGAAGCACACCTCGTCGTCGACGACCATCCGTCCGCCGGAGGCGATCACGTCCAGCGGCAGGGCCAGATCGAACACGTCCGCCGACCCGGGAA
Source organism: Pseudonocardia sp. KRD291 (assembly GCF_019263595.1). Lineage (GTDB taxonomy): Bacteria > Actinomycetota > Actinomycetes > Mycobacteriales > Pseudonocardiaceae > Pseudonocardia. The sequence continues at coordinate 6,617 of NZ_JADQDD010000136.1, read as the reverse complement.
TCGTGATCTCCTTGATCGCGCTGGTCCGCCAGCACAGCGACGGGTTGTAGAGCCAGTTCCCGCGCAGCAGGCTCACCGCGAGCGGCTCGCCGGACACCACCCGCGGCCCGCGGCCCCGGGGCGCGAGCATCGCCTTGACCCGGTCGGCGAGCGGCCGGACCGGACGGTCGTTCTCGTCGATCACCTCGACCCCCGGCTGCACCAGCGCGGCACCGGGCGCGGCATCGTGCAGGCCCAGGACGGTGTCGAGGTAGTACGGGAGCATCAGGTCGTCGGCGCCCATCATCACGAAGAACTCGCGCTCGACGTAGCTCAGGCACAGGCGGTTGTTCGGCTGCGCGCCGAGACGCTCGGGGTTGCGCAGGTAGCGCACCCGCTCGTCGCGCAGGCCGGCGAACCACGGCTCGATCGTGTCGTCCGGATAGCCGTCGTCGACGACGGTGAGCCGCCAGTCGGTGCGGCGCTGCTCCAGCACGCTGTGCACGGCCCGGCGCAGCAGGTCGGGGTCCCCGAAGAAGGGGAGCATGATGTCGACGGTCATGGCCTCGTTTCCCGTGCGGTGCGCGGCTGCCCGGCGACGGTATCGACCCGGGAGAGGAACACGACGCGGCAGGTGCCCCGCCGGACCACGGCCCGTGCGGGGTGCAGGGCCGGGTTGCACGCCCGTCGTCGATACGATCAGGACCTGGCGGCCCCGGGACATGACGGGGCCGGCCCGACCGGACACACGGAGCCTGCGTGGACATCCAGAACCACTACTACGGCCACTCGGCCGTGATGGCCGCCTACGCCGGGCTGTCCCGCCCGCGCCACGTCGCCGGGCTGCTGCAGCACGGCTGGACGGCGACGTCCCCGGTCGACGCGCACTTCGCGGACTTCCCGCTGGTCGGTCGCGACCCGAAGCGGCGGCTGCTCGTGTGGTCGCACTCCTCGCGGGCCTGGTCCCCGTCCGGCGAGGAGCGCCCGACCACCGCCGTCGGGGCGCCGGTGCTGTACCTGGAACGGCTGCTGCAGGCACAGGGCTGGCGGCGCTCGGACCATCTCGGGCCGGTGTTCGTGCCGTTCCACGGCACCCGCCTGGTCCGCGTCACCGGGGCGCACCGGGAGCTCGCGGCGCAGGTCGCCGACGTGGACGGGCCGTCGACGGTGTGCCTGCACTCCGAGGACATGACCGACCCGGAGATCACCTCCGCGTGGGCCACCGCCGGGCACCGGCTGGTCACGGCCGGGCGCAGGGACGACCCGGCGTTCCTGCTGCGGATCATGCACCTGGCCGGGAACGCGAGCCGGCTGTCGTCGAACCGGCTGAGCACCGCCGTGTTCTACGCGGCCGCGGTCGGCACCCCGGCCGCCGTCTGGGGCGACCCGCTGACGTTCGGCGCACAGAGCGAGAGCGCCCTGCAGGCGCTGCGCGAGGGCTGGCCCGAGTACCACGGCGTCGAGTCGCGTACGGACGCCACGAGCGCCGAGGACGCCGCCGCGACCGCGCTGGCCCGCGCCGAGCTGGGCGCGGACTCCCTCCTGGAGCCCGAGGGCCTGCGCGAGGCGATGGGCTGGACCGGCCCGGCCAGCCCGGGCCCGGCCGCGCAGTACTGGGCCGCATCCCCGCTGGCCAAGGCCGCGATGGTGCTGGGGCTGACCAAGCGCACCGAGCAGAGCACGGCGGCGATGTCGGCGGGCGGGTTCAGCCCGATGCTGTGGCTGCGCCACCCCCTGTCGCACCTGCCCCGCCCGCTCCCGAAGGGCCTGGACACGCCGGTCACGACGGTGGAGCCCCTCTCCGTCGACCGGTTCCCGGTCGAGACCACCGCCGCGGACACCGTCCCCCGCTGACGGCCGGGCGCCGGCCGACGCACGGTCGCGGCAGGCCCAGCGCCGGGCAGCAACGGCGCATCTTTCGATACCCCGCTCCCGTCGCACGGTGTCGCGGCGGATCACCGACGAGCACCGGCTCATCTACAAGATCGTCGATGACGAGATCCGAGTCGCCGCGTGCCGCTACCACTACGGCAGCTGAGCCGGGCGCCTCAGCGGGTGAATACGCGTCGCACGAGCACGAGCAGCAGACCGCCCAGCGCGACCGCGAGAACGAGCCGCACGGTGATCCACAGCGCTCCGGTGAACGGCAGTGCCGCGCCCAGCCCGCAGATCGCCATCCCGCCCAGGACCGGGCCGGTCAGCACCGCCTCGCGCCAGCTCGTGGGCGACACCCTGCGGCGCAGCAGCGCCGTCCCGACCGCCAGGCACAGGTAGGTGATCGGGAACCCGGCCGCCACCGCGGTCAGCCCGCCGACCTGGGCCAGCACGAGCGAGATCAGCACCCCGACGGCGAGGCTGGCCGGGCTGGCGAAGGCCAGGCCGGTGCTGCGCGACGAGGCGAACACCAGGTGCACGTTGGCCAGGTAGGCGACGCTGATCACCGAGCCGACGGTGGTGATCCCGACCGCGACCACCAGCTCCGAGGGGCCGAACGAGGCAGGCGCGAGGACCTGCAGCACCCACGGCGAGAGCAGCGCGACGCCGCCGGCGAGCACCGCCGTCACCGCCGCGATGTCCTGCGCGGTGCGTTCCAGCGCCGCGCCGCGGTGCTCCGGAGCCGTCCGGTAGACGACCGGCGCCCAGGCGTTGTTCAGCGCGGCAGTGATCATCGCGGGGGCGCCGCCGACCAGCAGCGCGATCTGCAGCCGCCCGCCCTCGGCGATCCCCAGGTACCGCGCCGCGACCAGGACGAGCGCGCCCTGGGCGAGGAACAGCGCGACCAGGTGCGGGACGGCGGGCAGGCCGACCTTGAGCGCGTGCGCGAAGTCGCCGGGCTCACCGCGCGGGCGCCCGCCGCGCAGCGACAGCGCGATCCCGCCGATCCCGGCCAGCAGGTAGCCGACCATCAGACCGAACAGGTAGTCGTTCGCGTCGGTGCCGCGGAACAGCACCAGCAGCAGGCCGATCGCGGGCCCGCCGAGGGTGGCGAGCGTGGACAACGCCACGAACGGTGCCGGCCTGTCCAGTACGCGCAGGAACGACTGCGCGTTGAGCATCGTGCCGAACCCGGCCGCGGCGATCACCGCGAACGCGAGCCCGGCCCGCCAGGGGGTGCCCAGCACCGGCTCGCCCCACAGCGGACCGGCCAGCATCGCGACCACCAGCAGCACCGACGAGATCGCGCTGCCGCGCAGCACGAGGGCCCGGGCACCGTCGGCGCCGGAGCGCTCCATGATGCCGTGGCGGGTGATCGCGGCCGCCATGCCGAGCCCGCCGACCATGGCCCCGACCTGCACGACCTGCAGCGCGACGGCGACGACGCCGTACTCGGCGTCGCCGAGCAGGCGGGTCACGAACGGGGTGACCAGCACGGCGGCGAGGATCGGGGCGGCGCTCGCGATCGTGTAGAGCGAACCGCGCCCGAGCACGTCCTTGCTCGCCCCGGCCGCCGACGACGCCCCGTCCGGCCCGGCGGCCGCGGGCAGCGGGCCGGTGTGCGGGTCGGTCATCGGTGTCAGCTCCCGTACCCGAAGAACTCTCGGACCAGCGACGAGACCCGGTCCACGTCGTCGTCGGCCAGGGCCGGGAACAGCGGCAGCGAGATCTGCCGGCGGTAGTACTCCTCGGCCACCGGGCACAGGCCGCGCTCGTAGCCCAGGTCGGCGAAGACCGGATGCCAGTAGGCCGGCACGTAGTTGACCTGCACGCCGATCCCGCGACCACGCAGGAACTCGAACAGCTCCCGGCGACGCCCGTCGAGTACGCGCAGCGGGTAGAGGTGCCAGGCCGGCTCGGCGCCCTCGCGGCGCGACGGGGTGCGGACCTCGGCGACGTCGGCGAGCGCGGCGTCGTAGCGGGCGTGGATCTGCGCGCGGCGCGCGGTGAACGCGTCCAGGCGGGTCAGCTGGCTGGACCCGAGCGCGGCCAGCACGTCGGGCAGCCGGTAGTTGAGCCCGAACGCGTGCACCTCCTGGTGCCACGGGCCCTCGTCCGGGAAGCGCAGGGCGTCCCGGTCGCGGACCAGGCCGTGGTTGCGGAACGCCCGGGCCCCTGCCACCAGCTCGTCGGACGGGGACACGACGGCGCCGCCCTCGGCCGTGGTCAGGTTCTTGGTCGGGAAGAACGACAGCGTCGTCAGATCGGCCAGGTCACCGACCGGCCGGCCCTGCCAGCGGCCGCCGACCGAGTGCGCGGCGTCCTCGAGCAGCAGCGCGCCTGCGTCGTGGGCGATCTCGCGCAGCGGCGCGGCGTCGATCGGGTGCCCGGCGTAGTCGACGCCGGAGATCACCTTCGTGGCCGGGGTGAGCGCGGCCTTCGCCGCGTCCGGGTCGAGGTTGCCGGTGTCCGGGGCGACGTCGGCGAAGACCACCCGCGCGCCGAGCAGCGCCGCGGCCGACGCGGTCGCGACGAACGTCAACGGGCTGGCCACCACGTCGTCGCCGGGACCGACACCGGCGGCGGCGTAGGCGACGTGCAGCGCGGCCGTCCCGGACGTCACCGCGACCACGCCGTGCCCGCCGGAGCGGGCGGAGAGGTCGGACTCGAACCGGGTGACGGCGGGGCCGGTGGTCAGCCAGTCCGAGCCGAGTACCGCGGTGACGGCGGCGACGTCGTCGGAATCGATGGACTGCCGACCGTAGGGGAGCATCAGTCGAGCGCCTCGACCATCTCGCGCAGCTGCTCCGGGGACAGCCACAGGTCGTTGGTGTCGGAGCGGTAGGCCTCACCGTCCGGGACGGCCTCACCGTCGGCCGGGGACGTGTAGCCCCAGCCCGCGATGTAGGGCTCGACGACGTAGCGGTCGGCCAGCTTGAGGGTCCGCCGCGAGTCGTCCCCGGCGATCATCTCCTCGTGCAGCTTCTCCCCGGGGCGGATCCCGATCTCGTGGGTGGCCGCGCCGGGTGCGATCGCCTCGGCCAGGTCGGTCATCCGCATCGACGGGATCCGCGGCACGTAGAGCTCGCCGCCCTGCATCATGTCGAACGAGTCGATCACGAACTTGACCGCGCTCGGCAGCGTGATCCAGAACCGGGTCATCCGCTTGTCCGTGATCGGCAGCGACTGCCCCTCCGCGGCCAGGCGCTTGAACAGCGGCACCACCGACCCGCGCGAGCCCAGCACGTTGCCGTAGCGGACGACGGCGAACCGGGTCTCGTAGGCGGCCGCGTAGTGGTTCGCGCTCACGAACAGCCGGTCCGCGCACAGCTTGGTCGCGCCGTAGAGGTTGATCGGGCTCGACGCCTTGTCCGTGGACAGCGCCACGACCTTCTTCACGCCGGAGTCGATCGCCGCCTCGACGACGTTCTGCGAGCCCTCGACGTTGGTCCGGATGAACTCGAACGGGTTGTACTCGGCCGTGTCGACCTGCTTGAGCGCGGCGGCGTGCACGACGTAGTCGATCCCGTGCATCGCGCGGCGCAGGCGGGCCTGGTCGCGGACGTCGCCGAGGAACCAGCGCAGCCGCGGATCGTCACCGAACAGGTTGCGGCACTCGTACTGCTTGAGCTCATCGCGGGACAGGATGACGAGCCGGCGCGGGTCGTAGCGGTCCAGCAGCGTGCGGACGAATGCCTTGCCGAAGGAGCCCGTACCGCCCGTGACCAGGACCGACGAGCCTTCGAGTACCGACATCACGCCTCCAGAACCGGGGCCGTTCCCCTGCACGGCATGATGGCACGCGCTTCATACGGCGGAGGGATGCAGGTGCGGGTGAACGCGGTGGTCCAGGCGCGGACGGGTTCGACCCGGCTGCCCGGCAAGGTGCTGCGCCCCCTCGGCGGGCGTCCGGTCCTGGACTGGGTCGTCGGCGCGGCGCAGAAGGCCCCCGGCGTCGACGCGGTCGTGGTCGCGACGTCCACCGACCCCGGTGACGACCCGGTCGCCGAACGCGCCGCGCAGCTCGGCGCCGCCGTCGTGCGCGGCCCGGAGGACGACGTGCTGGCCCGGTTCACCCTGGCCGCGCGCGAGCACCCGTGCGACGCCGTGGTGCGTCTCACGGCCGACTGCCCGCTGCTCGACCCGGAGCTGGTCGGGCTCGTCGTCGCGGCCTGGCGCCAGGACCCCCGGCTCGACTACGTCGCCACGACGCTGGTCCGCACCCTCCCCCGCGGACTCGACGTCGAACTGGCCCGGGTCGACGCCCTGCAGGCCCTCGACGCGACCGCGACCGGCTACGACCGGGTGCACGTTACGTCCGGCCTCTACGGCGACCCGGAGCGTTTCCGCTGCCTCGGCCTGGTCGTCTCCCCCGCCGCGAACGACCTGCGGATCACCCTGGACACCCCGGAGGACGCCGAGCTGCTCGACGGGTTGGTCGAGGCTCTGGCCGAGAGGAGCGAAGGCGGAACGAGCATCAACACTGCGCGCACCGGCTGGCGGGACGTGGTGGCGGTGCTGCGTGCCCGTCCGGATCTGGTCGCCCGCAACGCCGACGTGCAGCAGAAGCCGCTGGAAGCGGGCTGATGCGGCTCCTGCTGCGCTGCGACGCCGGGCCGAGCACGGGCGTCGGGCACGCGGTGCGCTGCGCCGCCGTCGCCGAGGCGGCGCTGGCGGCCGGGCACGAGGTCGTCTGGTCCGGGCGCCTGGACGGCCTGGACTGGCTCTGGGCCGGCCTGTCGGTGCCGCCGGGCGTCCATCCC
>NZ_JADQDD010000135.1 GCF_019263595.1 Pseudonocardia sp. KRD291 | reverse complement strand
ACCGTCGGATCGCCGAGGCCGCGGTGGAGCTGTTCGGCCGGGCCGGCTGGGCCGGGTTCAGCCTGGAGGCGGTGGCGCGCCACGCCGGTGTCGGCAAGGCGTCGATCTACCTGCGGTGGGAGACCAAGGAGCGGCTGCTCACCGAGGCGCTGGGGAGCAGCCTGCTCGACATCGCCGACGTCGACAGCGGCACGCTGCGCGGGGACCTTGTCGAGCTGGCCCGCCAGATGCTCGCCCTCTACCTGGGCCGGACCCGGCGGGCCGCGCTGCGGATGGCCGTCGAGGCACCGATGATCCCGGGCGTCGGCAGGCGCTGGGACGCGTTGCTCGAGTCGCAGGTGCTCACCGCGCGGGCGATGGTGCGCCGCGGGATCCGGCGCGGCGAGGTCCCGGCCGACACGTCGGTGACGCTCCTGCTGGACACGTTGTGCGGCGGGGTCGTGATGCACGTGTCGTCCACCCCGGACCACCTGCAGGAACGCCTGGCCGCCGACCTCGACGACTACGCCGACCGGCTCGTCGACTTCCTGCTCCGCGCCGTGCTGACCCCGGCCTGACCGCGGCCGCTGCCGGGTCGGCGGAGTGTGCGCGGACACCGGTGGCGCGCGTGGACACCGCCCGCGGGGCCGGGCTACGGTCGGCGCGGTTTCGGACGACGAGCGTCTAGTAACCGCAGTCTGGGAACGAGCCGGAGGTGGGCATGACCGTCGACGACCGCACTCCCGTCCTGGTCGGGGTCGGGCAGTCCTCGGACCCGATCGATGCCCCCGGGTACCGGCGGCTGTCCGCGGCCGACCTGGGTGCGGATGCGGCCCGTGCGGCACTGCACGACTCCGGAGCCGATCCCGCGGCGCTGGCCGCGGCGATCGACACGGTCGCCGGTGTGCGCCAGTTCGAGATCTCCACACCGATGTCGCACGCCCCGCTGGGCCGCTCCACCAACTACCCGCGCTCGGTCGCGGCCCGGATCGGCGCCGACCCGGTCCGCGCCGTGCTGGAGGTGACCGGCGGGCAGTCCCCGCAGCACCTGCTCACCGAGCTCTGCGCCGCGGTCGCCGACGGCTCGGTCGCGGCCGCACTGGTCGTCGGGTCCGAGGCGATCTCGACCGCCCGTCACCTGGCCGGCTCCGAGGGCGCGCCGGACTTCACCGAGACCGTGCCCGGTCAGCTCGACGACCGCGGGTTCGGGCTCGAGGGGCTGGCCACCCGTCAGCAGATCGCGCACGGCCTCGCGGGCATGCCGGCGCAGTACGCGCTGGCCGAGAACGCGCGCCGCTCGCGCCTGGGCTCCGACCGCGACACCTACGCGACGGCGATGGGCGAGCTGTTCGCCCCGTTCACCCGGGTCGCCGCGACGAACCCGCACGCCGCCGCACCGACCGGGCGCAGCGCCGCCGAGCTGGCGACGACGTCCGAGCGCAACCGGCCGATCGCCGCCCCCTACACCCGCTACCTGGTCTCCCGGGACCAGGTGAACCAGGGCGCGGCCGTCGTGCTGACGTCGGTGTCCGAGGCACGCCGCCTCGGCGTCCCGCAGGACCGGTGGGTGTACCTGCACGGGCACGCCGACCTGCGCGAACGCCCCCTGCTCGACCGCCCGGACCTGAGCGTCGGGCCGGCGTCCGGCGCGGCCGTGCGGCACGCGCTGGAGGTGGCGGGGGTCGGCCTCGACGACCTGTCGACGCTGGACCTCTACAGCTGCTTCCCGATCGCCGTCTCGCACGTCTGCGACCAGCTCGGACTCGCCCCGGACGACCCGCGCGGGCTCACGCTGACCGGCGGGCTGCCGTTCTTCGGCGGCGCCGGCAACAACTACTCGCTGCACGCGGTCGCCGAGACCGTGGTCCGCGCCCGTGCGACGCCGGGCAGCTACGGCCTGGTCGGCGCGAACGGCGGTGTGCTGAGCAAGTACTCGGTGGGGATCTACTCCACCACCCCCACCGGATGGCGCCCGGACCGCAGCGCCGAGATCCAGGACGAGCTCGACGCGGTGCCGTCCCCGGAGCAGGTCGTGCACGCCGACGGCCCGGCCAGGGTCGAGACCTGGACCGTGGTGCACGGCCGGGGCGGCGACCGGACCGGCATCGTCGTGGGCCGCGACGCCGAGGGCCGCCGGTTCCTGGCCCGCACCGTCGACGGCGACGACGAGACCCTCGACCTGCTCGCCGGCGAACCCGCCGGCGCGCCGGTGTACGCGCGCTCGTTCGGCGTCGGGAACCGGGTCACCACGACCCGCGGGCGGATGGACGCGCTCGCACCGCGGCGCGCGCCCGGGTTCCGGCCCTCTGACGACGGCGACGGGGCCTACGAGCACGTCCGGGTGCACCGCGACGGGCACCTGCTCGAGGTGACGATCGACCGTCCGGACGCCCGCAACGCGCTCACCCCACCCGCCAACGACGAGCTCGACGAGGTCTTCGACGCCTTCTTCGCCGACCCCGACCTGTGGGTCGCGATCCTCACCGGCGCCGGTGAGACCGCGTTCTCCGCCGGCAACGACCTGCGCTGGACGGCGGCGGGTAAGCCGATGTGGGTGCCGAAGAACGGGTTCGCGGGCCTGACGAGCCGGCCCGGGATGACCAAACCGGTGATCGCCGCGGTGAACGGGTTCGCGATGGGAGGGGGCTGCGAGATCGCGATGGCGTGCCACCTCGTCGTCGCCGACGAGACCGCGCGGTTCGCGCTGTCGGAGGTGAAGGTCGGCCTGGTCGCGGCCGCCGGCGGGCTGGTGCGCCTGCCGCGGATCGTCGGGCCTGCGCTGGCCACCGAGATGATCCTGACCGGACGCCGGCTCGACGCGGCGCAGGCTCTCGACGCGGGGCTGGTGAACCGGGTCGTGCCCGCGGGCACCGCGCTGGACGGGGCCCGCGAGCTGGCCGCGGAGATCCTGGACGGCTCACCGACGTCGGTCCGCACGTCGTTGCAGATCATGAACGAGACCGACGGCATCGCCGACACCGTCGAGGCGGCGCAACACCCGTCCGCCGCCCTCGACGAGCTGATGCTCAGCGCGGACGCGATCGAGGGCGTCACCGCCTTCGCCCAGAAGCGACCCCCGGTGTGGCGTAACCGCTGAGCCTCGAGCGGTACGTCACGGCTGCCGAAACATGATCGAACAGCCCTGGTGTACCGCTCGGTGGTCTCAGCGCTCCAGGTCGGGGCGCAGCGGGGACCGCTCGCCCGCCTCGACCGCGACGGCCAGGGTGTTGCCGGTCGGCGGCAGCGGGCAGGTGGCGTGCTCGGTGAACGCGCACGGCAGGTTGACGGTGCGGTTCAGGTCGACGGTGACGGTGCCGTCGGAGGCCGGGTCGGCGGTGCGCAGGATGCGGCCGCCGCCGTAGGTGGACGTCCCGGACGTCGCGTCCCGGAAGTGCAGCGACAGCCCGGACTCCTTGCCCGCCAGCGCGACCAACGTCTGCGGCGTGCCGTCGAGCTCGAAGCTCACCTCGCCGACCGCGGTCGGGAAGTGCTGCAGGCCCTCGACGACGGCGTCCACGGTGATCCGCCGCGCCTGCGGGTAGGCCGTGAAGTGCCCGGCGGCGACCCAGCGGCCCTCGACCGGGAACGTGGGCACGCCGGTGAACGCGGTGCGGGTGAGCGCCTGCGGGTCGCGCAGGCGCAGCGCGTAGCTGTCGGTGCGCCGGGCGATCTCGACCTTGCGGTCGCCGACGCCGACGAGCACGCCGGGGGCGCCGTCCACCGGCGAGACCGTCGCCGTGCCGTCGAGCGGCCCGTGGCCCGGCACGTCGATCCCGTCCGCGGCCGAGGCGGTGATCTCGACGGTGTCGGCGTCGCGGACCCGCCAGGTGCCGGGCAGGTCCGGGTACTGCGCCGGGTGCTCGTCGAGCCAGTGCAGCGCGGTGAGGCTGAGCCAGCCGTGCGGCTCGGCGAGCATCTGCTCGCGCTCGTCGTGCCACTGCTGCCACGCGGTGGCCAGGTCGGTGCTCTCGACGGTCGTCATGCGCTGCCTCTCCTCGGTGTGCCGAGCTACTCCCCCGGTGCAACGTCGTCGACGCCCGGGACCTTCCGCCCGTCGTCGACGCTAGGCCGGCAGGCCCGTCCGCAGCATCGACGACACCGACCGCAGGCCACGGCTGGCCGCGGACTTCACGCTGCCCCGGCTGATCCCGGTGGTCTCGGCGATCTGGGCCTCGGACAGGTCGCCGTAGTAGCGCAGGATCAGTACCTCCCGCTGGCGCGGGGGCAGCGCGCGCAGCGCGGTGGCCACGACGCGTCGCTCCCCGGCCATCATCGCCACCGACTCCGCGGACCCCGCGTCCGGGACGTGCGGGGGCACGTACGCGCGTTCGGTCCGGCGCCTGCGCAGGACCGACCGGGCCCGGTTGAGCGTCGCGGTGCGCAGGTACCCGGGCAGCGCCCCCTGGTCGCGGAGGCCGTCGCCGTGCCGGTGCAGCCCGGCGAACACGTCCTGCACGACGTCCTCGGCGGTGGGCGGGTCGTCGACCAGACCGAGCGCGACGCGCAGCAACCACGGCCGGTACCGGCGGTAGGTCTCGGAGAACTCGGAGAGCTCGGGGGCCACCGCGCACGTCGTCATGGGGATCATCCTGCGGCGCGCGCCGGCGCGGCGGATCGCCCGAAGAACCGATCTTCTCCCGACCCGGGTCAGCCGAACGGACGACGTCCCTACGACTTCGGCACGACCCGGCCGTCGCCGTGCGCAGCCGCTAACGGACCCGGCTGACCCGTTCGGAGTCCGGGTCGGCCCGGGTCAGGAGGACCACCCCGGCCAGCGCCACCACCAGCCCGATCGCCGCGGCCGGCGCCCACCCGTCCCGGATGCGGTCGCCGAGCAGCGCCAGCCCGACCACACCCGGCACCACGACCTCGGTCACCGAGAGCACCGCCGTCGCGGTCCCCACCGCGCCGTCACGCAGGGCCGCGGCGAACGCCAGCACGCCGAGCACGCCCATCACGACCACGGCGTAGACCAGCGGGTCGGTCAGCAGGTCGCCGACGGTGTCCCAGGACAGCGCCCCCGGGTGCACGGCGCGCACCGCCAGCGCCGTGCCGCCGAAGCCGAGCCCGGCCAGGAACGCCAGCAGCATCGGCCGGCCGGCCCGCCAGACGAACGGTGCCGCGACGAGCAGCAACGCGAACGACACCAGCAGGACCGGGGTCGCCGCGGCGGGCAGCTGCGCCGGGCGGTCCGGCGCGGCGCTGCCCGCGACCAGGACCAGCCCGGCCAGCACCGCCACCACACCGACCCGCTGGGCGCGCACCAGGTTCCAGGCGCTCCACCCGTTGTCGGCCAGGGTGGTCAGCGCGATCGCGCCGGCCAGGATCGCCTGCACCGCGAACACCGGCAGGAACCGCAGTGCGACGACGGTGAGCCCCCACGCCACGACGTCGGCGAACAGCCCGGCCAGGAACCAGGGCTGGCGCCACAGCGCGCCCCCGTAGCGGGCGAGCCGGCTGCCCTTGGCCTCCCAGAGCGCGGCGACGGTGTTGCCCACCATCGCGGCGACGGCGAAGAGCAGGGCGAGGATCGTCATGTCGGAACCGAGTCTGCCCGCTGCCGGGCCCCGCGGCAGCGCAGCCGCGCCATGCCTACAGCGGCCGTTCCTCCGGGACGCGCACCGCCCGGCGCGTCCGCCACCGCCCGAGGATGCCGTGGCTCGGGGAGAACAGGTAGGCCAGCGTGAACACGCCCGCCTGCGAGACGACGATCGTGCCACCGGTGGACAGGTCGGCGTGGAAGCTGAGGTAGGTCCCGGCCACCGACGAGCCGATCGACACCGCGGCCGCGACCGCCAGCATCGTCGCGAACCGGTCGGTCAGCAGGTACGCCGTCGCCCCCGGAATGATCAGCATCGCGACGACCAGGACGATCCCGACCGCCTGCAGGGCGATCACCACGGTCAGCGCGAGGAGCCCGAGCAGCAGCGCCTCCAGCCGCCGCGGGCTCAGACCGATGGCGTGCGCGTGCGTCGGGTCGAACGCGAACAGCGTCAGGTCCCGTCGTTTCACCAGCACGATCGCCAGCGTCACCGCGCTCATGACCAGTACCTGCACGATGTCGGAGTCGGAGACGCCGAGCAGGTTGCCGAACAGGATGTGGGTGAGGTCGGTGTTGCTCGGGGTGCGCGAGACGAGCACGATCCCGAGCGCGAACAGGCCGGTGAACACCACCCCGATCGCGGCGTCCTCCTTCACCCGCGACGTCCGGCGCACCACACCGATCAGGCCGACCGCGCCGACGCCGAACACGAACGCGCCGACCGCGAACGGGATCCCGATGATGTAGGACAGCACCACGCCGGGCAGGACCGCGTGCGAGACGGCGTCGCCGAGCAGCGACCAGCCGATCAGCGTCAGCCAGCAGGACAGGATCGCGCAGACCCCGCCCGAGACGACCGCGACCAGCAGCGCGCGCAGCATGAACTCGAACTGCAGCGGCGCCAGCACCCACTCCAGCACGCCCGTCATGCGGCCCGGCCCCGGGTCGGCGGGGCGCCGAACGCCCCGGCCAGCACGTCCGGGGTCAGCACGTGCTCCGGCGTGCCGTGCGCGATCACCCGCCGCGCCAGCAGGACGGCCTCGTCGCACAGGTCCGGGACGGCGGCCAGGTCGTGGGTGGAGACCAGGACGGTGCGGCCCTCGTCGCGCATCGCGTGCAGCAGGGCGACGATCGTGGCCTCGGAGCCCTTGTCGACGCCGGAGAACGGCTCGTCGAGCAGCAGCAGCGACGCGTCCTGGGCGATGGCCCGGGCCAGGAACGCCCGCTTGCGCTGCCCGCCGGACAGGGCGCCGATCTGCCGCCCGGCCAGGTCGGTGAGCCCGACCCGCTCGATCGCCCCGGCCACCGCCGTCCGGTCGGCCTGCTTCGGGCGTCGCATCGGGCCCATCCGCCCGTAGCGACCCATCGTCACGACGTCGGTGACGCCGACGGGGAACGCCCAGTCGACGGCGTCGGCCTGCGGCACGTAGGAGACGGCCCCGGCCCTGCGGGCGGCGGCCGGGTCGCGGCCGAGCAGGACGATCTCGCCGCGGTCCGGTCGTAGCGTGCCGATCAGGGCCTTGAACAGCGACGACTTGCCCGAGCCGTTCACCCCGAGCAGCCCGCACACCCGTCCCGGCGCCACGTCGAGGTCGACGTCGTCGAGGGCGAGCACCTCGCCGTAGCGGACGGTCAGCCCGCGGACCCGGACGGCGTCGCTGCCCGCGCTCACGCCGGGCTCCGGCCGGTCAGCCCGGTCACGATCGCCCGCGCGTCGTGGGCCAGCAGGTCCAGGTAGGTCGGCACCGGGCCGTCGGCCCGGGACAGGGAGTCGACGTAGAGCTGCGGGCCCATCCGGGCGCCGGTCTCGCGGGCGACCTGTTGCTGGGCGCCGTCGTTGACCGTCGACTCGCAGAACACGGCCGGGACCGCGCGGTCCCGGACGAACCCCACGGCCGCCGCGATCTGCTGCGGAGTCCCCTCGGCGTCGGCGTTGACCGGCCACAGGTAGCCCTCGGCCAGTCCGGCGTCGCGGGCCAGGTAGGAGAAGGCGCCCTCGCAGGTCACCAGGGCGCGCTGGTCCGGGGGCAGGGTCGCGAGCTCCCGGCGCAGCTGCTCGCCGACACCGCGCAGCTCGGCGGCGTAGGCCTCGGCGTTGGCGCGGTAGACGCCCGCGTTCGGCGGATCGAGCTCGCCGAGTGCGGCGGCGATGTTGCCGACGTAGATCTCACCGGCCCGCGGGGACATCCAGGCGTGCGGGTTGGGCTGCCCCTGGTAGCTGCCGATCGCGATCGGGATCGGGTCGACACCGTCGCTGAGCGTGGCGCTGCGGGCCCCGGTCCGGTCGACGAACCGGGAGAACCAGCGTTCCAGGCCGAGCCCGTTGTCCAGGACCAGGTCCGCGTCCTGGGCGCGGATCAGGTCGTCCGGGGTCGGCTCGTACTCGTGGATCTCCGATCCCGGCTTGGTGATCGACTCGATGACGAGCCGGTCGCCCGCCACCCGCTGGGCCATGTCGGCGATCACGGTGAACGTGGTGAGCACCTTCGGTGGTCCGTCCGCCGTCGCGTCGCCGGCCACGGGGCCGTCGGCTCCGGAGCCACCGCACCCGCCGGCGAACAGGGCGACCACGAGTGTTGCCGAGGCCAGCTTCCTAGTTCGACGAATACGCCATCGAGAGTTAGGCATGGCGAACTCTAGAACGCGTGGGGTGAATCGGACAAGGAGCGCCGATCGGGCGAGCTACAGGCGGACCCACAGCGCGTCGACCAGCTCCGGGCCGAACTGCAGCTCGCGCTCCCCGACCCGGACCACGAACGGGCCGCCGAACGGCTCCCGTCGCACCAGCTCGATCCGGTCGCCGAGCGCCACCTCGTGCGCGGTCAGGTGCTGCAGCACGGCGGTGTCGTCGTCCACCCGCACCAGGTCGCCCTCCGTGCCCGGAGTCATCTCCGAGAGGCGCCGGGCGTCCCAGTCCGCCACCTCGCCGGCCCGCCCGGGGATGGGGTCGCCGTGCGGGTCGGTCTCGGGGTGCCCGAGGCGGTCGGCGATGGCCTCGATCAGCCGGTCGGACACGACGTGCTCGAGCGCCTCGGCCTCGGGGTGCACCTCGTCCCAGCCGTAGCCGAACTCGGTGACCAGCAGCTGCTCGATCAGGCGGTGCCGCCGGACCACGGCGAGCGCGAGGCGTTGCCCCTCCCCGGTGAGCGCGATCGTGCCGTAGCGCGCGTGCTCGACCAGGCCCAGCTCGCGCAGCTTGCGCACCATGCCCGAAACCGACGAGGCCGCGACGCCCATCCGCTCCGCGACCGGTGACGTCCCCACCGGCTCGCCACCGGAGTGCTCGCCGAGCGTGTAGATGACCTTCAGGTAGTCCTCGACCGCGGTCGAGGGTCGGTCGTGCCCGGGACGCATGCAGGGCAGCCTACGGGCGTGTGCCGCGCCCCAGACCGGCCCGGCGGCGCGCCGGGGGCTACAGCACCGGCAGGCAGGCGCGCAGCGTGGCACCGTCCTCGCCGACGCCGGCGAGGATGCGTACCGGCCGCCCGAACGCCTCGCCCAGCGCGCCCTCGGTGAGCACCCGCTCGGGCGTCCCGACCCGCAGCGTCCCGTCGGGCACCAGCAGCGCCGCGGTGGTCGCGACGGCGAACGCGTGGTCGGGCGTGTGCGAGATCATCACGATGGCCAGGCCGCCCGCGGCCAGGTCGCGGACCTCGCGCAGCACCCGGGCCTGGTTGCCCAGGTCCAGGTTCGACGTCGGCTCGTCCATCATCAGCAGCCGGGGCTGCTGGGTGAGCGCGCGGGCGATCAGCGCCAGTTGCCGTTCCCCGCCGCTGATCTCGGTGAACGAGCGCGCGGCCAGGTGCCCGATGCCGAGGCGGTCCATGTTCTGCCCGGCGACGAGCCGGTCGGCCGGCCCCGGGGCCCCGGCGACGCCCAGGTGCGGGGTGCGCCCCATCAGCACCACCTCGCCGACGGTGAACGGGAACGGCGCCGCGTGCGCCTGCGGCACGTAGGCGACGGTGCGGGCCAGCTCGCGGCGTCCCCATCCGGACAGCTCGCGCCCGGCGACCAGCACCCGGCCCGCGCGCGGCGGCAGGAACCCGAGCACCGACTTGAACAACGTCGTCTTCCCGGCGCCGTTGGGCCCGAGCACGCAGAGCACCTCCGACGCCGCGACGGTGAACGAGAGCCCGTCCAGGACGTCGACGGCGCCGTAGCCGCACCGCAGGTCACGCACGTCGAGCACGGGGCTGTCGGGCGGGTCGTCGACTGTCAGGTCCACGCGCGCCGCCCCCGGGCCAGCAGGAACAGGAAGAACGGTGCCCCGACCAGCGCGGTGAGGATGCCCAGTGGCACCTCGGTGGTGAGCACCGTGCGCACCAGGTCGTCCACGACGAGAAGGAAGATCGCGCCGAGCAGCGCGGAGACCGGCACGGCGCGGCGGGCGTCCGGACCGACCAGCATCCGCGCGGCGTGCGGCACGACCAGGCCCACCCAGCCGACCATCCCGGCGGCCGACACCGACGCCGCCGTCATCAGCGTCGCCCCGACGATCACGAACGCCTTCACCACCCGCGGGTTCACCCCGAGCGAGGCCGCCTCCTCGTCGCCGAACGCGAGCACGTTGAGCCGCCAGCGCAGCACCATCAGCGGGACGAGGCCGACCAGGACCGGGACCAGGAGCGGCAACAGCCCGCGGACCGTCACCGTCTCCAGGCCGCCGAGCAGCCAGAACGTGATCTGCGGGAGCTTGTCGTCCGGGTCGGCGACGTACTTGGTCAGCGAGATCAGCGCCGAGCACAGGCTGGACACGACGATGCCGGTGAGCACCAGCGTCAACGTGGACTCGGTGCCGCGGCCGACCAGTGTGCCCACGGTGTAGGTCACCAGCACCGCGGCGAGACCGAGCGCGAACGCCGAGAGCTGCACCCCGGCGCTGCCCCAGGACAGCAGGATGCCCAGCGCGGCGCCGACGCCGGCACCACCGGAGGCGCCGAGCAGGTCCGGCGAGACCATCGGGTTGCGGAACAGCGCCTGGTACGCCGCACCGGCCGCGGCCAGCGCGCCGCCGACCAGCACCGCGGCCACGATCCGCGGCATCCGCACCAACCAGATCGTGACGTCGTCGACCCGTGCGACCGTGCTCGGGCGCCCGGTCAGGTGCGCGAGCAGCACCTCGACGATCGTGCCGGGCGGGTACGCCGTCACCCCCACCGCGAACGACACCGCGACGGTCGCCACCAGCAGCACCGACAGGATCGTGACCACCGGCCACCGGCCGCGCCGCCACGGGTCGGCCGGGGCGGCGCCGTCGACGCCGGCGGGCGCATCCCGCTCGGCCTCCGCGCTCACCAGATCACCGGGCCCACGAGCTCACCGCGGCACGGTCACTGCGGGTCCTGGGCGGCCAGCATCGTGCGGGCCTCCGCCTCGGTGAGCGGGTGGTGCAGGAAGCGGTCGTAGAACGAGCGGGTCTCGGCGAGCATGTCCACGTCGCCGAACAGCTCCGGGTGCAGGGTCTTCCCCGCCCAGCGCAGCTGCAGGGCCGACTCGATGCCGTAGCGGTCCCAGTGCCAGCCGCCGGTCGGGTTGATCACCGCACGGTTGTCGCGGACCGCGGGCAGCTGGCTCCAGAACGGGTCGGCGCGCAGCTTGTCCAGGGTCTGCGCCCCGGTGTCCGCGGCGACGAACGCGCTGCTGGCCAGGATCACCACGTCCGGGTTCCACTGCGCGACCTGCTCGGCGGACACCGGCCGGACGTTCCCCGTGACCTGTGCGGCGTTCCGTCCGCCGGCGGCGGTGATCCACTCGTCGATGATGCTGCCGGTGCCGTCCACGACCAGCGGGTTGAGCGAGTAGACGTGCAGCACGCTCGGCCGCCTGTCGGCGGGAAGCGACGCGGTCCGGCCCCGGACCTGGCCGAGCGTGTCGTCGAGGTAGGCGTTGTAGGCGACCGCCTGCTGCTGGGCCGCCGGCCCGAGGACGTCGGCGGTGGTGGAGACCATCTTCTTCAGGTCGGGGTAGTTCTGGAAGCCCAGCTGCACGGTCGGGATGCCCAGCTCGGTGGTCTTCGCCGCGATCTGGGTGCTCTTGTCGGTGAACAGCACGTCCGGGCGGGCCTGGGCGAGGCGCTCGGTGTTGGCGGTGGAGTTGGTGAACACCGTCTGTGCCTCGCGCAGCGCCGGGTCGACCACGTAGAGCCAGGGCGCGGTCTTCTCGATCAGCACGGTCGCGGTGATCGCGTCGCCGGCCCCGAGCATCTGCACGACCTCGTTGTGCGCGGGCCAGGCGTCGGCGATGCGGGTGATCGTCGCGGGCACCGTGACCTGCGCGCCGGTGACGTCGGTGACGACGCGCGTCGCGGCGGACGAGGACTCCGGGGCCTCCGGGGCCGAGCCGGGGGCCTGGCCGCACCCGGCGACCAGGACCGCGGTCACCGCCCCTGCCGTCGCGAGCGCGATGCGAACCCGGATCGACCCCATGGTCACCGTCCCCTGCCGAGCGTCGAGTGCGCTCGGGAGAGCACGGCACGGATGATAGGCACAAACCTCACGCAGATGCGCCGACGATCGCCATTTGTGACCGCAGATGCCGGTTCTCACACGAGCGCCGCGCATCGACCGGCCCACCCTCCGCCGGTCGCCGCCCCGAACGCAGGCGATCCCGACGCCGCGAACGTGGCGGTCGTCGCGTCGGACGCGACGAATGCTCCGCTCGTCCCGAACAGGTTCCCCGGGCGCGAGCCGGCGGGTGCGGGCGCGTGGAGCTGGTTTCTGTCGGGGGTCGATGCGAACATATGTTCGTGCGAGACGAGGCGACGATCCTGCATGCCGACCTGGACGCGTTCTACGCGTCGGTCGAGCAGCGTGACGACCCGCGCCTGCGCGGGCGGCCGGTGATCGTCGGCGGCGGGGTGGTGCTGGCCGCGAGCTACGAGGCCAAGGCCTGCGGCGTCCGGACGGCGATGAACGGGCGGCAGGCCCGCGCGCTGTGCCCGGCCGCGCGGGTCGTCCCGCCGCGGATGGAGGCCTACTCCGAGGCCAGCAAGGCGGTGTTCGCGGTCTTCCGCGACACCACGCCGCTGGTCGAGCCGATCTCCATCGACGAGGCGTTCCTCGAGGTCGGGGGCCTGCGGAAGATCGCCGGGTCGCCGTCGGAGATCGCCGGGACGCTGCGGCGGCGGGTGGCCACCGATGTCGGGCTGCCGATCACCGTCGGGGTGGCGCGCACGAAGTTCCTGGCCAAGGTCGCCTCCGGTGTCGGCAAGCCGGACGGGCTGCTGGTCGTCCCGCCGGACGGTGAGCTGGCGTTCCTGCACCCGCTGGCCGTGGAGCGGCTCTGGGGCGTCGGCGCGGTCACGGCCGGGAAGCTGCACGCGCTGGGAGCACGGACCGTCGGTGACGTCGCGGGGCTGGGCGAGGCGCCGCTGGTGTCGTTCCTCGGCCCGGCCGCCGGGCGGCACCTGCACGCGCTCGCGCACGGCCTGGACGCGCGTCCGGTGCGGACCGGGACCACCCGGCGCTCGATCGGGTCGCAACGCGCGCTCGGCCGCCGCTACCGCAGCCCCGAGGAGCTGGACACCATCCTGGCCGGCACGGTGGACCGACTCGGCCGCCGGCTGCGCGGCAGCGGCCGGGAGGACGGGCACGGCCGGGTCTGCCGCACGGTGGTGTTGCGGCTGCGCTTCGCCGACTTCACCCGCGCCACGCGCTCGCACACCCTGCCGGTGGCGACGGACCACACCCCGACCCTGCTCGGCGCCGCGCGGGCGCTGCTCGGCACGGCCCTGCCGGTCATCGAGGACAAGGGGCTGACACTGCTCGGCCTGTCGCTGGCCAACCTCGACGGCGACGACGCGGTGCAGCTCGAGCTCCCCCTCGACGCGCACTCCGGCCCGGCGCTCGACGTCGCGCTGGACGCCGTGCGGCTCCGGTTCGGCACGGCCTCGGTCAACCGGGCCACCCAGCTCGGGCGCGACGAGGGCCTGTCGGTCCCGTTGCTGCCCGAGCACGAGTAGGAGGGACCGGTGGACGGGATCGGATGGGCCCGCGACCGGTCGCGAGCGGGCCGGGCCCGACCGCGAGGTCCATCTACCCGACATCACGTGGGCGAGCGGCGGGTCGAGCGGTCACCGACCCTCCGCACTTCGACCAGCAACAGCACGGCCGGCCGGGTGGCGGTCGGGCTTCCCGTCGCGCCCTGCTCTCGGGTCGCGCGACCCGGCGCGACCGCCTCAGCCCAGCTCGACGCGCCCCCGCACCGACGCCGGCCCGCCCACCGAGCCGCACTCGATCTCCATGCCCGGTGCGCCCGACCCCTCCCCCGTGACGGCGCTGCCGCCCGCCCACAGGTCGGCGCCGGCGAAGGCCGGGCTGGTGAGCCGGTACTCGAACGAGGTGACCCGTTGCCCGGCGGCGTGCCGGCGCGGGATCTCCAGCGCCGTCATCGCCAGCAGTGGCCCGTGCACGACCAGACCGGGATAGCCCTCGACGCCGGTCGCGTAGGGGTGGTCGTAGTGGATGCGGTGCGCGTTGTAGGTCAGTGCGCTGAACCGGAACAGCAGCTCCGGGCCGGTCGCGATCGTGAGCGCGTGCTCGTGGGACGGCGGGTCGACCGGCTCCGGGGCGGACATGCCGCGCCCGGTGCCGGCCGGCTGGGACCGGTAGACGAAGTCCTGCTCCTCGACCATCAGCAACCGGTCGTCGGCGACGCGGTGGAACTCCTGGCGCAGCGTCACGAACGCCATCTCGCCGCTGCGCCCGGACTTGATCCGGACGCCGTCGAGCGCGGTATCGCGCCGGACCTGCTCGCCGACGCGCACCGGCTCGTCGATCCGCAGCCGGCCGCCGGCGAACATCCGGCGCCGGTCCGGGATCGGGGGCAGGAAGTGCCCGTCGGTGGGGTGGCCGTCGGCGCCCAGCTCGGCCTGCGCCGGATGTTCGAGGAACGCGAACCAGTGCCACAACGGCGGGATCGGGTCGCCGTCGTCGGCGACCGTCCCGGGCAGGTCGAGCATCCCGGAGAACGCGGCGACCGGCCAGGCCCGCAGCGCGTCGGTGTCGGTGACCGGGCCCGGGGCCCAGCCGTCCAGTGCGTCGGTGAGCACGCTCATCGGAGAACCTCCGGTCGTGGGGTGATGCGCGTCGAGATCCGGTCCGACAGGCACGGCGGGGGCCCTCCGGCGGGATCGGGCGCGGTCAACGGCGTCTCCTCGTTCGTGTCGATCACTCGCACCGTACGACGCTCGATCCCACTCCCGCACTCCCGCAGCCGGCGCCAGGGTCCGGCCCGGTGTCCCAGGGGGTCCCCTCGCTCACCATCGAGTCCCGAAGGGTCCCTTCGCGCCGGCCGGTCCACTGCGCGCCGACACCACATGGCCCAGTTCGGCGCTCGGGAGAGGTGAACGACCAGGTCGCGACGGACCGACTGTGACCAGTCCGGCCCGGATCGACCTCCTCTACCACTCGAACGAGTGAGACGATCAGGTGGCCCCACTCCACCGCGACGGACGAGGCCGCACCATGACCGAGCCCTGGGCGACCGGACGTCGTCGGCCCGGCGCCGGTTCCGGCGCTCCGGAGCGGGCGGTCGCCGGCAGCCACGGTCGGGAGGCGAGCGCGCGCCCCGGCCCCGTGCGGCTACCGGGCAGGCGGGCGTCGGCGGCCGGGCGGCCCCGCCGGGGCCCGTGGGCCGCAGGCGCGGTGGTGGCGGGTCTCCTCGTCCTGACCGGGGTCGCGGCCGCCGATGCACCGCCCGGAGCGCGGCCGTCCCTTGACGGGTCGTCGGCCACCGGGCCGCTTGCGGCTCCGGCGGCACCCGGAACCGTGCCGGCACCGTCGTCGGCGACGACGGCCTCGGGGGCGGTCCGCCCGGGAATGTCGCCGTCCACGGAGCCGGGCGTCCCCGTGTCGACGCTCCCTCGGTCGACGCTCCCAGGCTTCACGGGGCCACTCACCGTCGAACCGGCCGCGCTCGCGACGGCGTTGCCGGACGGACGCGCCCGCACCGCCATCCGGGTCGCGATGGCCCAGATCGGGCTGCCCTACATCTGGGGCGGCAACGGTCCCACCGAGGGCGACGCCGGGTTCGACTGCTCCGGCCTGACCACGTTCGCCTACGACCAGGCCGGTATCGACCTGCCGCGCACGGCCCACACCCAGTTCCGCGCCGGCCCGAGGGTCCCGGCCGGAGCACCGCTGCAGCCCGGTGACCTACTCTTCTACGGAACGTGGGCGAAGATCCACCACGTCGGGATGTACCTCGGCGACGGCCGGATGGTGAACGCTCCGACGTTCGGGAAGCCGGTGCAGACGGCCTACTACCGGTGGACCGGCGACGACTACATGGGCGCCAGCCGCCCGGCCTCCTCCCCCGGCACGAGCTCCCCCGACGCCATGGCGCTCCTGCCGTCGGTACCGGAGGCACCGGACCCCGAGGCGCCGGACGCGCCGCCGGTCTTCGCCGCGCCCGCGGCACCCCGGCCGACGGTGCTCCCCGACCCGGTCGCTCCGCAGCCGGCGGAGCTCGACTCGGCCGCGGCCAGCATCACCGGCTCCGACGC
>NZ_JADQDD010000134.1 GCF_019263595.1 Pseudonocardia sp. KRD291 | reverse complement strand
GGGCTCAGGTGGCGATGTCGGGGTAGGGCATCCGGACGTGGGAGACCCGGTGCGCATACTCGAGCTGGAAGCCCAGTGGCTCGGTGTGGTCGCGCTCGAACATGGCGATGAACAGCGTCAGGGTCAGGAACGGGTGCGCACCGAGCTCGAACAGCGTCGGGTAGTCGTGGCCGGCCAGTGCGGCGCGCTCGGTGTCGTCGAACGCGAGCCATGTCGAGCGCTCGCCGTCGATGCAGTTGAGGATCCGGTTGGCATGTTCGGACTCCCACCAGGTGACTGTTCCGGCGGGGTCGTCGCGGTAGCGCTCGACCAGATCCGGGTCGCGGTCGACGGTGTAGAGGAACTTGTTCAGCAGGTACTTGCTCATGCCGTGCCACCGATCTGGGGCACACCGATCTGGGGTACCCCGTTCGGGTACCAGGTGAAGTAGGCCTCCATGGTGTGGAACAGGTCGTAGGTGTCGACGTAGTCGGCCTTCTGCCCCTCGCCCGCCACCCCCATCATCAACATGAAGTCCATGAACCCATGGGTCGCGTTGCCGGGCAGGTGCAGGCTCTCCAGGCTGACCTCGGCGAGACACTCCTCGATGTCACCGCCGGCGATCCATCCGACAGCCTTCTGGTCGAACTGCGGGTCCGGGCCGTGCGGCCCGAACTGGCGTGGTCCGCCGAGCTCGAGCGAGAGGTGCCCGGTACCGACCACCGCGACCCGCTTGTCCGAGGGCCAGGATTCGACCAGTTGCCGGATCGTGCGGCCGAGCTGGACGAATCTCTTCGGCTGCGGCAGTGGTGGGGCGAAGATGTTGGTATAGATCGGCACGATCGGCAGGTCCGCGTCCGGGCGCAGCGTGATGATCGGGCAGGTGATCGAGTGGTCGATCCGCAGCTCGTTCGAGAACGCCAGGTCGAACCCGGAGTCGAGGCCCTGGCGCAGGACGTACTCCGAGAGGTCCTCCTGCCCCTTGAGCAGCATCTTCGGTAGCCCGAACTCGCGCTCCTCGTTGGAGAAGTTCCCGTCGTAGAACGGTGCCTTGCCGACCAGGAACTGCGGCATGTTGTCGAGCCAGAGCTGGTGGAAGTGGTCCGAACCGACCATCACCAGTACGTCGGGACGGGCCGCGGTCAAGGTCTCCCGGAACAGCTCTATCTTGCGGACCCATTCGTCGGCGAACGGTGGCCGGTCCGCACCGGTGGAGGTGCTGGCACGGTAGTAGAAGGGGTGATGGGTGGACGCGATCACCGCGACCAGCTCGGCCATGGGGGACCTCCTCGTCGGGGCCGGCGCCCGCCTCGGGCGCGGGATCGTGCGCTGGTCAGGGGGTGTACGGATCCGGGTCCACGGAGCGGTTGTTCAGGTCCACCGATAGGAAGATGTCGTTGCCGACCGGGCGGCGGATCTCCTCGGCGAGCTGCCCGATCAACCCGGCGGTGCGCGCGAGCAGGGCGAATCCGCGCAGCAGCTCCATCGGCAGCCCGAGATCGGCCAGCGTCGCGCCGCACACACCTGCGCCGTTGA
This sequence comes from Pseudonocardia sp. KRD291, assembly GCF_019263595.1. Taxonomy (GTDB): domain Bacteria; phylum Actinomycetota; class Actinomycetes; order Mycobacteriales; family Pseudonocardiaceae; genus Pseudonocardia. The sequence goes on along the minus strand of NZ_JADQDD010000134.1, from coordinate 14,535 downwards.
GCGGGAGGGCCTTCCCGAGAACCTGGGCGTGCACCCGGCCGATGGCGGCGAACAGCGACAGATGCGGACCGTAGAGGTTCTCCTCGGTGGCGATCGCGAACAGCCGCGGCGTGCGCGGATCGCCCTCCTTGTGCACATGGTGCCCCAGGCCGGGGACGAACTTCCTCGCCTCGCGCTGCGCCTGCACCGTGGCCAGGGCGAGCGCGTCCCAACCGGCGTCGTCGGTCGGGATGTCGCCGTCCACGGAGTCGAGCACGTCGTGCAGGAACCGCCCGCAGTCCTCGGTGACTCCGAGGAACCGCGATCCTCCGCCGAGCAGCCCCGCGGCGAGCGCCCCCTGGATCGAGTCCGGCGCCGAGAGGTAGGTCAACCGTGTGGTGATCGCGGTCGGGGTGAACCCGTGGTCGGCCAACGCGGCCAGCACCGCCTCGAACACCCGGGTCTCGCCGGAGGTCGGGCGCCGCTGGGTGGCCAGCCAGAATGCCAGCTCCCCGAATCCGACGGTGCCCATCACGTCGTCGGCCAGATCGTGGCCGAGCAGCGTGATCCTCCTGAGCGACGATGCGCCGAGCGCGGTGTCGTAGACCGGCTGGTCAGCCATTGCCGTCCCTTCTCGGGTCGGCGAGCCACTTGCGCAGCTCGTCGCCGTGCTCGTCGAGCTCCGGCGGGGGGAGCCGATAGCTCACCGGGGTCTCGGAGAACCGGATCGGATGCCGGGTCGAGGGGATCGCACGGTCGCCCTCCCCCACATCGACGATCGGGTCGAGCTCGAAGCGCTCGGCCATCGCGAACCCGCCATCGATCGTGTTGATCGGCCCGCTCGGGACACCGGCCTCGGTGAGCAGGTCGAACCATTCCAGAGCTCCGCGCCGGGCCAGTCGCTCGTTCAGGATCGGGCGCAGCTCCTCGCGGCGCTCGGTGCGGTCGGCGTTGCGGGCGAAGCGCTCGTCATCGGCGATCTCCGGGATGCCCAGGACCTCGCAGAGCTTGCGGAACTGGCCGTCGTTGGCCGCGGTGATGATCAGGTCGTTGTCCGCGGTGGGCAGCGGCTCGTACGGGAAGACGCTGGGGTGGGCGTTGCCCATCCGGTACGGCACCACCCCGGCCGCCGCGTAGGCGGAGCTGTGGTTGACCAGCCCGGTCAGCGCCGAGGACAGCAGATTGACCTCGACATGCTGGCCGTGCCCGGTCGCGTCGCGGTGGCGCAGCGCGGCCAGGATGCCGATCGTGGCGTGGTTGCCGGCCATCACGTCGAACACCGAGATCCCGGCCCGGTAGGGCGGGCCGTCCGGATCCCCGGTCAGGCTCATCAACCCGGAGATCGCCTGGACCATCAGGTCGTACCCGGGGACGTGCCTGCCCGCGCCCGAGCCGAACCCGCTGATCGAGGCGTAGACGATGCCGGGGTTGGCGGCCCGGACCGAGTCGAAGTCCAGCCCGTACTTGGCCATCCCGCCCGGCTTGAAGTTCTCGATCAGGATATCGGCGCGGTGGGCGAGCTCCCGGGCGACCGCGGCGTCGCCCTCGTCGCGCAGGTCGAGCGCGATCGAGCGCTTCCCGCGGTTGACCCCCAGGTAGTAGGTCGAGACCTCGTCGCGCACCGGCGGCATCCAGGTGCGGGTGTCGTCACCGTCGGGACCTTCGACCTTCACCACCTCGGCGCCCATGTCGGCGAGCAGCATCGTCGCGTAGGGCCCGGCCAGGATCCGGGAGAAGTCCGCGACCAGCAGACCGGCCAGCGGCCCGGTGGGTGTCGGGGCGCCGGGGGTGCCGCCGTCCGCCATCAGATCACGCTCCTGTCCGCTGTGCGGACACTCGTCCGACGTCGCGGCTACAGCTTGTGACACGGCAGCGGTCAGGTCAAGGCGGCGGTCCGGATGCGACGTCGTCGGGGCCGCGGGGCAGGTATCGGAAGCTCAGGTGACCGGGACCGGCCGCACGACGTGCGGGACGGTGTCCAGGCGGGCGAAGTCCGCGCTGATCTCACCGGCGGTGTGCAGCAGCAGTGGGAGATGGTCGGCCAGGAGTGCCTCGACCGACGTCTCGGCGGCGTGGGTGTTCACGTTCAGCCCGGCGACGACCCGCCCCGTCCCGTCCCGCAGCGGAGCGGCCACCGACCGGATTCCCCTGGTGAGCTGCTCGTCGGTCAGCGCCCACCCCTTCGCGCGCACGTCCCGCAGCTCGGCATCGCGTTCGGCCCGGTCGGGCTGCCAGCGCGGGGTCAGTCCTGACCGGGACGGCTCGGCGAGGACCCGGTCGACCTCCTCCGGCGGCAGGGCCGCGAGCTGTACCTTCCCCAGCGAGGTCTGCAGCGCGGGGAACCGGGTGCCGATGTCCACCGCGAGCGCCACGATCTTCGGCACCGCCACGCGGGCAACGTAGACGATGTCCGAGCCGTCGAGCTGGGCGATCGAGCAGGACTCGTCGGTCCGTTCCGAGAGGCGCTCCATGTGCGGGCGAGCCACGTCCCAGAGGCCCATCGAGCGCACGTAGGTCACGCCGAGTTCGAGGACTCGGGGCGTCAGCGCGAACCCGGCCCCGTCGGACCTGACGTAGCCGAGCTCCGCGAGCGTGAGCAGGACCCGTCGGGCGGTCGGACGGGCCAGGTCGGTCGCCTCGGCCACCTCCGTCAGGCTCATCACCGCACGTCCCGGCCGGAAAGCCTTGATCACATCCAGGCCGCGGGCGATGGCCTCGATGAAGTCGGGGCCGGTGTCGGGACGTGCCATCTCGCTACTCCGCACATCGGGGACGGCCCGTTCTGGCCGCAGGTCACGGACGCGCTCGGCGAAGCGGCGTACCGCTGTCCGGTGACCGGACGGTACCGCAGGCGCGGCCTGGAGCCGCCGGAGCGGCCCGCTCACCTACCGGACGACCGTGAGCGCGGCGACCGGGCAGACCGCGGCTCCGTCGGCCGCCGGGATCTCCAGCTCCGCCGGGACGTCGCGACCCTCGAACCGGTAGACCACGACGCCGTCGTCGTCCAACTCGTACACCTGTGGGGCCCGCGTCTCGCAGAGGCCGTGACCCTCGCAGCGGTCGTGGTCCACCGAGATCTGCACGTCCTAGCCCTCCCGCTCGACGGTCACCGGCAGCGAGCCCAGCGCGCGGATCAGGTTGTTCAGTGCGCGCCGTGGCTCGCCGAGATGGAATCGGCGCACCGATCGGGCCAGTGCCGCCAGCAGGGCCTGGGTCTCCATCCGGGCAAGACCCTGCCCGGCGCACCCGTGCTCGCCGTAGCCGAACCCGAGTTGCTCCGCGGCATCGGGGCGGGTGACGTCGAACTCGTCCGGCCGTTCGAACTTGCGCTCGTCGCGGTTGGCCGATGCGTAGAGGACGAGCACGCGCGACCCCGCCGCGATGGGCACCCCACCGATCTGCGTGTCGGTGCCGGCGACCCGGCCGAACGCCCGGATCGGAGCTTCGAAGCGGACGATCTCGTTGACCGCGTTGGGGATCAGGCCCGGGTCGGCGCGGACGGCGTCCCATTGGTCGGGCCGGGTACCGAACAGCCAGATCGCGCTGCCCACGGCGCTGATCGTGGTGTCGAGCGAGGGGGCCAGGTAGTCCAGCATCAGCATCATGCACTGCTCGGTGGTGACGGCGCCCTGGTCGCGGGCCTCGAGCACACTGGCCCCGAGGCTCCCGGGCGCGACGTTGCCGGTGCGGACGATCTCGGCGCCGAAGGCGGCCATCTCGCCGCACTTGGGCATCGCCCGCCGGGCGCGGTCGTTCATCGGACCGAACGAGTCGAAGTTCGCGCCGGCCCATTCGAGCAGGTGCTCGCGGCCCTGCTCGGGCCATCCGATGAAGTCGGGTACGACCGACAGGGGTAGCGCCCTGGCCAGGTCATGCACCGCGTCGAACGATCCACCTGCGACGAGTTCGGCCACCAGGGCCTCGGCCTTCCGGGTGACGATCTCGTTCATCGGGCGCAACGCCCGCGGGGTCAGCCGGTGTGCCACGACCTTGCGCAGACGCGTGTGGAGGTCCCCGTCGCTGGCCAGCGTGCAGCCCAGGATCGCGGTGTTGGCCGGCTCGTTGAGCGCGATGCCGTTCGCGGAGCGGAACGTGTCCGAATCGAACAGCACCGCCTTGGCCTCGGCGTACCGCGGCACCGCCCAGGCCCCGTGCGCCTCCAACCAGACCGCGGGCCCCAGCTCGCGCAAGGACCGGTAGTGCTCGTATGGCTCGAGCAGAGCCTGGTCCTCGTAGATGTCCGCCTCGTACACGGGGGCGGCGGCGGTGGCGGTCATGGGACGCGTCCTCTCGAGAGTCGGAATCCCGGACGTCGACTATCGGACATCTGTCCGCCTGACGGATAGCAACGTTGCCCGGCCGCGGGCTCGCTGTCAAGCAACGTCCGGGCCGGGCTCCGCACCGCCGACGCCGGTCGTCAGGCCGGGTCGACCAGGGACAGGAACACCCATGAGGCGCCCGGGGCGAGCCCGGCCAGCCGTCGCCCGCAGCCCTGGAGCACTCCTGGACCGGATGTCACGTGCTGGGTGCCGCCGTGCAGGTCACGGAACACGCGGTTGAGGTCGCCGTTACGCAGGGCCGCGGTGCCGGCCCACCGGTAGACGATCTGGCCGACCTCATGCGCTGCGGAGGTGACGTGGCCGAGCGCCAGGCGCGCGAGCGTCTCCTGTTCGGTGGAGGCCGTCCCTCCACCGTCGAGGGTGGCCTCGATGTCGGCCCACACGTCCATGTTCCACGCCCGTGCCGAGCGCAGGAGGGCCTCGGCGTGGGCGTAGGCGGAGTGGAACTCCGACCTGTCCACCCCGGCGCCGGCCGGTGTGCCGGTCTTGCTCGCGGCGATCTTCTGCATCTCGTCGAGCAGGCGGCGCCCGACACCGAGTGCCCAGCCGGCATGCTGGATGCCCGCGAAGTTCGCCAGGCCGAGCCGGAACACCGCGCCACCGAGCCGCGGCTCGGTGGTGGTCGCGAGGTAGGTGTGCTCGGCCGGGACGAAGACCTCGTGGCAGTGGTAGTCGACGCTGCCGGTCGCCCGTAGCCCCATGACGTCCCAGTTGTCGACGATCGTGACCTTCTCCTTGGGCAGCGTGAACACCCGCACCTCGCCGGTCTCGACGACGAGTGCGGCGGTGTGCACGTGGGTCGCGTGCAGCAGCCCGGACGCGAACTGCCACGAACCCGACAGCAGGTAGCCGCTCTCGACCCTGCTGGCCGTGCCGGGTCGGGTGCCCTGACCCGCGGCGAGGGTGCGCTCCCCGCCCTCGGCGACGATCTCTGCGAACGGTTCTTCGCCGAGATAGGCCGCGGTCGTGCCGATGGCCATCTGCAGCGCCATCGCCGCCCATCCGGTGGAGGCGTCGGCACGCGCGAGGGCCTCGATCGCCTCGACGACCTGACGCGGAGCGAACTCCAGGCCGCCGAGCTCGAGCGGCATGCTGATCGAGTAGACGCCGACGGAGTGCAGGGCGTCCTCGACGCGCGGGGTCAGGCGCCGGCCGGCCTCGTTGGCCTCGGCCTCGGCGCGCAGCAGCGGGTCGAGGGCATCGATCCGCGCCATCATCTCGTCGAAGCGATCACTGACGTTCAGATCCCTTGTCGGGCGGGCGAGCTGTTCGGTCATCTCGTCATCTCCTGCCGCGGAGCCTGCACCGTGATCCAGCGCAGAACGACCGCGAGCGTCTCGTCGGAGTTGGACTCGTAGATCAGGGCGTGGCCGTTGCCGGTCACGCCGTGGTCGGGCAGGTGCAGCCGCTCGACGTCAGCCCCGGCCACGGCCAGGGACGCGACGACGTCGTCGGCGAAGTCCGCGAACATCGACGCGCCGCCGGTGACCACTGCGATCGGCATCCCGGCCAGCGCCGGCACCCGCAACGTCGCCGGGTCGGCGCCCCGGGCCTCGGCGGCGGTGCCACGCGGGGGCTCGTAGGTCAGCGGCGCCGCGGTCAGACCCCACCGCAGCGTGCCGATCCCGGGGAACTCGGCGAAGGCCGGGCCGATCGGCTCGACGGCGACCAGCGCCCGCACGAGGTCCGGGCGCCGGTCGGCGAGCAGCCAGCCGGCCGGCCCGCCGGCCGAGTGGGTGATCACCACCGCCGGTCCGACCCGGTCGAGTAGGCCGGCCAGGCGGTCGGCGTCCATGCGCTGGGACTCGGCGAGGTCGGCCGGCAACGCACCCAGCGGCGCCATCAGCCGGTCGAGCGCGCCGACGTCGTCGCGGTCCAGCGGCCAGCGCGTGTGGTCGGGCCGCTCCGGGGTGAACAGCCCCTCGCAGGTCGCATAGTCGAACTGCGCCCCGAGTGCCCCGACAACGTCGGGGTGAGCGGGTGAGCGACCGTGCCCCGGCCGGTCCACGACCAGCACCGGGTGCCCGGCCGAGCGTAACCCGGCCGCCCAGCCGGGACGCCCGTCCGGGGTGTCCCACCAGTCCGTGCCCTGGGCGCCCCCGCCGTGCACCAGCACGACCGGCAACGCACCGGTCGGATCCGCGGGCGCCTCCCACGAGACGAACATCGGACCCTTCTGGCGGTCCGCCCCGTCCGGTCCGGTGACCCGCTCCCCCGGCACCCAGAAGTACCCGCGCCGGAATGTGGTCGGCGCGACATCGGCCCACGGCGGCGCGACGCCGACCGGGACACTCACTTCGTCGCCTCGATGGGCTCCAGCTTCGAGAAGATCTCCTCGCGGCGGTCCTCGAACTGCTCGGGGAGCTGGAAGCGGGTCCCGAGCTCGTGCGGCGACTCGTCGCAGGTCCAGCCACCCTCGGCGTGGGTGACCGCCAGCTCGAACAGCGCGCCCGCCGGGGTGCGCACGTAGACCGACTTGAAGTACTTGCGGTCCTTGAGCTCTGAGATGTCGGTGTAGCCGCCGCCCTCGATCTCGAACTTGAGCTCGTCCTGGTTCTCCAGGGTCTCCAGGTTCCACGCGACGTGGTGGAACGTGCCGGCACCGTAACGCCACGTCCCCTGATCGTCGCTGCGGTCGGCGATCAGCTCGACGTGGTTGCCCGGCGCGTCCTCGCCGACCCGGAACGCCGCCCGGTCACCGTCCTCGACGAGCTTGCCCTGCGAATGGAAAACCTCCTCGGAGAACTCCACCATGCGCTCCGGGGTGGCGACGTGGATCCCGACGCCGTGGATCCCGTGGATCGCGTGCTCCGGCGGCACCCCGTTCCCGGCGTGCCCGACGCGGGGGTCGTCGTCGACCCCGACCATCACGTACTCGATGCCCGACGGGTGACGGAACTCCACGCGGTGCCGGTCGAACACCTCGGTGTCGAAGACGTCGACACCGTGCTCGACCAGGCGGCGGGACCAGTAGCCCAGCGAGCCGGACGGCACCGAGAGCAACACCTCGCGGGCCTGGTTGGTGCCGCGCCGCCCGACCAGACCGGCTTGGCGCCACGGGAATGTGGTCAGCACTGCCGAGGGGTCGCCGGCCGCGTTCGAGTAGTACAGGTGGTAGATCGGCAACGAGCCGTCGAACAGCACGGTGCGCTTGATGAAGCGCATCCCCAGAGTGCCGACGTGGAAGTCGACGTCCTCCTGGGCGCCGCCGACGGACAGCGTCATGTGGTGCGAGCCGCGGATGTGGGACAACTGTGTCCTCCTCTGGTGGGCCGGTGCCCGACGCTAGATGTGGGCCACGTCTCTCCGCTCTCGTTACAGTGCACGGACATCTCGCCCGGCTGCACGACCCGGGTGGACCGGGCCGGCGGTGGGGGAACCTGATGCGCGACGATGCGGAGGGCACGGCCGAGATCCGCGACGTCGAGGCCTGGCGCGGCGCCGTCTCCGGCGCGCTGCTGCGGTTCGACGTCGAGTGCGCCCGTCCGGAGCGCTTCCGCGGCAGCATCAGCCGGATCTCGCTCGGGGAGACGTCACTGGTCGCGATGACCTCGCACCCGCATCGGGCGACGCGCGAGAGCGAGCACATCGACGGCGCCCAGCCCGCCGACTACCTGCTGTCGCTGCAGCTCGCGGGGCAGGCGCAGTTCCGCCAGGACGGTCGCCGCGCCTCGGTCCGGCCCGGTGACATGGTGTTCTACGACTCCAGCCGTCCCGTCGAGATCACCAGCGGGGAGGGCTACCGGAGCCTGTGCTTCCGGTTCCGGCGCGAGGGGGCTGCCGGCGGGCGCCGGGCCGGGGACCTCACGGCGACGACGCTCGACTCCGCCCACGGCGTCACGCCTGCGGTCGCCGGCCTGCTGACCGGGCTGCACCAGAGTCTCGACCGGAACGGGGCGGCCGGAGCGGCGACACTGCGCGCGACCGGGCGGTACGCGACCGAACTCACCCGAGCGATGTTCGCCGACGAGCTCGACCGACGTGGTCTGCTGGAGCCTGCCGACCCGCACGAGGCGATGCGCGAACGCGTCGATCGCCATATCGACGAGCACCTTGCCGACCCCGAGCTCTCCCCGAGGTCGATCGCCGCGGCGCTGTTCGTGTCCACCCGGCATGTGCACGCCCTGCTCGCCGGCGACGGGCGAACGGTCGCCGCGACGATCCGCCTGCGTCGCCTGGAGCGCTGCCTGACCGACCTCGCCGATCCGGCCCGCGCCGCCACCCCGGTCTCGGCGATCGCCGCACGGTGGGGGTTCTGCAACGCGACCCGATTCGGGCAGCTCGTGAAGGCCGAGACGGGACGCACCCCGGTCGCCTACCGGCGCGCGATGCTCGACGGCCGGTGATGACCACCGACGTGCGCGGGGACCCGATGGGAACCGGGCGTCTCGCGATGATCCTGCTGCACGGCCGCGACCTCCTCGCGTGGTTGCTACGCCGCGACGGAGTGCCGGCCCTTCTGGTCGAGCGTTCCGACGACGCGTCACTGGGTCGGCTGCCGAAGGCCGGCGCGTCGTGAGCGTGCTCGTCGTCGCCACCCCCGGCCGGGCTGGGCGCTCCGCACCGCAGCCCGTAGGGACGCCCCGGGACCTGCCGGACCGCGGCTCAGTCACGGTCGCGCGCGGGCGATGGACGCGTACCCGGCCCGAGATGTCGGCTCTCGAGAAGCAGGCAGATACCAACGCATCTCGCACCACGCGGTCACTCCTACGTGGACGTGAATCCGCTGTTTCGCCTGCTCAATGGGTGGAGCTGAGGGCTTCGAACCCTGACCCCTTGACTGCCAGGAACATCGTCGGCGTCACCTACGGCTGCGACCAGCAACAACAGTTCGGTCCCGGGCCCACATCAGCCGCACCGCCCGCACCACGCGACAGCGGTTCGCACCACGATCGGCACCACATGGAGCGATCAACCAAGGCGACCGGCGGTCTTGCCGTCGAGATCCCACACTCAGCGGCGCGTCTCGGACGGAGAGCAGCCGTAACGCCGCCGGTACGCCGCTGCGAACCGACTCGCGCTCGAGAATCCCCACCGGGCGGCGACCTCGCTGACCGAGAGCCCGGTGTCGCCCTCGATGTCCGCGCGGGCACGTTGCAGCCGGACACCGACGAGGTGCTCGGTCGGCGAGAAGCCCGCCCACTCCCGGAAACCCTCCTGCATGCGGCGCACGCTGGTCCCGGCCAAGCTCGCCATGTCCGCGGCGGTCCACGCCCGAGCCGGGTCGTCGCGGATCGCGTCGAGCACCCGTCCGACCGCTCGCGGGCGCGGCACCGGACCCGTTCCGGGGTCCGGGCAGCTCGCCAGCAGGAAACCGGCCGCCACCGCCCCGGCGAGCTGCTCACGCACAACGGGCTGATCGGCGAAGAACTGCGGTTCGTGCAACTGCCCGGCCAGCCCACCGACCAGCCTTCGCCAGTCCCTGCCGAGGCCCCCATCCACACCGAGCTGTTCGGGGAGCACCGCGGTGGCACGGACCGGTTCCAGCTCCAGGATCCGCTCCGCCTCGCGGTCGAGCCAGTCACGGTCGAATTTCACCCCCAGCACCGTGCAGGTGGCGTCCCAGTGGCTGATCAGCGACGGCGTGTCCGCCCGGAACACGCTCGCCTGACCGTTCACCGACGTCACGATGCCATGCCTTCCCCGGCTCATCAGATGGCCGGTCAACGGCATGTTCACCTCGTAGGCGGAGGGATAGTCGCACTCCACCTGGACATCGGCGCCCCAGCCCACGTACCCGATCAGAACCGGGCCGAGGTCGAGCGTCTGCAACGTCAGACGCGGCTCCCGTCGACCAGCGGGAACCGTCAGCTCATGGGGGAAGTACGCATCCGCCACCGACTGCGAGACCCGGTCCCAGTCGCGGGGCGGCGCACTACGCCGTGCGGGCACACCTCGATCGTAACCGACCCGGCTGTGCTCCAGGTCTCTCGCGCAATCCGTACCGCCGCCGCGCAGACCGCGTAGTCCGCCCCGTCCACGCGACCTACCTTCTCGCCAACCCGAACAACGAGGAGGCCGCGTCGATGACGACGACGAGCGAGAACACCACCACGCCGGACCTGTCCTGGATCGACGACATCACGATGACGGAGCTGGAGCGCAACCCGTACAAGGCCTACGAGCGCCTGCGCGCCGAGGCGCCGCTGGCCTACGTCCCGGTCCTCGGGTCCTACGTCGCCTCCACCGCGGAGATCTGCCGCGAGGTCGCGACCAGCCCCGACTTCGAGGCCGTCATCACCCCGGCCGGCGGCCGCACCTTCGGCCACCCGGCGATCATCGGTGTGAACGGCGACGTCCACGCCGACCTGCGCGGCATGGTCGAACCCGCCCTGCAGCCCGTCGAGGTGGACCGCTACGTCGACGACCTGGTCCGTCCGATCGCCCGCCGCTACCTCGAGCAGTTCGAGGACGACGGGCGCGCCGAGCTCGTCTCCCAGTACTGCGAGCCGGTGAGCGTGCGCTCGCTGGGCGACCTGCTCGGGCTGCGTGACGTCGAGTCGGACACGCTGCGCGACTGGTTCGCCAAGCTCAGCCGCTCCTTCACCAACGCGGCCATGACCGAGAACGGCGAGTTCGCCAACCCCGCAGGCTTCGACGAGGGAGACCAGGCCAAGGCCGAGATCCAGGCAGCCGTCGACCCCCTGATCGACAAGTGGATCGTCGAGCCCGACGACAGCGCCATCTCGCGCTGGCTGCACGACGGCATGCCTCCCGGCAGGACCCGCGAGCGCAGCTACATCTACCCGACGATCTACGTCTACCTGCTCGGAGCCATGCAGGAGCCCGGCCACGGGATGGCGTCGACGCTGGTCGGCCTGTTCAGCGAGCCGGACCAGATGGAGCAGGTCGTCGACGACGCGCAGCTGATCCCGCGGGCGATCTCCGAGGGGATGCGCTGGACCTCGCCGATCTGGTCTGCCACCGCCCGCATCTCGACCGGGCCGGTCACCGTCGCCGGTGTCGACCTGCCGGCCGGTACCCCGGTGATCCTGTCCTACGGTGCCGCCAACCACGACACCGACGTCTACGAGGCTCCGACCCGGTTCGACCTGCACCGCCCGCCGTTGCCGCACCTGGCCTTCGGTGCCGGGAACCACGCCTGCGCCGGCATCTACTACGCCAACCACGTCATGCGGATCGCTCTGGAGGAGCTGTTCGAGACCATCCCGGTCCTCGAGCGCGACACCTCCGCCAGATCCGAATTCTGGGGCTGGGGCTTCCGCGGACCGACCAGCCTGAACGTCACCTGGGAGGTCTGAGATGGGCTTCACCGCGACCGTCGGCGGCCGGGCCGTGGCCTGCGGGGAGGAGCAGCCGATCCTGGACGCGTTCCTCCGCGCCGGCGTCTGGATGCCGAACTCCTGCAACCAGGGCACCTGCGGCACCTGCAAGCTGCGGGTCGTCAGCGGTGAAGTCGACCATCACGACTCCCCCGCCGACACCCTGACCGACGACGAGCGGGCCGCCGGCCTCGCACTGGCCTGCCAGGCCCGGCTCTGCTCGGACGCGGTCGTCGAGAGCACCGCGGCCGCGGGCGGCCGGACCACGCACCCGCTGCGCGACCTCGTCGCCACCGTCCTGGACGTCGAGGAGATCGCCCGCGAGACCCTGCGGCTGCGACTGGACCTGCCCGAGCCGATCGCCTTCGACCCGGGCCAGTACGTGGAGCTCGTCGTGCCCGGCACCGGCGAGCGACGGCAGTACTCGCTGGCCAACACCGCCGGCGAGGACAAGGTCCTGGAACTGCACATACGCCTCGTCCCGACCGGGGTCGCCACCGAGGGATGGATCTTCGGCGGCCTGGCCGCCGGGGACCGGGTGGAGATCACCGGCCCGCTCGGCGACTTCGTCCTCCCCACCGAGGACGACGGCGGGCCGATGGTGCTCATCGGCGGCGGCACCGGGCTCGCCCCGCTGCTCGGGCTGGCCCGGACGGTGCTGGCCCGCGACCCACAGCGGGAGGTGCTGCTCTACCACGGCGTCCGTGGTGCGTCCGATCTCTACGCCCTCGACCTGCTGACCGAGCTCGCCGGCGCCCACCCCCGGTTCCGCTTCGTCCCGGTGCTCTCGCACGAGCCACCGCCCGACGGCAGGGAGCACCGCACCGGTTTCCCCACCGACCACTTCGTCGACGACGTCGCGTCGGCCCGGGGATGGTCGGGGTGGCTGTGTGGGCCGCCGGCGATGGTGGAGGCGGGTGTGAAGGCGTTCAAGCGACGGCGCATGGCCCCGCGCATGATCCACCGCGAGAAGTTCACACCGGCCGACGCGGCATCCTGACATGGCGGTCAGTTGCACACTCCTCTGGAGCGACCGCGTCGACCTGATCCGGACCTGCAGTTCCGACCACCGCCACCCGCGGACCGGTCATCCGATCCACTCGACCAGTAGCACGTGTACCTCGCGTTCCCGTTCGAGGACGAGGTAGGTCACCACGCCCTCGCTGTTCGGACCGAACGCGTACTGCCGCATGGGTCCTTCGGGGATCGCGTCGTTGTAGGGACGTCATCCGTCAGGCGCGACCTCCAGAGCTGCAAGGACGTCCACATAGCCGAGCAGCGCCTGTCGCGGCAGGTAATCGAGCTGACCGTCGACCATGTCGTCGGGGATAATCCGATACACCTCAGAAGTCGAGCCGGCGATTGAGCCGGCCACGATGGGCCTCCACCGACACAGCGTCCGGATTGTGCCGCTCCGTCGTGATGGACCGGGCCTTGTCCAGCAGCCGCTGGTGAACGTGCGCTCCGCGATGCTGGGTCTGTACTGCGATGCGGTGATAGGCGCGCAGTACATCAAGCACACCGGTGAGGTCGAGGCTGTCAGCGGCTTCGACCAGCGCCGAGCGGTAGCGACGTTCGAACTCCGCGCGCTCCTCGCCGACAAGCGCGTCCCGGATCGCCTCGGGCGTCGCGTCCGGCGCGAGCGCCGGCACCGCAGCGCCGTCCGAGAATGCCTCGGCGGTCATCCACCAACCATAGGCCAACCCGCGTGCGACAGGTACGGCGAAGCGACAACCGCACATCTCGATCACAGCATGTGCAGCTCGCACCACGACAACTATCGGGAGTGGACAGACAAAGACCAACCGGCCTGCTCAGAATGGGTGGAGCTGAGGGGATTCGAACCCCTGACCCCTTGACTGCCAGGAACGCCGTCATCGTTACCCGAGAACGTGACCAGCAACTACAGTTCCGCCGTCGTGTCTCACGAGGTGCACCAGCCGCACCACGGGTCGACGGTTCGCACCACGACCGGCACCACGGTGCGGTCGCCACACCGCGGGGTCCAGCTCGGAGCTGCAGAGCCCACACCAGCACCCGCGGATCGGTCATCCGATCCACTCCACCAGCAGTACGTGCACCTCGCGCTCCCGCTCGAGCACGAGGTAGGTCACCAGGCCCTCGCCGTTCGGGCCGAACACGTACTGACGCATGGGCCCTTCGGCTATCGCGTCGTTGTAGGAACGTCCTCCCTCGGGAGCGACCTCCAACGCGGCAAGGACATCCGCGTAGCCGAGTAAGGCCGGTCGCGGTAGGTGATCGAGCTGATCGTCGACCGCGTCGTCGGGGACTACCCGATACACCTCAGGACTCGAGGCGGCGGTTGAGCCGGCCCCGATGAGCCTCCACCGACACTGCGTCCGGGTTGCGCCGCTCTGAAGTGATCAACCGAGCCTTGTCCAACAGCCGCTGGTGACGGTGCGTGCCGCGATGCTGTGTCTGTACAGCGACGCGGTGATAGGCCCGCAGGATGTCGAGCACGCCCGAGAGGTCGAGGCTGTCGGAGGCCTCGACCAGCGCCGACCGGTAGCGACGTTCGAACTCCACACGCTCCTCGCCGACGAGCGCGTCACGGATCGCCTCGGGCGTAGCGTCCGGCGCGAGCGCCGGCACCGCAGCGTCGTCCGAGAATGCCTCGGCGGTCATCCTCCGACTATAGCGCCGGCCTCGGGACCAACAGGCCCGACGCGTCGACGCGAGGCCATGCACCGAGGATGGAACGCCCGACCCGCAGCGGTCTCACCGTTGGGTTCTGTCTGCCGGACGCGCGCGGCGGCGGCAGGCGATGGTGAGGAGTTCTCGGGCGGGCCCGGTGAGTCGTTGGTCGGCCGGCCAGATGGCGCGCAGGGTCCGACGGAGGTCGAGACGGCGGACGGGCACGGCCACCAGGGTGGCGGCGGCGAGCTCGGAGACGACCGCCAGGGAGCTGAGGA
>NZ_JADQDD010000133.1 GCF_019263595.1 Pseudonocardia sp. KRD291 | reverse complement strand
GCACGCGGTGGCCGCGGTCCTCGAGCGCTACCACGAGTGGGACGTCGCCGGGGCGCTGTGCCTGGCCCGCGAGGCCGGCGCCGTCGTGGTGGACCGGTCCGGGCGGCCGGACCCGATGCCCGCCGGCGGTCTGCTGGTCGTGCACCCGCAGGCCTGCGACGAGGTGCTGCGGCTCTGGTGGGGGCCCTGAGAGCCGGCCCTCAGGCCGTGCGCCCCGCGGCGTCGCGGCGGCGCCGCAGCCACACGATCGGCGGGGCCAGGACCAGCCACAGCACGACCAGCCCGCCGCCCATCGGCACGATCCCGTCGACGGCGCTGCGCCCGGCCACCCGGACCCGCAGCGGGTTCGTCGTGTCGTACTCCACGTAGATGCTCTGCCCGGCGCCGAGACCGCTCGGGTAGAACACCGCCGGGGTGCGCAGGCCGCCCTTGTCGTCGACGAACTGGACGACGGTCCGCCAGTACGTGGACCCGTCGAGCACGCTCGCGGCGGTGGTGGCGCGGTTCGAGGCGATCCGCACGTCGTCGACGAACGCCCCGGCCAGAGCCAGCACGGCGAGCACCGTGAGCACGACGCCGAGGCCGATCAGGATCTCCGGGACGCGCCGGCGGGCGGCGTGGAGCAGGCGGGCCACGGTGGCCCGGCTCTCGGCCAGGAGGTCACCGGCAGGACTCGTCACGGCACCCGATCCTAGGGCCGTCGCGAACGGGTGTGGCCGGTGCCTCCCACCGCCACCCGCACACCGGCGGCCCTCGTTGCCTACTCTCGAAGGCGTGACTGCCGCACCGGCCACCACCGTGCTGCGGGTCCGGACCCGGCCGATCCGGCTGACCGGCCCGTTGCTCGACGTGCTGCCCGCGGACTCCGGGGTGCTCAGCTGGGTACGCGGGGGCGAGGGCATCGTCGGCTGGGGCGAGGCCGCCCGGTTCACCGGATCCGGGCCGGACCGCTTCGCCGACGCCGACCGATGGTGGCAGGAGTTCTGCGCCGGCCTCGACGTCCGCGACGACGTCGAGCTGCCGGGCACCGGGGCGGTCGCGTTCGCCAGCTTCACCTTCGCCGACGAGTCCCCCGGGTCCGTCCTGGTCGTGCCCCGGGTCGTCGTCGGGCGCCGCGGCTCGCGCGCCTGGATGACCGAGATCGTCCCGGCCGGCGGGCCCGAGCCGGCACCGAGCGCGCTGCCCGCGGTGTCGCCGGTGCGCCCCGGCGGCCGGCTGCGCTACTCCGACGGCCGGGTCTCACCCAGCCGCTACCGCACCGTGGTGGCCGAGGCCGCGCGGCGGATGCGGGCCGGCGAGCTCGGCAAGGCGGTCCTGGCGCACGACGTCGTCGCCCGCGCCGAGACACCGCTGGACCCGCGGTTCCTGCTGCACGGGCTCTCCCGCGGCTACCCGACGTGCTGGAGCTACGCCGTCGACGGGCTCGTCGGCGCCACCCCGGAGCTGCTGCTGCGCCTGCACGACGGCCTCGTCGAGTCGCGGGTGCTGGCGGGCACGATCTGGCCGGGCGAGCGGCGGGGCCAGGCCCCGTCGACCGCGCCGGGCGCCGAGGACCTGGGCGGCGCGCTGTTCGGCTCGGGCAAGGACCGTCGCGAGCACGCCTACGCGGTGGACTCGCTGGCCGCGTCGCTGCGCCCGCTCGTGCACGACCTGGATGTGCCCCCGGCGCCGCGGGTGCTGACCCTGCCGAACGTCTCGCACCTGGCCAGCGACGTGCGCGGGCACCTCGACCCGGCGCGTCCGGTGTCGTTGCTGGAGCTGCTCGGCGCGGTGCACCCGACCGCCGCCGTCGGGGGCACCCCGACCGACGCGGCCACCGCGCTGATCTCCGAGATCGAGGGGATGGACCGGGGCCGCTACGCCGGCCCGGTCGGCTACCTCGACACCCACGGCGGCGGTGAGCTGGGCATCGCGCTGCGCTGCGCCGAGCTCGACGGCGCCACCGCGCGGCTGTACGCCGGCTGCGGGATCGTCGCGGACTCCGACCCCGACGTCGAGGTCCGCGAGGCCGCGGCGAAGATGCGCGCGGTCCGCGAGGCGCTGCAGGGCTAGTAGCGCGGCAGGGCTAGCTCGTCGCCCGCTCCCCCACGTCGTCCGCGGCACCGACGACGGCGGCGCGCAGCGATGCGTGGGTCTCCCGGAGCCCGTCGCGCCCGGCCCGCACCTCGACGATCCGCAGGCCCCCGCCCGGACGCGCGCGCAGCTCGGCGGGGTCGCCGGTGAACCGCGCGTGGGCGATCCCGGCGGCCGCGGCCAGCGCGGCCAGGTCCACCCCGGTGGGCGTGCCGAACACCCGCTCGAACGAGTCGGAGTGCGTCGCCCCGCCCTGTTCGAGCAGGTGGAAGATGCCGCCGCCGTCGTCGTTGAGCACGACCAGCGTCAGGTCCGGGCGCGGCTCGTGGGGGCCCAGGTAGAGCCCGGTCGTGTCGTGCAGCAGCGTCAGGTCGCCGAGCAGCGCCACGGTCGGGCCGTCGTGCGCCAGCGCGGCCCCGACGGCGGTGGACACGGTGCCGTCGATGCCGGCGACGCCGCGGTTGGCGCGCACCGCGAGCCCGGACCGCGGCGCGGCGGCGAGCGCGACGTCGCGCACCGGGTTGGACGAGCCGAGGACCAGCTGCGCGCCGTCGGGCTGCCCGGCCACCAGGTCGCGGGCCAGGCGCAGGCCGGGCGCGCCGCCACCCGCCGGGATCGGGCCGTCCCCGGCGCACGGAGCGGCGTACGGGGCGGCGTCCAGGGCGGCGTCCAGCGCGGCGTCCAGCGCGGCCGACGCGGCGTCGTCGGCGGCGCGCCAGGCGTCGCGGAACTCCGGCGGCGGGCGCAGCGGCGGCACCGCGCCGACCGCGCGCACGGCGCCTGCCACGTCGGTCCACGGCTCGCCGTGCGGCCCGGCCGCGGCGTACACGGCGACGTCCGGGTCGGCGAGCAGCGCGGAGACCCCGCGGTGCAGCGTCGGCCGGCCCACCACCACGACCTGGTCCGGGCGCAGCTGCGGGCGGTCGAGCAGCCAGGGTGCGGTCCGGGTGGCGTGGCGCCACAGCGGCGAGGACGGCTCGGCGACGACCGGCGCGCCCGCGAGCAGAACCGGGTCGAGGTCGGGCCCGCCGGACCCGGCGACCACCAGCGTCCGGGCGCGCGGGTCCAGCGGCAGCGGCGGGGCCGCGCGGTGCACCGGGGACACGTCGGTGAAGGGGAGCCCGTCCGGGCGTCCGCCGGGGGCGTCGGCCCGGTGACCGCCCGCGTCGTCCGGGACGAGCGGCTCGGCGAACGGGAGGTTCAGCTGAACCGGCCCCGGGGGCGTCCCCGGCGACCCGGTCGCGGCGGCGACGGCCCGCGCGACCGTCGACCGCCAGCGCGCGGGCGCCCCGGGGGCGTCGGTGGCCACGGCCGTGCTGCCGGCCCACCGCACCGCGGTGGAGAAGATCCGCGCCTGGTCGATCGTCTGGCTGGCGCCGGTGCCGAGCAGCTCCGGCGGCCGGTCCGCGGTCAGCGCGAGCACCGGCACCCCGGCGTGGAAGGCCTCGAGCACGGCCGGGTGCAGGTTCGCCACCGCCGTCCCGGACGTGACGACCACCGGCACCGGGCGGCCCGAGGTCACCGCCATCCCCAGCGCCAGGAACCCGGCGGTGCGCTCGTCGGTGCGCACGTGCAGCCGGATCCGCCCGGCCGCGTCCGCGTCGCGCAGCGCGAACGACATCGGGGCGTTGCGCGAGCCCGGGCACAGCACCGCGTCGGTCACGCCGCACCGGGCGAGCTCGTCGACGATCACCCGGGCCTGGGTGGTGGACGGGTTCATTCCGCCGAGCCTAAGCCGCCCCGGCGGGCACGCAGGGGACCGGTCGAACGTGACGAGGGCCAAGTCCCGAGCGGGATGGGACGACCTGCCCCGGACCGTTGAACATTCATAGACAGCGCACGACCTGCTCGATCCGGAAGGACCAGCCCCACCGTGAGCACCACGCTCTCCCCCGACAGCCCCCTGCTGCGCCCGGCCCTCGTCGGCGGCTGGGTGCTGCCGAACCGCGTCTGGACGTCGACGCCGACCGTCAACCGGGCCGACGCCGACGGCACCCCGAACGCGCGGCAGGCGCGGTCCTACGCCGAGCGAGCCGGTGCCGGCCTGATCGTGAGCGAGGGCACCTGGGCCGGCGCCGGCGGCCGGGGTGGCCCGAACGCCCCGGCATTGCGGACCGCGCGGCAGCAGGCCGGGTGGGAGCGCGTCGCCGACGCCGTGCACGCCGAGCGCGGGAAGATCGTCGTCCAGCTGACGCACGCAGGCACGACGGACGACCGGACCCCGCCGCGCGCCCCGGAGACCGACGAGCTGCCCGGCATCGTGGCCGAGTTCGCCCACGCGGCCGAGCTGGCCGTGGACGCCGGCGTCGACGGCGTCGAGCTGCAGGCCGGCGACGGCCACCTGCCGCACCGGTTCCAGGCCGACGGCGTCGACCCCCGGACCGACGCCTACGGCGGGTCCCCGGAGAACCGGGCGCGGTTCACCCTCGAGGTCGCGGCGGCGTGCGTCGACGCGATCGGCGCCGACCACGTCGGGGTCCGGATCTCCCCGGGGCAACAGCTCGACGGCGTCACCGAGGACGACCTGTCGGTCTACGAGGTGCTCGTCGGCGCCCTGGCCGAGCTGGACCTGGCCTACCTGCACGTGGCCGCCGCGGCCGACGACCCGATCGTCGACAAGCTGCGCGGGATGTGGCCGACCACGTTCGTGCTCGACACCGGGGTCGGGTCCGACGACGACACCCTGGCCGACCTGGTCGAGGACGGCAGGGCCGACGCGGTCACGGTCGGCACCGGTCCGACGACCCGGCTGCGCTGAACCGCGGGATCGGCTCAGAGCTCGATCAGCTCGAACGGGGTGGCCAGCCGCGCGCCGGGCAGCCTCGTCCCGGCCTGCTCGGCCATCGCGCGCAGGACCGTGTCCGGGTCGGCCATCTCCCCGCCGAGGGCGCCCAGGTAGGCGCGGTGCTCGGCCAGGGACGCGACCGCGCGGTCGAACGTGTCCCCGATGTCGACCGCGTGCCCCGCGTACGGCGACGCCGCCACCGCGACCGCACGCACTCCGCCCCACGGGGCGCCGCCCTCGCCGGGGAACACCCAGCGGTTGCCGGCGTCGCGGGCGGCGTCGATCGCGGCCCGTCCGGAGTGCACGTGGTCGGGCGTGTTCAGCCCGCCGCCGGGCCAGGTCTCGCGGTGGTTGCCGATCACCAGCAGCTCCGGGCGGTGCCGCCGGATGGCGGCGGCGATGTCGCGGCGCAGTGCGGTCGAGTACTCGATCAGCCCGTCCGGGTGGTCGAGGAACTCGACGACGTCCACGCCGACGGCCGCCGCCGCGGCGCGCTGCTCGGCCTCGCGCACCGGGCCGCACTCCGCAGGCGCCAGCGTGTCGATACCGGCCTCGCCGCGGGTGACGAGCAGGTAGACGACCTCGCGGCCCTGTGCCGTCCAGCGCGCGACGGCCCCCGACCCGCCGTACTCGATGTCGTCCGGATGGGCGACGACGACCAGCAGGCGATCGGCGTCCTCGGGGAGTGCAACGTACGGCGCGTCGTCCATCTCCCGATCCTGCCGCCGGATCGTGTCCACACGGAACCGTGAATTCCGGACTTCGGAGACGTAGCGTGACCATCGGCCACATCCGTCCGGCAAAGGAGCCGTCATGTCCGAGGTCCGGGGCGGTAGCAGCCCGTCCACCGCGCCACCGGCCCGGTCGTCGATCGTGAAGATCGTGTCCGCGTCCATGCTGGGCACCACCGTCGAGTGGTACGACTTCTTCCTCTACGGCGTCGCGGCGGCGGTCGTGTTCCCGGCCGTGTTCTTCCCGGCCGCGGACCCGACGGCGGGCACCCTGCTGGCGCTGGGCACGTTCGCGATCGGGTTCGTCGCCCGCCCGATCGGCGGTCTCGTGTTCGGCCACTACGGCGACAAGATCGGCCGCAAGAAGCTGCTGGTCCTGAGCCTGCTGATGATGGGCGTGTCGACGTTCCTGATCGGCCTTCTCCCGGGCTACGCGACGATCGGGATCGCGGCCCCGCTGCTGCTGGTGTTGCTGCGGCTGGTGCAGGGCTTCGCGCTCGGCGGCGAGTGGGGCGGGGCGGTGCTGATCGTCTCCGAGCACGGGGACCCGGCCCGTCGCGGGTTCTGGGCGAGCTGGCCGCAGGCCGGCGCCCCGGCAGGGCAGCTGCTCGCGAACGGCCTGCTGGCGCTGATGGCGGTCGTGCAGAGCCCGGAGGCCTTCGAGTCCTGGGGCTGGCGGATCCCGTTCCTGCTCTCCGCGGTGCTGGTGCTGATCGGGCTCTACGTGCGCCTGTCGGTCGAGGAGTCGCCGGTGTTCCGCGACGCCCAGGCCCGCGCCGCCGAGCGGACCGCGGCCGGCAAGGCCGACGTGATGCCGATCCTGGATGTGCTGCGCCTCTACCCGCGCGAGGTGCTGACCGCGATGGGCGCCCGGTTCGCCGAGAACGTCGCCTACTACATCTTCACCATCGTCGTGGCCACCTACATGAAGGAGCGCTTCGGCCTGCCGTCGTCGTTCGTGCTGGGCGCGGTGCTGATCGGGGCCGCGGTGCACATCGTGACGATCCCGGTCTGGGGCGCGTTGTCGGACCGGATCGGGCGACGGCCGGTGTACCTGTTCGGCGCAGCCGGGGTCGGGGCGTGGGCGTTCGCGTTCTTCGCGCTGCTCGACACGCAGAACTTCGCGCTGGTCTCGATCGCCGTCGTGGTCGGGCTGCTGTTCCACGGCGCGATGTACGGGCCGCAGGCGGCGTTCCTGTCCGAGCTGTTCGGCACGAAGGTGCGGTACTCGGGCGTCTCGATCGGCTACCAGCTCGCCTCGGTGCTGGCCGGCGGGCTCGCCCCGCTGGTCGCCGCGTCGCTGCTCGCGGTCTACGGCAACGGCTACGCGATCGCGATCTACGTCGCGGCCTGCTCGGTCATCACGATCGTCGCGGTGGCGCTGTACTCGGAGACCCGCACCCGCCGCCTCGACGCCGACGACGCGCTGCCCCCCGCGCGGTAGCACCCCGCCGGGTGCATGGCGGCCCGAGGGCGTAGAACAGGCCCTGCGATCACTCGACGACCGTGGGAGCCGCTGTGCCACGCACCGACCTGACGATCAGGACCCCCGACGGCGACGCCCCGGCGACGCTGCACACGCCCGACGGCGACGGCCCCTGGCCGGGCGTGATCCTCTACGCCGACGGGGGCGGGGTCCGCCCGGCCATGCACGACATGGCCGCCCACCTGGCCGTCCTCGGCTACGCGGTGCTGCTCCCGGACGTCTACTACCGCCACGGAGACTGGGCGCCGTTCGACTTCGCCACGGCGTTCTCCGACCCGGAGGAGCGGGCGCGGCTGATGGAGATGGTCGGCGGCATGACCAGCGAGATGGTCGCCGTCGACGCCGAGGCCTACGTGACGGCACTGCTCGCACGCCCGGAGGTCAGCGGCACCGCGGTCGGCACCACCGGCTACTGCATGGGCGGCGCCCTGTCGCTGCGCACCGCAGGCACCCAGCCCGAGCGCGTCGCCGCGGCCGCGTCGTTCCATGGCGGGAGCCTGGCCACCGAGGCGCAGGACAGCCCGCACCGCCTGGCCGACCGGATCCGCGCCACCGTCTACGTCGCGGCCGCCGAGAACGACGAGTACTTCCCGCCCGAGCAGTACGAGCGCCTGGACCAGGCGTTCTCCGCGGCCGGCCTGACCTACACGCTGGAGACCTACCCGGCGGCGCACGGCTTCTCGGTGCCGGACAACCCCACCCACGACGACGAGGCCGAGCAGCGGCACTGGGACGCCCTGCAGCGCCTCTACGGCGCCGCCCTGGTCGGATAGCGCCCACGCACGCACGCCGACGGCGGCCGGTAGCGTCCGGGGCCTGATGAGCGCGACCCTGCACGCCACCGGCCTGTCCGCCGGCCACGGCGCACGAACCCTGTTCTCCGACCTGGACCTGGTCGTCGCACCCGGTGACGTGATCGGGCTGGTCGGCGCGAACGGCGCCGGCAAGTCCACGCTGCTGCGGCTGCTGGCCGGCGAGCAGCCCCCGGACGAGGGCACGATCACCCTCGCCCCGCCCGACGCGACGGTCGGGCACCTGCCCCAGGAGCCGGAACGGCGACCGGGCGAGACGCTGGCCGCGTTCCTGGCCCGGCGCACCGGCGTCGCCGACGCCCTCGTCGCGATGGACGCGACCGCGCAGGACCTCGCCGACTCCCGCCCCGGCGCCGACGACGCCTACGCCGCCGCCCTGGACCGCTGGCTCGCCCTCGGCGGCGCCGACCTCGACGAGCGGGCCGCCGAGCTGCTCGCCGACCTGGGCCTCGGCGTCTCTCCGGAGGCGGAGATGACCGGCCTGTCCGGCGGGCAGGCCGCCCGCGCCGGGCTGGCCGCGCTGCTGCTCTCGCGCTACGACCTGCTGCTGCGCGAGGTCGCCCGGCGGCACGCCCGCGAGGCCTACGAGGAGTACTCCGACAAGCTCGGCGGCCTCAAGGAGCGCGCCGTCATGCAGCGCAACTGGATGGCCCAGGGCGTCCGCAACGTCCGGCGCAAGGCCGGCTCCGAGCCGGACAAGAACATCCGGGCGATGCGCAAGGAGACCAGCGAGAAGCAGGCCTCGAAGGCCCGTCAGACGGAGAAGGCGATCGAACGCCTCGACGTCGTCGAGGAGCCCCGCAAGGAGTGGGAGCTGCAGATGACGATCGCGTCCGCCCCCCGGTCCGGCGCGGTCGCCGCGCGCGCCGACGCCGCGCTCGTGCGCCGCGGCGGGTTCGTGCTCGGGCCGGTGACGGCGCAGGTCGACTGGGCGGACCGGGTCGTGATCACCGGCGCGAACGGGTCGGGCAAGTCGACGCTGCTCGGAGCGCTGCTGGGGCGGATCCCGACCGAGTCCGGGTCGGCCGGTCTCGGCGCCGGGGTGCGGGTCGGGGAGATCGACCAGGCCCGCGGGGCGTTCCTCGGTCCGCAGACGCTGCTGCGCTCGTTCGGCACCGAGGTGCCGGACTGGCCGGAGTCCGAGGTCCGCACGCTGCTGGCGAAGTTCGCGCTGACCCGCGAGCAGGTGCTGCGCCCGGCCGCGTCGCTCTCGCCCGGTGAGCGGACCCGCGCGGCGCTGGCGCTGCTGCAGGCCCGCGAGGTGAACCTGCTGGTGCTCGACGAGCCGACGAACCACCTCGACCTGCCCGCGATCGAGCAGCTGGAGCAGGCGGTGGAGTCCTTCGCCGGGACCGTCCTGCTGGTCACCCACGACCGCCGGATGCTGGACACGGTCCGGGCCACCCGGCGCTGGAACGTCGAACGCGGCGGGCTGACCGAGCTCTGAGAGAAGTTCGCGGAACGAACATCTTCACAGAAGGCTCGGCCGGCCCGCCGCGTCGCGTACGGGGGGTTGCTCAGGCCTTGGCGTCCGGCTCGACCGCGTCCTCCTGGGACACGATGGCGAACCTCAGCTCGTCCTCGCCGTCCTCACCGGGGACGGCCTGCACGTCGAGCACCTTGTCGTCGAGGATCTGGGCGGCGCCGGGTTCGAGGAACACCGCGACACCCTCCCCGCGCAGGACCGTGTCCTGTTCGTCGGCGGACTGCGCGAGCGCGAGCTCCAGGCCCTCCTCGGGCTGCGGAGCGGTGATCCGCAGGCCGCCGTCGTCCGGCAGCTCCGCGTCGGTGCTCAGCGACTTGATGGCTTCGGCTGCATTCTCCGTGATTGCCAGCATCGGCCCCACCGTACGGAAACACCCCGGGCCGATGCAGCCCGGGGCGCGTCCGTTCGGCGCAGCAGTGCTCAGCCCATGTCGTTCGGGTCCGCCCCGATGCGCTGGTCGGCGTTCATCCGGTCGATCGAGGCGATGTCGTCGCCGGTGAGCTCGAAGTCGAAGATGTCGAAGTTCTCCTGCACGCGCGAGAGGGTGTTCGACTTCGGGAAAACGATGTTGCCGTGCTGGATGTGCCAGCGCAGCACGACCTGGGCCGGGGACTTGCCCGTCCGCTCCGCGATCGTCGCGAGGGTGTCCTCCTCGAGCAGCCCCTTGCCCTGACCGATCGGGCTCCACGCCTCGGTCGCGATGCCGTGGTTGGCGTTGTACTCGCGCAGCGCGGCCTGGATCAGGCGCGGGTGCAGCTCGATCTGGTTGACCGAGGGCACCGTCGAGGTCTCGGCCGCGAGACGGTCCAGGTGCTCCGGGTGGAAGTTCGAGACGCCGATCGACCGGACCTTGCCGACCTTCTTCGCGTCCTCGAAGCCCTGCCAGGTCTCGACGTAGCGGTCCTGCTTCGGCTGCGGCCAGTGGATCAGGTAGAGGTCGACGTGGTCGAGACCCAGCCTGTCCAGGCTCTTGTCGAGCCTCGTGACGGCCTCCTCGCGACCGTGGCCGTCGTTGTTCAGCTTGGTGGTGACGAACAGTTCGTCGCGGGCGATGCCGGAGTCGGAGATCGCCTTTCCGACGCCCTCCTCGTTCCCGTACATCTGCGCGGTGTCGATGTGCCGGTACCCGGTGTCCAGGGCCGCCTTCACCTTGTCCGCGGTCTGGCCGGGCTCGATCTGGAAGACACCGAACCCGAGCTGCGGGATCGCCACACCGTCGTTCAGCTTGATCGTGGGAACCATAACCGGCGAATACCCGGGCCGTGCGGTCGCCATGCACGGTCGTGACGTCGGGAACGCGGCGTCCATCTCGGGAATACGGCCCCGCTCAGCCCCACACGGCGCGGACCCCGTCGGCGACCGCCGCCGCCTGCGTCCGCCCGGCGCGGGCCGACGGCGGGCGCCCGGCGGGGTCGAGGACGTTGCGGCCGAACGCCTTGCGCGCGGCGGCGTCGGGGGTGACGAGCACCGCCGCCGACGACGCGGCGAGCGCCTCGACCTGTGTCACGGGCCGGGCCATGGCGCCGAACCCGGATGTCAGCGGCGCCAGCACGACCACCCGGTCGTACCCCGCCGCGAGGTCCGCGTTCGCCATCGAGCGGACGCCACCGTCGATCCACCGAGTGCCGAGCGCGGTCACCGGAGGCCACACCCCGGGCACCGCGCAGCTCGCCGCGACGGCCTCGGTCAGCGTCACGCCGGAGTCGCGGCCGAACGTGCGGAACGCGCCGGTGTGCGCGTCGACGGCGGTGACCTGCAGGTCCGGCGCGGCCGGCCAGTCGGCGCCGCCGAGCCGGGAGGCCATGATGTCGAGCCGCTCCTGCTCGGGCACCGTGTCGGCCCGCAGCGCCATCCGCCCGATCCGGGCCCGGACCTGCTGCGCCCCGCGCGGGCCGAGCAGGGCGGCGCGGGCCATCCTCCAGGCGAGTGCGCCCCCGGCGGACGCGGCGACCTCGCCGGTGCCGGTGGCCAGCTGCGTCGCGTAGAGCTCCTCGAGGTCGCGCCCGCAGGCCACGTTCGCCCCGACCGACGACCCGGCGGACGTCCCGACGACCAGGTCCGCACGGCGGAGGTCGACGCCGGTCTCGGCGAGGCCGGTCAGCAGGCCGTAGAGCCACGCGATGCCGGCCAGCCCACCTCCGCCGAGCACCAGCGCACGTTCGCCACGACCGGTCACGGCCGGCCGGCCCCGCGCAGCACCCGGGCGGCGAGCTGCGCCAGGTGCACCGGCTCGCGTTCCCCGGCCTGGCGGACCTGGGTGCGGCAGGAGAAGCCGTCGGCCAGCAGGTCCACCGACGGCTGCGCCGCGCGCACGGCCGGCAGCAGGACCCGCTCGGCACACGCCATCGAGACGTCGTAGTGCCCGTCCTCGAAGCCGAAGTTGCCGGCCAGGCCGCAGCACCCGGAGTCGAGCACCGTCGACGTCACCCCGAGCGAGTCCAGCACCCCGCGGTCGGCCTCGGTGCCGAGCTCGGCGTGCTGGTGGCAGTGCACCTGGACCAGCACCTCCTGCTCCGCCGCGGTGCTGCGCCCGGCCGCGGCGGCCAGCTCCTCGGCGTGCCCGGAGAGCAGCTCCGCGAACGTCCGTACTCCGGTCTTGAGCCGTCCGACCAGCGGGTCGTCGGGGAGCAGCTCGTGGGCGTCCGAGCGCAGGGCCGCCGTGCAGGACGGCTCCAGCCCGACGACCGGGACGCCGGCGGAGAGCCACGGCTCGATCGTGCGCAGGCTGCGGCCGAGAACGCGGCGGGCCGCGCCGATCTGCCCGGTGGAGGTCCAGGTCAGACCGCAGCACACGGCGCGCGGGGGCAGCTCGACGGTGTAGCCGAGCGCGGTCAGGGTGGCGACGGCGTCGTCGGCGATCACCGGGTCGAAGTGCTCGGTGAACGTGTCGGTCCACAGCAGCACCCGGCCGCGGCTGCCCGGCGCGATGCCCAGGTCCGGCACGACCGTGCCCTCGGCGTACCCGCGGGCACCGGCGCGGGCGGTGAACGTCTCCCGCGCGATCTCCGGGATCGCCCGCTCCGGGGTGATCCCGCCGAGCTTCTTGACCAGCGCCGAGAGCTTCGGCCGCCGGGCGAGGGAGTTCAGCCCGTCGACGACCCTGGCCGGCAGCGCGCCGACCATCCACAGCCACAGCGGCAGCGCGCCCATCGAGTAGTGCGTGACCGGTCGGATCTTCCCCTTGAACCGCTGGGCCAGGAACTCGGTCTTGTAGGAGGCCATGTCGACCCCGACCGGGCAGTCGGACTTGCAGCCCTTGCAGGACAGGCACAGGTCGAGCGACTCGGCGACCTCGTCGGACTGCCAGCCGTCTTTGATGATCTCGCCGTTGGCCATCTCGAACAGCAGCCGGGCGCGCCCGCGGGTGGAGTGCTTCTCCTCCTTGGTGACGTTGAAGCTCGGGCACATCACCCCGCTGCCCTCGATCGCGCACTTGCCCACGCCCAGGCAGCGGCGGGTGGCGCGGGTGAAGCTGCCGCGGTCGTCGGCGAAGGCGAGCATCGGGGAGTCGGTCATCGTCGGCATCCCGACGAACACGCGCAGGTTCTCGTCCATCGTCGCCGGGCGCACGACGCGGCCCGGGTTCATCTTCTCGTCCGGGTCCCAGATGGCCTTGAAGTCGGAGAACCCGGCGATGATCTCCGGCGGGTACATCTTCGGCAGCAGCTCGGCGCGGGCCTGGCCGTCGCCGTGCTCGCCGGACAGCGACCCGCCGTGCGCGACGACCAGGTCCGCGGCGTCGGTCATGAACTGCCGGAAGTTCGCGATCCCCGGCTTCGTGAGCAGGTCGAAGTCGATCCGGACGTGCAGGCAGCCGTCGCCGAAGTGCCCGTAGTAGACGCCCCGGCGCCCGTTGCGCTCGAGCACCTTGTCGAACTCGCGCAGGTAGGCGCCGAAGCGCTCCGGCGGGACCGCGGAGTCCTCCCAGCCCGGCCACGCCTCGCCGCCGTCCGGGGATCGGGTGACGACACCGGCGCCCTCCTCCCGGATCCGCCACAGCTGTGCCATCTGCGCCGGTTCGGACACCACCAGGTGCGAGACCGTGTACGGCTTCATCGCGGCGGCGACGGTCTCCGCGGCGGCTTCCGCCTCGTCCCGGGTCTCGCCCCCGACCTCGACGTAGAGCCAGCCCCTGCCCTCGGGCAGCATCCGGCTCGTGGTCTCGGTGGGCCGCTGGGCGCGCAGGGCGGCGATCAGGCCGGCGTCCATGCCCTCGATCGTCAGCGGGCCCTGGCCGTTCGGACCCCGCTGCTCGCGCACGACCATCACGTGGTCGGCGGCGGTGTAGGCGTCCGGGAACCCGAGCACGGCCAGCGCGCGGGCGGGCGGGGAGTCGACCAGGTCGACGGTGGCCTCGAGGATCGTGGCGCAGGTGCCCTCGGTGCCGACCAGGGCCTTGGCCAGGTTCCAGCCGGCCTCGGGCAGCAGCTGGTCGAGGTTGTAGCCCGACACCCGGCGGGTCAGGTCCGGGTAGCCGCGGATGTCGTCGCCCAGGCGCTCGCCCAGGGCGCGCAGCGCGTCCGGGATCCGGCCGCCGGGCGGCGTGTCCGGGCCGACGGTGAGCCGCTCGCCGCGGTAGGTCAGGACGTCGAGGGACCGGACGTTGTCGACGGTCTTGCCCCACGCCACCGAGTGCGAACCGCAGGCGTTGTTGCCGATCATCCCGCCGATCGAGCAGCGGTTGTGCGTGGACGGGTCCGGGCCGAACGTCAGGCCGTGCGGCTTGCCGGCGTCGCGGACCGCGTCGCAGACCACGCCGGGCTGCACCCGCGCCGACTTGCTCTCCGGATCGACCTCGATGATCTGGTCCATGTGCGTGCGCAGGTCCAGCGCGACCGCGACGTTCACCGACTGCCCGGCGATCGAGGTGCGCGACCCCAGCGGCAGCACCGGCACGTCGTGGCGGCGGCACACCGCCATCGCGGCCTCGACGTCGGCCGCGTCGCGGGGGGAGACGACCCCGATCGGGACGCCGCGGTAGTTCGAGGCGTCGGCCGACCACATGGCGCGGCTGCCGGCGTCGAACCGGACGGCGCCTCCGATCGCGGCGCGCAGGTCGTTCGCGAGCGCCGCGCTCGCCTCGGGGGTGATCCCGCCGGTGGTGCTCGTGTCGGGTGCGCTGTCCAGGCTCAACAGATCTCCTCTCGCCCGGTGCGACGCTACCCACCGGCCGGGGCCGACGCCGGTCACGCCCTCCTGTGACACCGGACGCACCGTGCGCGGACATCGCTGCCGGAGCAGCGACGTCCGCGCACGGGGGTCACCAGTTCTCGATCGACTTGGTGAGGATGTCGGCGATGTCGTCCTCGGTCGGGGGCTTGGGGCAGGTGGCCAGCAGGCGCTGCTGCTTCATCGTGCCGGGCACCAGGTCCGGGACGTCGGCCTCGGTGTAGCCGACGCCGCCGATGCCGTTCGGGATGTCGATGTCGCGCATCAGCGAGATCAGGATCGAGGGCAGCTGCTCGCGCTGGTCGTTGAGCTTGTCCGCGCGCGGGTCCATCAGCTCGGCCGCCTTGAGGTGACGGTCCGGGGCGGACTCGAAGGAGAAGCGGAACGCCTCCGGCGCGGTGAGGGAGACCGACATGCCGTGCGGGACCATCGGCTCGTCCTGCGGGTAGCCGGCCGGGCGGAAGTCCTTGACCATGCCGGCGATCGGGTAGGCGTTGGCGTGCGGGATGTGCACGCCGGAGTTGCCGAAGCCCATCCCGGCGAACGTCGCGGCCATCATCATGTTCGAGCGGGCCTCGAGGTCGTCCGCGCCGCGGTGCACGGCGTCCCGGAACGACTGGGCCAGCAGCGCCATCGCCTTCTCGCACCACAGGTCCGAGACCGGGTTCGAGCCGCAGTAGGTGACCCGCTCCTCGGGCTTCTTGCGGTCGAACGAGGTGTACCAGCGCGCGGTGTAGGACTCCACGGCGTGGCAGACGATGTCCATCCCGGACGCGGCGGTGACCTCCGGCGGCAGCGACATCGTCAGCAGCGGGTCGATCACGGCCAGGGTCGGGCGCAGGCGCCAGTGGCTGATCCCGGTCTTGACCTTCATCGACAGGATGTCCAGCACGCACATCGCGGTCGACTCCGAGCCGGTGCCGGCCGTCGTCGGGACGGCGATCAGCGGCTTGAGCTGCCCTTCGGGCACCTTCGCGTTGCCGATCGGCTTGTTGATGTAGTCCATCAGCTCGCCCGGCCCGCTGGTCAGCAGGTTGATCGCCTTGGCGGTGTCGATCGCCGACCCGCCGCCGACCGCGACGAACCCGTCCCACGGGCCCTGCGCGCGGGCGTACTCGGTCGCCTTGATCATCGAGTCGTCGGTCGGCTCGACGTGCACGCCGTCGAAGATCTCCGAGCTCACGCCGTTGCGCGACAGCGAGTCCGCGATCCGCTCCGGCGCGCCGATCGCGTGGATGCCCGGGTCGGTGACGATCAGGACGCGCTTGGCGCCGTACCCGGCCATCTCGAAGCCGATCTCGTCGACCGCCCCGGCTCCGAACTTCAGGGGCGGGGCACCCCAGGTGAAGATCGTCTCTTCGGTCAGGTTCACGTCGGGGATGGTCATGGCTGGGGAGAACCTCCGGGGATGGGTCCGACACGGCAACGGGTGAACACCTGCCCCCGAGTCTGTCCGACACATCGGGGTTCGCGCATGTGCTGATCCAGCGAACGGTCGAAGTCCGCTCCTGCGA
>NZ_JADQDD010000132.1 GCF_019263595.1 Pseudonocardia sp. KRD291 | reverse complement strand
CGGGCCGACGGACTTGTCACGGGCCCGCGCCGGCTCGATCACCGCGGTGACCAGCGCAGGCCCCGGCTCACCGTCGGACGCCGCCGGCGGCGGTCCGGCGGCCAGTGCACCGTCGGGCGTGCAGACGAGCGCGGCCCCGAACCAGGAGGTGCCCCGCTCGGTGCCGCACCGGTCGGCCACCACGACGTGCACCCGGTAGGTGCCGGCGGCCACCCTGGCCTTGAGCACCTCCAGCGGCGGCTCCGTGGCCGGGCCCGCCGGCCCCGGCCGCCGCGGCCAGTTGACCGGCGCCGCGATGATCTCGGCACCGGCCTGCGCCGCGGCGCGGACCCACTCCGGAAACTCCAGGTCGTAGCAGATCAGCACCGCGACCCGGCCCACAGCGGTGTCGAGCACCGGCGGCGGGGCCGATCCGGCGGCGAACAGCTCCGGTTCGCGGCCCCACAGGTGCACCTTGCGGTAGCTCGCCCGCAGCACGCCCGCCTCGAGGAGCACGGCCGTGTTGTACACCCGCCCGTCGGCGCCCAGCTCCGCGAGACCGGCCACCAGCACGACACCCAGCTCCGCGGAGAGCTCCCGCAGCACCGAGACGGTCGGGCCGTCCAACGGCTCCGCGGAGGCCCGGGCCTCCGCGGCGTCGCCGAACGCGTACCCGCACACGGCCAGCTCCGGCACGACGACCAGTGCGGCGCCGCGCACCGCCGCCGCACGCACCGCCCGGACCATGATCTCGCGGTCCGGTGCGTCGATACGCGCGGCGAACCGGCACGCCGCGACCGTCACCGACCCGCCCATGTCCGGCTCAGTCGTCCTCGGTCGCGGCGGCGAGCACCGCCGCGGGCGCCAGGTGGCCGTTCGGGTCCAGGACGCGGCCGTGGGCCCGGGCCCGGGCCACCACGTCCGGCGCCCACTCCAGCACCGTGCGCCCGTCACCGCCGGTGACCACCAGCAGCTCGCCGGTGCCCTCGTCGGCGGCCCGGCCGGAAGCGGCGTCGAGCAGCGTGAACGACCGCCACGACCCCGGCGGGACGGACAGCGAGTCCAGCGGGCCGAGCTCGACGACCTGCTCGTCGGCCCCGGTGTTGAGCCGGACCTGCCAGCGCCCGGCCTTCGCCGTCACCACCTGGGTCTCGCCGTGCCGGTGGGCGAGCATCCCCTCACCGGGCACCGCGCGCAGCCAGGCCAGTGCGAAGCCGTGCGGTTCGGGCAGCCGCGGGCCGACCCCGCGCTGCTCCAGCATCCCGTACCCGATCACCGGGCTGAGATCGGCCGCCCCGCCGGGCAGGCCCGAGCACAGGAACGGCTCGTCCACCCAGACCCGGTCCGCCGCGTGCGTGACCCGGGAGCGGAACTGTGCCACCGAGTAGGTGTCGAGCCGGTCGATCTCGGCCTGGTCCATCGGCCGGATCAGCGCGACGTCGTCGGGGACCTCGTCGCCCGCGACGGTGTCGATCAGCCGGTTGTCCGCGGTCAGGTAGAGCCCGTGCCCGGCGGCCTGTTCGAGCACCGTCGGGCCCCAGATGATCCCACCGGTGTCGTCGCGGCCCAGCACCGTCAGCAGCACGCCGTCGTCCGGGCCCTCGTTCGTGAAGCCGCGGAAGATCCACGGCGGCACGGAGACGACGTCGCCGTCGACGCTGCGGTACTCGCCCTGCCCGCCGTCCGGGCCCCAGCGCAGCAGGTAGTCGCCCCCGAAGTTGATGAAGACCTCGGCGGTGAAGTGCAGGTGCAGGCTGTTGGTCGTGCCGTTCGGCATGCCGGCCGCGCCCAGGTTGAACCCGTGCGGCTCGCGCAGGTTCACGTACTGCCCGGTGTTCTGGGTGACGCCGGGGCCGATGAAGGAGTAGTTGTCCTTGCGGTCCGAGCCGGGCGTGCGGCAGTCGATGAACGCGGCCTTGCACGGGACCCAGTCGGCGTACCGGACGGTCCGGCGGACGATCTCCGCCGGGGGTACCACCGTGTCGTGCATCGGAAGATCTTCCTCTCGGTGGTGCGGGTTCAGTATCAATTTTCGCTACGCAAGCTGCGCTCAGTAGATGTTGGTGTCGGTGAACTCGTCGGTGCGGCCGGCGTCGATCTGGGCGCGCAGGGCGATCTCGTCGTAGACGCGCACCTCCTTGACGATCCGGCCGTCCTGCACGAGGAACTGGGAGACGCCGAGCAGCTCGACCCGTCCCCCGGTGAGCGGGCCGTAGTCGGGGGTGCCGCGGTAGGTCCCGCGCATCACCCAGGTCACCGCGATCCGCAGACCGGCGTAGCGCTCGGCGTGGTTGGTCTGCACGTCGCGGACCTCGAAGGTCGCGTCCGGGAACGGGGCGACGAGCGCGAGCAGGTCGCGCTGGTAGCCGTCCGGCCGGACGACCGTCTGGTCGCCGACGGTGTGCAGGAACAGGTCACGGTGCATGTAGTCGGTGACCTTCTGGTAGCGCCGCGCGTTCCAGACCTCGTCGATGAACTCCAGCACCCGCTCGCACTCGGCCCGGAAGTCGTCCGGTCGCGGGCCGCTGTCGCCGACGGCCAGCACCTCCTTGGGGGCCTGCTCGGTCATCGAGCCCTCGTAGCCGCGGAAGCGCTGCTCCCGGGCCGCCTCGGCGGGGTCGATCCCCTGCTGCAGGCAGCTCGCGAGCTCGTCGCGCACCACCCACTCCTCGACCATCCGGCCGCGGCGGTAGAGGCAGTTGGCGATGGTCCGCTTGCGGATCCGCTTCACGACGCCGTCGACCAGGATCTCGTCGGCGGAGAACACCAGGTGCGAGCTGAGGAACGCATCGTCGCCGCGGGCCTCCCAGATGACGTCCTCGGCCTGGCCCACGTGCTGCGGGGTGCCGGCGATCCGCATCAGGCTGCCCTCGATGACGCCGTCGCGGCCGGTCACCGTGCCGAGGCCGCCGTGGACGATCGAGTCCGGCTCGTAGTTGTCGACGATGTAGGACACGTCGCGCTGCACCCAGATGCGGTCGGTGACCTCGCGGATGAAGTCGTCCGGGTCGGAGTAGGGCAGGTACGCGACGGGGTCGAGCGGCATGGTCGTCCTTCCATGTGGGGTTCGACCGCGACTGTATGCGTATGCACAACCGATGACAAGAGGCCGCGCCGCACCGGGCCGCGAGCGCCGCTCAGGCGCGCGGGCCGCCGACCGTGGCCCGGGAGACGTAGTGCGTGGGGTAGACCACGTGCGCGAGCTCGGTGTCCGGCTTCGCCACCCGGGCCACCACCAGCCGGGCGGCCTCGCGGGCGACCGCGTCCAGGTCGTAGGCGACCGTGCTCAGCCGCACCAGTGCCCAGCGCGACGTCGGAAGGTCGTCGAACCCGGCGATCGAGATCCCGGCCGGCACCGGCACGCCCAGCTCCGCGGCCGCGTTCAGGGCGCCGACCGCCACCACGTCGTTGCCGCAGAGCAGCAGCGTCGGGCCGCCCCCGCGCTCGTGCAGCGTGCGCAGCCCCTCGTATCCGGTGCCGAAGTCGAACGGCCCGTGCAGCACGTCGCGCTGGGCCAGCGCCAGCCCGTGCTCGTCGAGCACAGCCCGCACGACCTGCTCGCGCTGCTCGCCGGTGCTCGTGTTGCGCGGCCCGAAGATCGCCCCGATCCGGGTGTGTCCCAGTGCGACCGCCTCGGAGAGCAGCTCGCGGACGCCGGGCTCGGGGTCGACGGTCACCGAGTCCGCCCGCGCGCTCGGCGCCGTCCGGTTCAGGTAGACGAACGGGATCCCCCGGTCGCGCAGCCGGCTCGGCTGGACCGAGTCCACCGTGGTCGTGGACAGGATCACGCCGGCGAGCCCGTGGGCGGCGACCCGCTCGGGCAGCGGGGCGCTGGCGGGCGACTCGGTGATCAGCACCAGCTCGTGGCCGTGCTGTTCCAGCTCACGGTGCAGCGGCGCGATCATGTTCGCGTAGAACTGGTTCTCCAGGTCGGTCACCACGAGGCCGATCCGGTCGGACCTGCCCACCGACAGGGCCCGCCCGATCGCATTGGTGGAGTAGCCCAGCGCCAGCGCCGCGTCGCGCACCCGCTTCTTGGTGGACTCGGACACCCGCGGGTGGTCCGTGAGCGCCCTCGACACCGTCGGCTGCGAGACGCCCGCGAGCTTCGCGACGTCACGACTGGTGACCATCTCCCACCTCTCCTCGACCGCGCGAAGCCTAGCGACCACACCGTCCGGCGACCCGCTCCGCGACACGCCCGCCCCTTGACAGCCACCGCTCGTCGCCGTTCACTGCTGACGTCTGAGCGCATACGTATGCTACACAGGAGAGGGCGGAATGGCGCGCGAGCTGAAGAGTGCGGTACGGACGCAGGACACCCGGTCGGACGACGACCTCGCGGGGAGGGTGCGGGCGATCATCGACGACGTCCGCCTGCGCGGGGACGCCGCGGTGCGCGAGTACTCGGCACGGTTCGACGGGTGGGAGCCCGAGCAGTTCCGGCTCTCCCCGGAGCGGGTGGACGAGCTGGTGGCGTCGCTGCCGGAGCAGGTCGTCGAGGACATCGGTTTCGTCCAGGACCAGGTGCGCCGCTTCGCCGAGGCCCAGCGCGGATCGCTGCACGACGTCGAGGTGGAGACACTGCCCGGTGTCGTGCTCGGGCACCGGCACGTCCCGGTCGGCGCCGCGGGAGCCTACGTCCCGGGCGGGCGCTACCCGCTGACCGCCTCCGCGCACATGACGATCGTGACCGCGAAGGCGGCCGGCGTGGGGCGGGTGGTCGCCGCGACGCCGCCGATCCGCGGTGAGGTCCCGGCCGCCACGGTCGCGGCCATGCACATGGCGGGCGCCGACGAGATCCACCTGCTCGGCGGCGTGCAGGCGGTGGCCGCGATGGCGCTGGGCACCGCGACGGTCGAGGCCGTCGACATGATCGCCGGGCCGGGCAACGCCTACGTCGCCGAGGCCAAGCGTCAGCTCTTCGGCGAGGTGGGCATCGACCTGTTCGCCGGGCCGACCGAGATCCTCGTGGTCGCCGACGCGACGGCGGACCCGCTGACCACGGCGGTGGACCTGCTCTCCCAGGCCGAGCACGGCCCGGACTCCCCCGCCGTGCTGGTCACCACCTCGGCCGAGCTCGGGCGCGAGGTGCTCGAGCTCATCGAGCGCCTGCTTCCGGGCCTGCCGACGAACGACATGGCCGGGCCCGCGTGGCGCGACCACGGCCGGATCGTGGTCTGCGACGACGCCGACGAGATGTGGCAGGTGGCCGACGACCTCGCCGCCGAGCACGTGCAGGTGTTCACCGCGCGTCCGCGCGAGGCACTGGAGCGGATGCGCAACTACGGGGCGCTGTTCCTCGGCGAGAACACGTGCGTCTCCTACGGCGACAAGGTGATCGGCACCAACCACGTGCTGCCCACGCTGGGCGCGGCGCGCTACACCGGCGGCCTGTGGGTCGGGAAGTACCTCAAGACCGTCACCTACCAGGAGGTGCGGGACCCGGCCGCGAGCGCCGAGCTGGGCCGGGTGTGCGGACGGGCGTCGCGGGTCGAGCTGTTCGAGGGCCACGCGCGGTCCGGTGACCTGCGCGCGCACCGGCACGGCGGGGACCGGATCGGCTGGATCGACGAACTGTCGGCCCCCGCGGCGGCGCTGTCGTGACCGACCCGGTGCGCGGCCGCACGGCGCTGGTCACCGGCGGCGGCAGCGGGCTGGGTGCGGCGATGGCGTCGCACCTGGTCACCGCGGGCGCCCGGGTGGTGCTCGCGGGCCGCCGCGACGGACCGCTGCGCGAGACCGCGCAGCAGCTCGGCCCGGACGTCCGCGCCGAGGTCTGCGACGTGTCCGACCCGGCGTCGGTGCGCGGCCTCGCCGACCGCCTCGCCGACGAGCAGGTCTCGATCCTGGTGAACAACGCGGGCGTCGCCGGGCCGGTGGCACCGCTGCACGAGATCGACCTCGCGGACTGGGACGAGGTGTTCGCGGCGAACGTCCGGGGCGTCTACCTCGTGACCCGGGCGTTCCTGCCGGCCATGCTCGAGCGCGCCGACGGCGACGTCGTCAACGTCTCGTCGGTCTCCGGCAAGCGGCCGCTGCCGCGGCGCACCCCGTACTGCGCCTCGAAGGCCGCGGTGCTCGGGCTCACCACCAGTCTCGCGGTCGAGGTCGGCCCGCGCGGGGTCCGGGTCAACTCCCTGTCACCCGGCCCGGTGGAGGGCGACCGGATGGAGCGCAACTTCCGGCTCGACGCGCAGCGCACCGGGACCTCCGTGGAACAGGCCCGGGAGGCGTTCGTCGGGCGCGCGGCGCTCGGGCGGATGGTCACCGCCGACGAGGTCGGACGCGCGCTGGTCGCCCTGCTCGCGATACCGGGCATGACCGGGGCCGACGTCGACCTGTCCGCAGGGATGATCGCGTGAGCGCCCCCGGCACAGCCCGGATCGGGACGCGGGCGCGGGCGGGTGAGCAACTGGCCGGGGCTCTGGTCCGGATGCCCTGCGAGGAGATCGTCGAGATGCTCGCCGTGGCCGGGCTGGACTTCGTGCTCGTCGACTGCGAGCACGGGCCGGACGACGTCGCGATGCTGCGCACGCACATCGCCTACGCCGACGCGCACGGGCTGCCGGTGCTGGTGCGGATCGGCGAGCAGGAGCACCACCTGGCCCAGCGCGCGCTCGACCAGGGGGCGCACGGCATCGTCGCCCCGCACGTCGAGTCGGCCGAGCAGGCGGACGCGCTCATCCGGGCGCTGCGCTACCCGCCGCTGGGCGAGCGCGGGTTCGCCACCTACCCGCGGGCCGGGCGCTTCGGGTCGGTCACCGCCGACCAGCACCGCGCCACGGCCGGGTCGATCCTGGTCCTGGCCATGCTCGAGTCGCCCGCGGCGATCGGCCGGGCCGGCGAGATCGTGGCCCGCGACGGGATCGACGGCTACCTGGTCGGGGTCGCCGACCTGGGCGCAGCACGCGCGGTGGGCGACCCCACCGTGGCCGAGATGCTCGACGCGGTGCACGCCGACCCGGCGACCGCGCACACCGTGCGCGCCGACCTGGCCGGCGGCGCGGATGCCGCGGCGGCGTCCTTCGACGGCGGCGCGCAGATGGTCGTCCACAACCTCACCCAGGTGATGATGGAGGCGTTCCGCGGGTTGAGCCGCCGACGAACACTGCCGGGGTGATCGGCGCCGACCCGGAACGGGCCGCAGGCGCCGGGCCGCCTGGTGCCGGCCGCGGCGCGATTCATTCACGGCGCGCCGCGCAGGCCGCGCAGACCGCGCGGACCGCACAGGCCGCGCAGGGCCGCGCGCAGGATGTCCCCACGCGCGCCGAGTGTCGTCCCGCGGCCGCGGCCGCAGCCGCGTGGCGATGCCGAGCGCGCGACGTGATGCCGAGCGCGCGGCGGCGACGCGGCGGCGGCGACGCGGAGCGCGCGGCGCGATGCCGAGCGCGCGGCGCGGGGCGTGGTGCAGGGCGCGGGGCGTGGTGCAGGGCGCGCAGCGGCCTACGCAGGGACCGGCCACCCCAGCCAGTCCTCGAGAGCCTCGGCCGCCGCGGCCGGGGCTTCGACCGGGATGAGGTGCCCGATCCCGTCGAGCACCGTGAGCCGGGAGCCGGGGATCAGGGCGTGCATCTCCTCGTGCCGGTCGACCGGGCAGATCCGGTCCCGGGCCGCGGCGAGAACCAGGGTGGGCACCGCGACCCGCGCCAGGGCGGGTCGCTCGTCGACCCGGGTGTCCTGGGCGAGCAGCTGCGCCATCAGGTCGGACTCCCCCACCCCGTCGGCGAGCGCGAGCACGGTCTCGTCGCAGCCCGGGGTGCGGTGGTGCACCAGCACGTCCAGAAGGTCGCGCTGCACCTCGCGCGCGGAGCGCCCGGCGTCGAGCGCGGCCCGCTGCGCCGCCCATGCCTCCCGTTGCGCCGTGGTCGGCGGACGCGCGTTGGTGGCGATCAGGCAGAGTCGGGTGACCCGCTCGGGGGCCCGCCGGACCAGTGCCATCGCGACGATCCCGCCGAGGCTGAGCCCGGCGAGTGCGAACCGCGGCGGGAGCGCGTCGAGCAGCGCGTCGACGCACCCGTCGATGTCCGGTCGGCCCAACCGGGGATGGAGTGCCCACCTGCGCAGGGTCGGGAGCCCGTCCCACAACCGCGACGAGCAGTTCATCCCGGGCAACAGCACCAGCGGTTCCGACATGCGGCTCAGCCCTTCACCGACCCGGCGCCGAGGCCGGCCACCAGGTAGCGCTGCGCGATGAACGCGAACGCGACCACCGGCAACGTCAACAGGATCGCCGCCGCCCCGGCCTGCTGCAACATCGGCAGCGTCTGCCCGAGCTGCGTGGCGATGAACACCGGGACGGTGCGCGCCACGACGTCGGTGAGGATGTTCGCGGTCAGGTACTCCTGGAAGGCGAACAGGAACATGAAGATCCCGGCGGTGAGGATGCCGGGCCCCATCATCGGCACCATCACCCGCCGCAGCGTCTGCCACCGGCTGCAGCCGTCGAGCATCGCGGCCTCGTCGAGCTCCTTGGGGATCTCGGCGAAGAAGTTGCGCAGCAGCCAGATCGAGAACGGCTGGTTGATCGCGACCAGGGCCGCCCCCACGGCGAACGTGGTGTCGTAGATGCCCAGGGCGCGGGAGATGTCGTACATCGGGAGCACGACGGCGAAGCGTGGCAGCGCCCGGAACACCAGCGCCGCGATCAGCAGCGCGGCCGAGACCCAGCCCGGGGTCCGCGACAGCGCGTACGCCGCCGGGATCCCGAGAACCAGCGCCACCACGGTGCTGACCACCGCGACGAGCACGGTGTTGAGCAGGTACTTGTAGAACTGCGTGGTCTGCCAGAGGTCGACGAAGGCCTGCAGGGTCGGGGTGTAGGTGAACACCGGCGGGTCGAGGAAGGCCACGTCGGTCGGCTTGGTCACGGCCATCGCGGTCCACAGCACCGGGCTGAGCATCGCCCAGCACACCAGCAGCAGGATGCCGCCGACGAGCAGCGTGCGGCCCCGGCGTCGCGAACGGCGGGGGCGCGGGTCCGCTGCGGTCTCCGGTACGGCGGCCCGTGCCGGGGCCGGGGTGTCGAGGGTGCTCATGACTGGCGCGCCTCCTTGGCGATCCCGCGGATGAAGGGCGACAGCAGCACCACGATCAGCAGGATCAGCAGCACGTTCACCGCGCTGCCGAGCCCGAGCTGCTGGCCACCGTCCTGGAACGCGACGTTGAAGATGTAGAGCATGATCGACTCGTTGCCGATCTGGGGCGCCTGCGGGGAGAGCGCGACGAGCTGGTCGTAGGTCCGCAACACGTCCATGATCGAGATGATCGCGACGAACCCGAGCACGCCGCGGATGCTCGGCACGATCACGTGCCAGTGCACCCGCCACCCGGTCGCGCCGTCGATCCGGGCCGCCTCGACGATCTCCGACGGCACCCCCTGCAGCCCGGCCAGGATCACCAGCATCGCGAACGGGAGCATGAACCACACGGTGTCCAGGGCGACCATCAGCCGGTTCGGCCACGGGTCGGTGAACCAGAGCACCTCGGTGCCGGTGAACAGCGAGACGATGTGGTTGACGATCCCGCCGAAGTTCGAGTCGAACATCCAGGAGAACATCGTGGCCCCGACGACGTTCGGGATCACGTAGGACACCAGCAGGATGCCGAGCACCCACGGTTTCGCCCGGCCCAGGCTGTCCACCAGCACCGCCAGCACGTAACCGCCGACGAGCAGCACCGCCACCACCGCGGCGGTGAGACCGACCGTGAACAGCACAGCCGCGCCGAGCCGGGGGTCCGACAGCGCCTCGGCGTAGTTGCCCAGCCCGAGGAACGTGCCGGGCTCGCCGTAGTTCACCCGCTGCAGGCTCCACTCCACGGTCTTGTAGAGCGGGAAGACCAGCAGCCCGAGCATGACGACCAGGCTGGGGGACACCAGTCCCAGATACTCGCGCCTACGCACGAACGATCACCTCGCAGTGGGTCAGCGGTACTCGGCCAGGATCTCGGTCGCGATCTCCTGCATCTTGCGCGTGCCCTCCGGGATCGGGGTCCTCCCGGAGACGACGTCGGCGACGACCGAGGTGGTCGCGGTGCTGATCCGCGAGCTCCACGGGTAGGGCTCGGCCGGCGGGGCCTTGCCGATCGACTCCAGCTGGGCCGCGGCGAACGGGCTGCTGCGCGGCGTGACCATGCCCGCCCGGGCCGGGAACGCACCGGGCACCGACGCCTTCGACGCCTCCGGCCCGACCGACGCCGAGATCATCTGGAACAGCAGGTCCGGGTCCACCTCGGTGTTGGCCGGGATGGACCAGCCGTCGACCGAGAGGGTGTTGTAGAGCGTGGGCCCACCGGCGACCGACGGCGGCGGGGCGAACGCGAACTGTCCGGCGAAGCGGCTGTTCGCCGGCTTGGTCAGGTCGTTCATCCGGCCGCTGAACATGATCGCGATCGCGGCCGAGCCGTTGTACATCTGCTGCTGCACCGCCGGCTGGGCGAACGTGGTGACCTGCGGGTCCATCACCGGCATCAGCGAACGGAGCTGCTCGAAGGCCTGCGCGGCCGCCGGGGTGTCGAAGTTCGCCCGCATCGTGTCGCGGTCGACGTAGTCGGTGCCGAGCGAGCCGAGCGCCGCGTCGTAGGCGGTGGCGATGTCCGAGCTGGCCAGCAGCGGCAACGCCAGCGGGTACTGGATACCGCCGTCGCGCCGGATCGTCTCGGCCGCGCTGCGCAGCTCGGCGAACGTGCGCGGCGGGCGCAGACCCAGCCGGTCGAACACGTCCTTGCGGTAGGCCATCACATACATCTGGGCCTGCATCGGCAGGCCGTACAGCTTGCCGTCGTAGGACATCGCCCGCCGCATGTCCGGGTTGAGCTCGTCGAGCCGGAACTGCTGCCCGTAGCGAGCCAGCATGTCGTCGAGCGGGACGAGCTTGCCGACGGCCGCGTTCTGCGGGATCCCGAACCCGTAGGTCTCCACGATGTCGTAGGTGCCGTACTTCCCGGCCAGCGTCGCGATGGTCTTCTGCTGCTGCCCGGCGTAGTCGATCGGCTCGTGGTTGAGCGTCACGCCGTTGCGCGAGCAGCTCTTGACCATCGTGTTGGTGAACGGGTCCACCGCCGAGGAGTTGTAGGCCAGCACGTTCACGTTCACCTCGGACGGCGGCGCCGGGAACTCGCACGGCACCTGCGCGGCCGTGGCGGCGGGCGTCCGCGATCCGGCGCCGCAGGCCGACAGCAGTACCGCGGCGACGGCGACGACGGCGATCGCGCCCCACCGGCGACGGCCGTGGGATCCGGGCATCGCTACCTCCTCGTCGAGGGAATGTCGCACGTGCACCGTCGATTCATACGGATGCACGATCCGGGGATCAGGTGGAGATTCGGTCGAGCCGCAGCTGCGCGCTGTCGCGGTGCCCGACGAGCTGCTCGAAGTCGGACACGGCCACCGTCGGCTCGGCCTGGGCCCGCGTCGAGGCGGCCGTGGCCCGCTGGTAGGTCAGCTGCTTGAGGAAGCCCGCGACCGAGAGCCCGCCGGTGTGCCGCGCACCGCGCGCGGTCGGCAGCACGTGGTTGGTCCCCGACATCCCCTTGTCCGCATAGACCACCGTGGACCACGGACCGAGGAACAGCGACCCGTAGTTGCGCAGCGAGCCCAGCCACCAGTCCAGGTCCTCGGCGATCACCTCGAGGTGCTCGGGGGCCAGCGTGTTCATGACCTCGGCGGCGGTCTCCCTGTCCTCGACCAGGTACACCGTGCCGTGGTCGCGCCACGCGGCGCCGGCGATCTCGGCGGTGGCCAGGCCGGCGAGCTGCTTCTCGATCTCGCGCGGAACCTCCTCGGCCAGGCGCCGCGACGTGGTCGCCAGGCTCGCCGGCGAGGTCGGGCCGTGCTCGGCCTGGGCCAGCAGGTCCGCGGCCACGGTGGCCGCGTCCGCCGTGTCGTCCGCGATGACCGCCACCTCCGACGGCCCGGCCAGCACGTCGATCCCGACCCGGCCGTAGAGCTGGCGCTTGGCCTCGGCCACGTAGGCGTTGCCGGCGCCGACGATCATGTCCGACGGCGCGCCGTCGAGCAGCCCGAACGCCATCGCCCCCAGCGCCTGCACCCCGCCGACGGCGTAGACCGCCCCGGCCCCGCTGATCCGCGCCGCGTAGAGGACGGCCGGGTGCGGGCGGCCCCGCAGCGACGGCGGGGTGGCGGCCACGACGTTGCCGACCCCGGCCACACCGGCCACCCCGACCGTCATGAACGCGCTGGCCAGCAGCGGGAAGCGCCCCGCGGGCAGGTACGCGCCGACGTTCTCGACGGGCACGAAGCGCTGCCCGCAGACCACGCCCGGCAGCACCTCCTCCTCGAAGTCCTGCAGCCGGGCGCGCTGCATCCGGGCGAACGCGCGGGTGCGCTCGGCACCGGCGTCGAGCGCCTCGCGCAGCGCGACCGGCAGCTCGTCGCCCGCCCGGTCCAGCTCGGCACCGGAGACCTCGAGCGTGGTGCCGGTGTAGCCGTCGAGCTCCGCGGCGTAGTGCAGCACCGCGTCCATGCCCTCGCGCTCGATCCGGCCGAGCATCTCGGAGACGGTCGCGACCACGGCCGGGTCGCGCTGCTCCGGGCGGTCCGGCAGGCCGGGTTCCTTGACCACCGTCACGGCTCCGGTGATCCGCTCCTGGTCCCGTTGCATCAAGTGCATACGCATACATTAAGCAGTCCGGTGGCGCCCTGGCAAGGGTTGTACCGGATCCGCCGGACGGCTCAGGTCGGCGGCACGCGGCCGTGGAAGGCGCGGATGTGGGCCTCGACCAGGTCCGCGGCCCGGGCCCCGTCACCACCGTCGATCGCGGCGTGGATCTCCCGGTGCTCGGCGCGGAGCCGATCCCGCAGGCGGGCCCAGTCCTCGTCGCCGAGCATCGCGCCGAGCAGGGTGGCGCGCACCGACTCCCGGATCGCCACGGTCAGCTCGCCGACCAGCCGGTTCCCGGCGGACTCGGCGATCGCCACGTGGAACGCGGTGTCGAGGTCGCTGAACCGCTCCCGGTCCAGGTCGGCGTCCATCGCCGCGAGCGCGTCGGACATCCGCTCCAGGTCCGGCGCGGCGCGGCGGCGCGCGGCGAGCCCGGCGCTGAAGCGCTCCAGCATCACCCGCGCCTCGGTCACATCGCGCATCGGGAACGAGTCGACGGCCAGGTGCACCCGCAGCAGACGGGTCAGCGCGCGGGCCGGGGCCGGCACGACCACCGTGCCCGAGTCGGTCCCGGTGCCGACCTGCGAGCGGATCACGCCCTGGGCCTGCAGGACGCGCAGCGCCTCCCGCACCGACTGGCGACCGGCGCCGAGCCGCGCGGCCAGCTCCCGTTCGGGCGGCAGCCGGTCGCCGGGG
This sequence comes from Pseudonocardia sp. KRD291, assembly GCF_019263595.1. GTDB lineage: Bacteria > Actinomycetota > Actinomycetes > Mycobacteriales > Pseudonocardiaceae > Pseudonocardia. The sequence continues at coordinate 2,782 of NZ_JADQDD010000132.1, read as the reverse complement.
CGCAGGTCCCCGGAGGTGAGCCGCCCCTCGATGTGGCGCAGCACCAGCTCGAACGTCGCGGGCCTGCCCTCGGGTGGGTGTCGGGTCCCGCTCACGTCTCCCCCGCCGGCTGGACGCGCCCGCGCGGCCGCGTCTACTGTCGTCCTGGTCTTGGTCGGACCATAGCCCACCGCCCACCACCGGAGGCGTCATGACCGTCGGACTCATGGTCACCTGCATCAACGACGCGCTGTTCCCGGACACCGGGAAGGCCGTCGTGACCCTGTTGCGCCGCCTCGGCGTCGAGGTCACCTTTCCCGCCGCACAGACCTGCTGCGGCCAGCCGATGGTCAACACCGGCTACCTCGACGAGGCGGTGCCGCTGCTGCGCAACCATCTCGACGCGTTCGCCGGGTGCGAGGCGATCGTGGCGCCGTCCGGGTCGTGTGCGGGGTCGGTACGCCACCAGCACCGCCTGGTCGCGGAGCGCTCCGGGGACCCGGGACTCGTCCGCGGGGTCGAGGCCGCGCCGCCGGTGTACGAGCTCACCGAGTACCTGGTCGACGTGCTCGGCGTGACCGACGTCGGCGCGTACTTCCCGCACCGCGTCACCTACCACCCGACGTGCCACTCCCTGCGGATGCTCGGGGTCGGCGACCGGCCGCTGTCGCTGCTGCGCGCGGTGCGCGGGATCCGCCTCGAGGAGCTCCCCGGCGCCGACGAGTGCTGCGGCTTCGGCGGGACGTTCGCCATGAAGAACGCGGAGACGTCGATCGCGATGGGCAACGACAAGGCCCGCCACGTCCGCTCCACCGGCGCCGAGGTACTGGTCGCGGGCGACAACTCGTGCCTCATGCACGTCGGTGGCCTGCTGTCGCGGCAGCGTTCCGGGGTGCGGGTGATGCACCTGGCCGAGGTGCTCGCGCAGACCGAACCGGTGGTGCACAGCGTCACCTCGGCCGGCAGTGCGCCGACCCGGGAACCGGCGTCCCCCTCCGGCGCGCCGACGGCCGGTGGTTCCCAATGACGGCCACGTTCGTCGGGATGCCCGCCTTCCCCACCGCCGCGAAGGCGGCCCTGGCCGACACCCAGCTGCGCCGCAACCTCGCGCACGCGACCGGCACCATCCGCACCAAGCGGGCGGGTGTCGTGGGCGAGGTCGACGACTGGGAGGAGCTGCGCCTGGCCGGCGCCGCGATCAAGGACCGGGTCCTGCGCCACCTCCCGCACTATCTGGAGCAGCTCGAGACGTCGCTGCAGGCCGCGGGCGCGACCGTGCACTGGGCGCGCGACGCCGACGAGGCGAACCAGATCGTCGTCGGCATCGCGCAGGAGCACGAGGCGCGCGAGGTCGTCAAGGTCAAGTCGATGGCCACCCAGGAGATCGGGCTCAACGAGGCGCTCGAGGCCGCCGGGATCGACGCCTGGGAGACCGACCTGGCCGAGCTGATCGTCCAGCTCGGCGACGACCTGCCCAGCCACATCCTGGTCCCGGCGATCCACCGCAACCGCGCGGAGATCCGGGAGATCTTCCTGCGCGAGATGGGCACGGCAGGCCGGGCCGCGCCCGAAGGCCTCACCGACGAGCCGAGGCAGCTCGCCGCGGCGGCGCGGGCGCACCTGCGGGAGAAGTTCCTGCGCGCCAAGGTGGCCGTGTCCGGCGCGAACTTCGCGGTCGCCGAGACCGGCACCCTGACCGTCGTCGAGTCCGAGGGCAACGGGCGGATGTGCCTGACCCTGCCCGAGGTGCTGGTATCGGTGGTCGGCATCGAGAAGGTGCTCCCGACGTTCCAGGATCTCGACGTCATGTTGCAGCTGCTGCCCCGCTCCTCTACCGGGGAGCGGATGAACCCCTACACCTCCACCTGGTCCGGGGTCACCCCCGGCGACGGGCCGCAGGAGATGCACGTGGTGCTGCTGGACAACGGCCGCACGAACGTCCTCGCCGACGAAGTGGGACGTCAGGCGCTGCGCTGCATCCGCTGCTCGGCGTGTCTGAACGTGTGCCCGGTCTACGAGCGGACCGGCGGGCACGCCTACGGCTCGGTCTACCCGGGCCCGATCGGGGCGATCCTGACCCCGATGCTGCGCGGGGTCGGGCACGACGCCCAGACCGACTCGCTGCCCTACGCGTCGAGCCTGTGCGGGGCCTGCTTCGAGGTCTGCCCGGTCCGGATCGACATCCCGGAGGTGCTGGTGCACCTGCGCTCGGAGGTCGTCGACGCGCACAAGGCCGCGCCCGGCCTGCCGTCGGTGCAGGACATGGCGATGAAGGCGGCATCGTGGACGCTGAGCTCGTCCGCGCGGACGGGTGCGGCCGAGAAGCTCTCCGGGCTCGGCGGGCGCCTGTTGAACAGGTTCGGCGGGCACGGGGCCCCCGGTGGGGCGCCGATGCTGGGCGCGCTGCCCGGCCCGGCCTCGGCGTGGGCGGACTCGCGCGACGTCCCGATCCCGGCTCCCGAGTCGTTCCGTGCCTGGTGGGGGCGCACCGACGGTGGGCGGCGCGACGCCGCACCACCGGGGCACGCTCAGGGCGGCCCGACTCAGGGCGGCACGGCTCAGGGCGGCACGGCTCAGGGCGGCACGGCTCAGGGCGGCACGGCTCAGGGCGGCACGGCTCAGGGCGGGACGACTCAGGGCGGGACGACTCAGGGCGGCACGGACGGCCGCGGAGCCGGTCGATGAGCGCGCGCGAGGAGATCCTCGGCCGGGCGCGGCGGGCGCTGGCCGACGTCACCGACACCGACCCCGCCCACGACGTGCCGGTCACCCGGTCCGCCCCCGCGACCGGTCCGGCCACCCC